>LVBN01000001.1 GCA_001603165.1 Spirochaetales bacterium Spiro_12
GGGCCGCCGCCCTGGCGGCGGCCCGCGCCCCTTTGCTCATAGACCTCAACTGCGGCTGCCCCGTGCCCAAGATCGTGCGCACCGGCTCGGGCTCTGCCCTGCTGAAAAACCCGGCCCTTATTCGCGACATCGTCGCGGCCATGGGTAAGGCTTCCGGATTGCCCATAACGGTCAAGCTCAGGCTGGGCTGGGACGGGAACTCCATAAACTATCTACAGACCGCCGCGGCGGCCCTGGAGGGAGGGGCGGCGGCCATAACCCTGCATGGTCGGACCAGGGCTCAGGGTTACGGAGGCAGGGCCGACTGGTCGGCCATAGGCGCCTTGGCCGGGGCGCTGAAAGCCGACGGAATCCCGGTTTTCGGCTCCGGGGACGCCTTCAGCGCCCCGGCCGCCCTATCCATGCTCAAAGAAACCGGCTGCGCCGGGGTGATGATAGCCCGGGGCGCCATGGGAAACCCCTTTATCTTCGCCGAAGCCGCCGCCTTGTTCCGGGGCGCTCCGGTACCTTCCTTCTCAAACGCCGATGTAGCCGCCGCGGCGAGACGTCATCTGGAACGCTCGGCGCGCTTTCTCGGGGAGAAAACAGCTTGTGTTGAGTTTCGCAAACAATTTTGCGCCTACTCCAAAGGAAGGCAGGGAGGGGCCAGGCTCAGGGAAAGGGCCGTGCACTGTTCCACCCTGACCGAATTCGGCGCCGTACTGGACGAGTTCGCCTCCGGAAGCTAAAGAATCGGGCATCCCTCTGCAAGGTGTGGATGAAAACACCGGCGAATCAACGAAAACCGGGATTTCTATCTAGAAAAGACTCCAGTCGAACGTTCAAGCTTTCTTTTTCCCCCGATCCAGGATCCCGGGCGGCTTCATCTTTAAGCCAGGGAAGAACCACGGCCCTGTACAGGCTTTCCCATGAGGTGGGCAACGGCTTCGAAGCGATGACCCCCTCGGCGGGGGGAAGCCGGTTCGCCAAATCGTCGTAAAAACGCGGGAAGATAGTCTGGGTCACGATTCGCAGGGAAGAAAAACCTCCCGCGATGCCAAAGGAAGTTTCGGATAAGCGCAGGCTTCTCGATGCCTCGAGCAGCGCTTCCTGATTTTCCGGCGTAAAAAACCAGCTTAGAAAAGCTTCCGCCGCCGCCCTGGATCTCGCCTGTCGCGGAATGGCGGCGTAGCGGATCCCCTCCAGCACCGCCAGACGGTCTTCCTCCATGAGATAGTGAAAGTCGAATTTAGCCCTCGTCGCCGGCGGCAGGGCGAAAAACTCCGTCGAATCCATCGCCGAATAGAGGATTCGCCCCGATTCCACGTTTTTGTAGCCCGGGGCGAAGAGATATGAAAAAAAGAAGCTGTCTTCCTCGGCGGCAGAGCCGTTGACCTTCGCCGTATACTCCCTAAGCTCTTCCAAAGCCTGGACAAGAGCTTCCTCCCTCCATGCCAAGATGCGGTTGCCGGTGTTTTTCCCCCTCAACTCTCCGCCTTCGGGTTCATGAAAATCCGCTTGCTTGAGCTGGACCCACTGAAAAAGAAAATCCTCGTCAGGCCAGCGGGGTGAAAAACCCAAGATGCCTGCCCCGGCGGGCCTCGCTTCCCCGCCGGGCAAGGATTGTCGCCGGATTTCCGCCAGGGAAATCACCTCCTGTCGGATAGTCCGTTCGTGTTCCCTGAGATTTCGAAGGGCCGCACCGCCTTTCTTTTCAAGGATCAACATAAGGTTGAAACTCAAGGGCAGGTAAAGTTGCTTGCCCCCCCGCATTCCCGCCTGGAGAAGACCGGGGTAAAAAGAGTCCCGGGAAAAAACCATATCCCCGAATAAATAATCCAAAGGCATGAACTGCTCCGCCAACTGCGGGCTGCGCAGGCCCCGGCCTATCACCAGGGAGGGTAGGGGCTTTTTATCGACTATCGCCTGGTTCAGATCCCGGGATGGCTGTTCCGAGTAATGCGCCTCCAGGAGATATCCCCGCTTTTGAGCATTGAACAGCTCCACCGCTATAAGCAGCTCTGGGCTGTCGGTCCAGAGAACGGCGGGTTTCTTTTCCAGCAGAGAGCAGGAGAGGAGGGGCAGGCTTGCCAGTATCACGAGGATTCTGAGAATATATGGCGTGTATCCTGTTTTTACCGGCTTCATTGTTATGACGATATAATCTTGACCGACTAATGGCAAGCCGAACAGGACGAATACAATGCGGGGGCAGCATGGAATCGCGATTTAACCGCCACTCCGACCGTCTTGCCGAACGGCATGGAGAACGGGTGTGGCGCATAGGACTGGATGCCGGCTTCAGCTGCCCCCACCGCGAAGGAGGCCGGGGAGCGGGAGGCTGCGCCTTCTGCGCGCCCGACGCAGGTCTTGCGGCGTATCAGCACGATGGCCGGCGTCTGGTGGAGGACCTGGACGAACAGATAGCCCGGGGTCTCGGCTTTCTGCGAAACCGTTATGGAGCTCGGCTCTTTTTCCTCTATTTTCAAGCCTATTCCTGCACGAACCTCCCTGTCGCCCAGCTCGCCCAGGTCTACGACAACGCTGTCGCCCTGTTCGGCGCCAGGGCTCCGGGCACCCTCAGGGGCATGGTGGTATCCACGAGGCCCGACTGCCTGGATAGGGCCAAGGCTGAGCTCCTTTCCTCCTATACGGCCAGGGGTATGGAAGTCTGGCTCGAACTCGGCCTTCAGAGCTCCAATGATTCGAGCCTCGCCCGGATAAACCGGGGACATGGCGCGCAGGCCTTTGTCGACGCGGCCCGCGTATCCCGGGGCCTGGGATTGAAGCGGGCTTGTCATCTTATTCTGGGATTACCCGGCGAGTCCAAAGCCGATATGCTTCGATCTGCCGAATTCGCCGCGGCCCAGGGTATGGAAGGCCTCAAATTCCACGACCTCAGACTCGTCAAGGGTTCCGCCCTGGCCCGCAACCTGCCCGCGGGGGAATACGCCCCCCTGCACCCTTCCCGCCTGCCCGGGCTTTTGGCCGAAATCCTCGAGCGCCTTCCCTGGGAGGTGGAAATCCTGAGGCTCTCCGCGGATTTTCCCAAGGGACACTGCCTGGATATTTTTCCGCCCATTGAAAAAAACCAACTCTACACCGCGGTCGAGCGCATGCTGGCGGCCAGAAATTCCCGGCAGGGGGGCGGGATCGCCCAAAGAGCCGCGCGGTGAAAGCTTTCCACGCCTTTATCGAAGGAGAGGTCCAGGGCGTCGGTTTTCGCTACGCGACCCTCGGGCGGGCCCGGTTGCTCGGCATACAGGGCTGGGTGAGAAATACCCAGGACGACGAGGTCGAAGTCTGGGCCCAGGGGGAGGAAGGAGCGCTGGCGAGCTTCCTGGAGTGGCTGCACCGGGGCCCGGTCTATGCCGAGGTAAGAAATGTGCGTTGCACCTGGCGGGAGCCCAGGGGAGACTATAGCTCCTTTGAGATAGCCTTCTAGCGAATTTATATATACATTTTACGATATTAGGAGGAATCATGGATACCGGATTAAAGAATAAGGTGGTTTTCGCCTCCGCGGCGACCGATGGCCTGGGCTTGAGCATCGCCGAGACAGCCCTCGCCGATGGAGCCCTGGTTTTTCTCGGTGGCCGGTCCAGCCAGCGCCTCGAGGCCGCGCTCAAGCAATTGGCTTCCGTCGCTTCCGCGTCGGGAGGCAAGGTGGCGGGCGCTGTTCTGGATATGTCGTCGGCCGAATCCATCGACAATTGGGTGGCCGAAGGCAAAAAGACGCTGGGAGAGCCTTGGGGCCTTCTGGTCAACGCCGGAGGCCCTCCCGCGGGCAACTTCCAATCCTTTGCCGACGATGCGGCCTGGTATGCCGCCTTCGAACTTACCCTCATGTCCTCCGTCCGGCTTATCCGAACGGTCCTTCCCTCCCTTAAAACCAACGGCGGCTCGATTCTCGCCATCACCTCCAGCTCGGTCAAGGAACCCTGGCCCGGACTCATTCTCTCCGGCGTGATGCGCTCCGGGGTATCCAGCCTGCTAAAATCCCTTTCGGTCGAACTGGCCCCCTTCGGCATACGGGTCAACAATATCGCCCCGGGCAATATCATGACCCAACGCTTGGTTAAGCTCATTGAGCACGAGGCATCCCTGGCCGGCAAAAGCCCGGAAAAACGAAAAACCGAGCGCGAGGCGGCTATCCCCTTGGGGCGCATCGGCGAGGTCCAGGAGTTCGGCAAGGTCGGCGCTTTCCTCCTTTCTCCCGCCGCTTCCTACCTGAGCGGCCAGACTATTCTGGTTGATGGGGCCGCGTCGAAGTTTTTATATTGAAGAGGGCCTGACCGCCCGGACATGGGGATAAACAATAGACAGGGAAAAAAAATTGTTTTGTGTATCTATTGACAGAAACGACGCCTCTGTGGTTTATATGTGTTTCTACCTAAAGAAACGCACAAAAAGAGGAGGCGCGTATGATGACAAAGGTCCAGCTGCAAGAACACGAGATGCCCCGGTCCTGGTACAACCTGGCCGCCGATCTGCCCAATCCCGTGCCGCCGCCCCTGGGCGGGGACGGACAACCGATCAAGCCCGAACAGCTCGCCGCGGTTTTCCCCATGAATCTTATCGAGCAGGAGGTATCCGGCGAGCGCTGGATCGATATTCCCCAGGAGGTCCTGGAGATCCTTTACCGCTGGAGGCCCTCTCCCCTGCATAGAGCCTATGGCTTGGAGAAGGCGCTCAAAACTCCCGCCAGGATTTACTATAAGAACGAAGGTGTCTCGCCCGCGGGCAGCCACAAGCCCAACACGGCTGTGCCCCAGGCTTACTACAACAAGATCGCGGGCATAGAAAAGCTCACCACCGAGACCGGAGCGGGTCAGTGGGGGTCGGCGCTTTCCTTCGCCTGTTCCCAGTTCGGGCTGGAATGCAAAGTATTCATGGTCCGTTCCAGTTACGAACATAAGCCGTACCGGAAACATCTCATGCAGACCTGGGGAGGGAAATGCGTACCCAGCCCCAGTACCCAGACAAAGGCCGGCCGCGATATTCTGGCGGCCCATCCCGATTCCCCGGGAAGCCTGGGTATCGCCATCAGCGAGGCGGTGGAGGAGGCGGTGAGCGACCCCTCGGGCAAGACCAAGTACGCCCTGGGCTCGGTGCTCAACCATGTGATGCTCCATCAAACCTTGATCGGGCTGGAGGCTAAAAAACAACTGGCCATATTCGGCGAAAAAAAGGTGGATCAGATTATAGCCTGCGCCGGGGGAGGCTCGAATTTCGCGGGCTTAAGCTTTCCTTTTCTGGCCGACAAAATGGCCGGGGCCGATATCGAGATCATCCCCGTGGAGCCCAGCTCCTGCCCCAGCCTCACCAGGGGAAAATATTCTTACGACCTGGGCGACGTGGCGGGCATGACACCGTACCTGCCCATGTACACCCTGGGCCACAGCTTCATCCCCCATGCCATGCACGCCGGCGGGCTTAGGTATCACGGGATGGCTCCCCTGGTTTCCCAGGCTCTGCGCGAAGGACTTCTAAACCCCAGCGCCGTACCCCAGCTGGAGTGTTTCAAGGCCGCCGTCCTCTTCGCCCGATCCGAAGGCCTGGTGGTAGCCCCCGAGACCAGCCACGCCGTGGCCCAGGTGGTACGGGAAGCCGAGAAGGCCAGGGAAGAGGCCAGGGAAAAGGTGATAGTGTTCGGCCTTTCCGGCCATGGAATGCTCGACCTCCAGGGCTACGCCGACTACTTCGCCGGCCTTCTGGAGGATTACGAATATCCCGAAGACGAGGTCAAAGCGGCGATGGCGATGCTTCCGGAGTTTGCCCGCATAGGCTAGGTTCTTTTCGGGAAATTGCCCCTTTAAAGGCGGTGTTGGAATGTGATGCGACAGGATAGCGGGAGGACAGGATTAACGGGATTTTTTCCATTGTAAAAGGTAAAAGAATGGATGGTATTTATGCGCTTTGCCGTATCATGGTATTTTCCCGTTGGTCCTGTGACATCCTGTTATCATGTCGATATCCCTTCTTCCCGAGAACAGCTGCTTTGCGCCGGCCGGGCCGCGGTTTCTCCGGACCTTGACAATCGGGGGTCTTTCGCGTAATGTCGATTCTCGCCGATTCATTTTATTTTGTCGTGGAGCGGTGTCCGAGGGGTTTAAGGAGGCGGTCTTGAAAACCGTTGTACCGCGAGGTACCGGGGGTTCGAATCCCCCCTGCTCCGAAGACGCGTTCCTGTTGTTCTGGAGAGGTGCGAGAGCGGCCGAATCGGGCTCCCTGCTAAGGAGTTGTACCTCTAAAGGGTACCGGGGGTTCGAATCCCCCCCTCTCCGTTTTACGAGGCTATAGCTCAGCTGGATAGAGCTTCAGATTGCGGATCTGAAGGTCGGAGGTTCGAATCCTCTTAGCCTCATTCTTCGTTTGGAGAGATGCGAGAGCGGCTGAATCGGGCGGTCTCGAAAACCGTTGAACCTTCATTGGTTCCGGGGGTTCGAATCCCCCTCTCTCCGCTAACCGTTTTTCATCGCCTCCGCGACGAAGAAGGGTGTGTTTGTTTGTTTTGGAGAGATGACCGAGCGGCCGAAGGTGCGCGATTGGAAGTCGCGTGTATCCGTAAGGGTACCGAGGGTTCAAATCCCTCTCTCTCCGCATAGCGTTCTGAGCGCAGAAAGCCAGGCACTGTGCTCGTAACCGTCGAGGAACCCGCCAGGTCCGGAAGGAAGCAACGGTACTCGAAAGGTGCGGTGCCGCAGAGCGCCTGGCTTTCTGCGCTTCGAGTGCTTTACCCTCATACGTCCTCGTGCTATTTTTAAAACCATGTCCTACGAAGTCACCGCGACAAGAAAACGACCCCAAACCTTCGAGCAGCTCGCGGGACAGCAATTCGTCGCCGCAACCCTCGAAAAGTCCCTCGAAACGGGCCGTATCGCCCACGCCTACCTTTTTTCCGGCCCCCGGGGCTGCGGCAAGACCAGCACGGCCCGCATCCTGGCCAAGGCGCTCAACTGCGAAAAAGGCCCGACGCCCGAGCCCTGCGGAGTCTGCGACGCCTGCAAATCCGTGGCCGCCGGTTCTTCGCTGGATGTCATAGAGATAGACGGCGCCTCCAACACTTCGGTGGAGAATGTCAGGCAGATCAAGGACGAGGTGCTTTTCCCGCCCAATTCCAGCCGCTATAAGATCTATATCATCGACGAAGTCCACATGCTTTCCACCAGCGCTTTCAACGCCCTTTTAAAGACTATCGAAGAACCGCCCCCCTATGTGGTCTTCATGTTCGCCACCACCGAGCCCCACAAGGTTCCGGCCACCATAAAAAGCCGCTGCCAGCAGTTTTCTTTCAGGCTTGTGCCGCCCGAAACCTTGGTGGAGCTCCTGCGGTCCGCGGCGGCTGATATCGGGGTAAAGGCCGAACCTGAGGCCCTGCTCTGGATAGCCCGGGAATCGGGCGGCTCGGTACGGGACGCCTACACCCTCTTCGATCAGATCGCTTCCTTTTCGGAAGGGAATATCAGCGCCGCTCTGATCCGGGAAAAACTCGGTCTCGTGGGCCAGGACAGAATGAACGGTCTTTTCGGCCGCTTCGTGGCCGGCGACGGAGCCGGCGCCCTCGCCGATCTGGAGGATATTCTCTCCTCCGGTGTATCGCCCGAGCAGTTTGTCTCGGATTCGGTGGAGTTTTGCAGGGCGCTCTTGCTGCTCAAGAACGGCATCACCCGGGAAAGCCTGCTGGGCGCCCCTCTTTCTTCCTTCGATCTGGCCATCGGAGAGGCCTTGAGCGGCGAGATGATCGAAAAGCTTCTCTCCATGTTCCTGGCCGCCTATCGGAACCTTAAGGAGAGCATAGATCCGCGGTACGAACTCGATCTCGTGGTAGCCAAGGCTTCCCATATCCTGGATTACATACAACCCTCCGATCTCGCCCGGTCGGTGGAAAGGCTGAAAAACTATCTCGAAAGGGGCGCCGTGCCGGGTCCGGGAGCGTCGTCGCCGACCACAATCGCCAAAGCCTCTTCCGGACCAAGCGTGCCGCAGTCTCCCGCAAATGCCCCGGCTGTCGTAAAAGAAACACCCGCCCCGGAGACCTCGCTCCAGGCGCAGGCCCCGATCCTTGCTCCTCATGATGTCGAAGGATTGAAAAAGGTACTGGTGGCCCATATCAGAAAAAGTAACGTCATGCTCGGCGCGGCCCTGGAAAAAAGCCGCTCCTGGCTCCTCGGGTCCGGGAAACTTTCGATTCTCGTGACTTCCCGCATGGAAGCGGATATGCTGGAAAAGTTTTCCGGCATTATCGCGGAAATCCTGTCCCAACGCTTGGGTTCGGCCTGCCGTTTCGAGGTGAGTTTGGCGGGCGAGGCTCAGGCCGCGGAGGCCCGGGAAAGGACAATCGCGGCGTCGCAGGCCAGGCCTGTGGCATTCAGGGAAGCGACGCTCCAGGATGCAATGGGAAAGGCGCCGCAGGCCGCGGTCCGGAACGAGGATCGGGACGAATCCCCCAAGGCGGAGCCGTCCCTTACCTTGAATCGAAAAGAAGAGGAATCCATAGCCCTGGTCGAGCGCCTTTTCAAGGGCAAACTCGAAGGTTTCGCCGACATACCCCAGGGCGTGGAAAATACGGAACCGGACCTATAATCGAGCGAGGAATACAAGCGAGGAATACATGGAATTATCCGATCTTCTGAACGCGCTTAAAAATCCCCAGGCCCTGCAAGCCAAGGCGAATGAACTGCGGCAGAGAACCGCCGCCATTCGTGTCACCGGCCAGGCCGGTGGCGGCATGGTGAAAATCACACTCTCGGGCGATATGGAGATGATCGACTGTCAGATCGCGGCGGAGATAGTCGACCCTTCCGACCCGACGATCATCGCCGACCTTATACGCGCCGCGCATCACGATGCGGCGCAACGCGTGCAGGAAGCCATACGGGATCAGCTTTCCGACTATATGGGCGGCATGCCGCTGCCCCCCGGCTTCAGCTCGGGGGATTTTTTCGGAGCCGGTCAATGAAGGCGATCGAGGATCTGGTCTCGCTTTTGACCCGCCTGCCCGGCATAGGCAGGAAGAGCGCGCTCAGAATGACCTATTATCTGCTCAAGGCCGATCAGGGCTATGCCCAGGCTTTGGCGGAGCGCATAAGCTCCCTGCAGGCTGAAATCCATTTCTGTTCCGTTTGCGGATCGTATACCGAAGTGGACCCCTGCGCGGTCTGCACGGGCCTGGACAGGGACAACCGCATGATTTGCGTGGTGGAACAGCCCCAGGATGTGTTGACCATTGAGGCATCCAGGGAATACAAGGGGCTTTACCATGTGTTGGGCGGCCTGCTTTCACCTTTGGACGGCATAGGACCCGACAAGCTGCGCATCGCGTCGCTGCTGCGGCGGGTGCGGGAAAGCCGCGACGAAGGGGCTTCCGCGGATTCGGCATCCGAAAACCAGGGATCCGCGGTGGAGGAGGTGGTGCTCGCGACGAACCCGACCGTCGAAGGCGATACGACCGCCCTGTATATCCGAAAGGTGTTGGAGCGGGAAGGGGTACGGGTGACCCGGCTCGCCACAGGCATTCCCGTGGGAGGGGATTTGGAATACGCGGACAGGCTTACCCTCGCCCGATCCTTCAGAGGCAGGATGCCCCTATGATCGCCGCGAATGCTGCCCTTTCGGTCCTGTATGTGAAGGTTTGCTTGCTCCATGGAGGAACACGATGAAAGTCGAAGATATTGTACGGATTCTCGATGCCAAGATATTCGCGGGAGAGGAGCAGCTGAGTTTGGATCTCAACTCCGCCTGCGGGGCCGATCTGATGAGCGATGTCATGGCCTTCGTAAAAGACAGGGTGGTGCTTTTGACCGGCCTGATGAATCCCCAGGCCCTGAGAACCGCCGATCTTTTGGATATCAAGGTCGTCGTATTCGTGAGGGGTAAAAAACCCACCGCCGACCTTGTGGAGATGGCCAAGGAAATGGGCATGACCCTTATGACGACGAAATACTCCATGTTCCTCGCCTGCGGCAGGCTTTACGAAGCCGGACTTCGCGGGGGTGGGGTGCGGGGAATCGATTAGGGGCTTTCGGTGAAGTTAAGCTTTACGATTCCTTCCATGGATTTTTCCGCGGCGGGAAAGGCCTCCACCGAGGCAAAACGCTTTCTTGCCCGGCTGGGGCTGGATCAGAACCTGGTCAAGCGAATCGCCATCGCCATGTACGAGGGCGAAATGAATATCGCGATCCACGGCGGCGGCGGGAGTGCCGAGCTGGAAATCAGCACCGATAAGGTTGAGATCCTGTTTCAGGACAAGGGCCCCGGTATCGCTGATCTGGAACTCGCCATGACCGAAGGCTATTCCACGGCCAGCGAGGAGGTGCGGAGCATGGGATTCGGCGCGGGAATGGGCATGCCTAATATGAAAAGGAACGCCGATAGCATGATCGTCGATTCAGAGCCGGGGGCGGGCACCAGAATATCCTTGATGTTCAACCTTTCGAAGACCGGGCCCGAGAGATGAAGACGCGTGCGGATATGCGGCCCGAGGCCCAGACAGGCAATTTTTTCCACTCCGTATATCTCGACAAGGAACTCTGCGTCGGCTGCACCACGTGCATCAAACGTTGTCCGACACAGGCCATTCGGGTAAGGGATGGAAAAGCGCACATCGCTGAAGAGCGTTGCATCGATTGCGGCGAATGCATACGCACCTGCCCGAAGGGGGCGAAAAAATGGATCTCCGATCCCTTGGCTGTCATGGAAGGCTACGATATCAAAGTTGCCCTCCCCGCTCCCTCGCTCTACGGGCAATTCGGGGTTGACACGGCGCCTGATACTGTCTTCTTAGCGTTGCGCGATATTGGATTCGACGAGGTGTTCGATGTCGCATGGGGCGCGGCCCGCCTTGGCCTGGCGACCAAGGAGTATTTGGACGCAGCCGGGCCGCGCCCCATGATTTCCAGCGCCTGCCCGGTGGTTGTGCGCCTCGTGCAGCTGCGCTTTCCTTCCCTCATACCACAGCTCGTCCACCTGCTTCCACCCTTTGAGATAGCCGCGAGGGAGCTGAGGCGGAGGCTCGAGGCTTCGATCGCCGGGGGTGGCGATAAAGGGAATCGGGGCGCGAACAGGACGACCGATGGACAGCCCAGGATCGGCGTTTTTTTTATTAGCCCCTGTACCTCCAAGGTGACCGCGATAAGAAACCCCCTGGGCTATGTGCGATCCGAGGTGGACGCGGTATTTTCGTTTCAGGATATTTACGCTCCCCTCAAGAAGGCGATACAAAGACGAAAAGCTGCCGGTGAATCGACTTGCGCCGGTTCGGGTCCTCCTTCAAAGATGGGGAGAATCGAAGGCCTCGGCGGCGGCTTTGGATGGGCGCGATCTGACGGGGAGCTGGAAGCGCTCAACGTTCCGGGAGCGGTTTCCGTGGATGGCATCGACAATTTGATCGCCCTGCTCGAGGAAATAGACAACGGAAAGTTGGGCGACATTCCCTATATCGAGGCTCTGGCCTGCCCCGGAGGCTGCGTGGGCGGTCCGATGGTCGTGGCGAACCCCCATGTGGCCAGGACCGCCATAAAGGCCGTCTCGGTGAGCCAGAAGGGGGAGGAAGCTCCCGAAGCCCGGAGCTTCAATGGCGGCTTCGACGAAGGTCCCTCGGCCGCCGGAATCGGACGGTCCGCTGACGCCGGGTTCGAGGCGCTGGAGTGGGAAGAAGAGTTGCCGCCCAAGCCTGTCATGGTGCTGGACAGGGATTTGGAAAAGGCTCTGGCCATGGCGGAAAGGCTCGAAGAACTGGCGGCCAGCCTGCCCGGGCTGGATTGCGGGGCTTGCGGAGCCCCCGATTGCAGGGCTTTGGCGGAAGATATTGTTAAGGGAGAAGCCGAACTTGACGATTGTATAGTGCGTTTGCGAAGGAAAACTTCCGACTCCTGAAGCGTTAATGGGCGATAAAATTTGACAAAGGCTATGAAGATCATTATAGTGAAAATTTCCAACAGCCTGATAGCGAAGCTCAATCAACGAGAAGCTTTGCGGACAGCTGCGCCCGATCCCGGGGACGCCGCGGTCGACGGAATCGTCCGGGAGAGGGGCCATATTTGAACAAGAAAGACTTTCCGCGAATCCACTTCTACGATCAGGATTTTGTGGAGATATACGATAGAACCTGGGCCTGGGCATCGGACTGCTGGACATCGGGCGGCGCCGGCACTCCCTTCGAAAAAATCAAGTTCTTCCACTATCCGCAGCGGGCTGTCCTGGACGTGATGGAGCAGGCATTTTCTTCCTTCTTCCTGGTGTACAGCAACCGCATCTATCCGGCTTCCAACGGCCTCGACGCCCTCTACAGCATGCAGGAAGAGAACGGCGCCATCCGCGCCAGCTACGATATCCAGACCGGAAAAGCCCTCTCCGATCCCGAAAATCCCCAGGCCCTCGCCCTTCCTCTTTTCGCCTGGGCGGAGTACAACCTCTATCACAAGACGGCGAACAAAAAGCGGGTGAAGGACGTCATGCCCGCGCTCAAAAAGCATTACTACTGGCTGGAGAAGAATTTCAAGGGGGAAAACGGCCTGTACGCGACGCCCGTGGCCTCGACGGGGATGTCCAACTCCCCCAGGGCCGATGCCCGCTACATGGTGGATTTCAACGCCGTCATGGCCATGAACGCCCTCTATATCTCGGCGCTCGGGGATATCCTGAACGACAAGGACGTGTCGTTCCTTTTCAAGCGGGATTACTTTTCCTTGAAAACCCGGATCAACGGCAAAATGTGGAATATCGAGGACGGTTTTTATTACGATCTCGATGAGGCGGAACGGCAGGTAAAGACCAAGACTATCGGCTCGTATTGGTTGCTGCTCGCCGAGATTCCTAATGAGGAAAGAGCCGAAAAGCTCATCTCCAAACTCAAGGATCCGACTTGTTTCGGCCTGGAGAATCCTTTCCCCACCCTTTCCGCGGATCATCCGGCTTTCGACCGCAAGGGCGGAGGCTACAGGGGCTCGGTAATCACCGCTTTCAGCTTTATGGTGATAAAGGGATTGGAGAAATACAACTTCTACGAATTCGCCCGGGACTGCGCAATCCGCCATCTGTATTTCATCCTCGACTCCATGCACGCCTCGGCGCCGCCCGAGGGGCATCAGAAGGACTACAAGCCTATCGTCTGGGGGGCCTATCAGCCCCAGGCCGAAGGCAAGGCTGTCTGGGAGGGGCATCCCGAATGGCCGTATCCTCATTACCTGCCGTTTAACGGTCTGGCTTCGGTTACCCTGATGATCGAGAATATCCTCGGGCTTTACGCTTCCCTGCCTCGAAAAACCGTGGACTGGATCATCCCCAACCTGGAGATCATGGGGATCGAAAACCTCTCCCTCAAGCGGAACATGGTCACCATCCTCTCCTCCAAATCGGGCAGGGGTTGGGAAATCCACATGGAAAGCGAAAAACTCTACTATTTCACCATCAATGTTCTCAATAAAAAGAAGAAAACCCTGCCCATTCCCTCGGGCAAGTGTTCGATGCTGATCGACAAAATCTAAAGCGGGGCGTGGAGTAATAATTATAGTCAGTATAACAAGATAATGTGAGGCCGGCGGGAAGGCGCCGAGGCGAGGGAAAGTCGAATGACTTTATTTGTTTCCTTCCCCTGTCTGTTTTCCTTCCTCAATATGAAAAAGGCCCGACACTCCTGTCCAAGCCTTTTTTCGCGGTGGCCTTTTATAAAACCTTGACCACTATGGAGCCCATCAGGGCAATGCCCGAGACATCCACCCAGGGCATGCCCGGAACGATGCGTTGTTCCACCGACCCTTTGACCGTCGCCTCGCCCATGAAGGGAAAGGCGGACATCTTCACCGGCAGTCCGGGCGGCACGAGGATCTGAATCTCTCCCATAATGGCCATCGCGTCTATTTTAAGTCTTCCCGGGGGAAGGACCGTACCGCGCAGGTCGAGGGTGGTGCTCCCCATGAGGGTAAAGGAGGTTGCCTGATCGGAATTGAGCCAGTCGCCGGCGAGCTTTCTGTCCCCCATGATGCAGAGGGAGAATTCGGGGGAGCCGCTCTTTTCCTCCACGGGAATCAGCTCGAGCCCGTCGGGCATGGGTCGCGAAGCCCTGGAAGGCCTGGCTTCGGTTCTCGCCGCAGGGTTCTCCGTTCGTTGGGCTGTGGACCGAGGCAATCCCGCGATCTGTCCTGTTATCTCCGAGGGGAGCATGGCTTTCTGAATCAGCCCGGCCCTGCGCTCGTACTCTTCAAGGCTCAAGGTCCCGTTGGCGAAGGCTTCGGTCAAAAGGTCCATGGCCTGGTCCCGCAGGCGGGGAAGGTCGAAAGGACTTTCATTCCCCGAACGCAGGCTTTTTTCCTCATTCATCGACGGCTCCTTGCCGATCCTTCCGCGTTGGTGGCGCCAATGGTGCTGCCCTCGAAGGGTCTTCCGTCTAAGATAGCTATTGTATTGGGAATATTTCTACCCGCGGCGCAAATTACCCTAACGCCCGAGGCCTGGGCTCTGGCCGAGGCTATGGGATCGAAGGGGAGATTGGCTCCGGGCTTCCATACCGATCCCACCATGCCGCGGAACTCCTCCCAGGATATCTCGTCGATAGGTCGGGCTGCGGGGTCGAGCTTGGGATCGGCGGTGTAGACCTTGGCGATATTGGAGAGATTGAGCAAAGTTGTGGCGTTGAAGCGCTCAGCCAAGAGCACGGCGTCGTAATCGCTGGAAAAACCGGGCTTCCAGCCCGAGGCGACGAGAACCTTGCCGGTGAAAACGATCGGGCCCGAGGGATCGGTCACCACTTCGTCCTCGCAGAGTTCTCCCATGGCGGCTTTGACGAACTGGGCGTTTATCTTGGTCGCCGCTATGCCCAGCCAGTCCAGGTCGGCGTCCTTGGCCGCGCCGCCCGAGGGTCCTTCGCCCCTCAGGCGCCAGAATTCCCTGAGAGCGTTCTGATACGTCCTGGCGGGGCCCCCGCCGCCTACGACGAGAATAATGCGCCGGGAGGCGTCGGCGTCGAGCCAGGAGGCGAGGCCTGCCCTGAACCGGAGCATGAATTCGACATCCGGGCCCTCGGGCGGCGCGACTATCGAACCGCCCAAGGATAGAACATAGGTCATGGCCTCCTCCCTGCCGTTGAGTTTTGTGAATATCCTGCCATTCGCTTTAGAATAATCCATAGCGCTCGGCCAGCATAGTGCCAAGAGGCATACCCTCTCTGAAAAGAATTGTACGCATGCCCGCCGCTTGGGCCGCCGCTATATTGCCGGGCATATCGTCGATGAAAAGACAGCGCTCCGGCTCGGCCCGGGCTTTTTCGAGACAGATCCTATAAATTTCAGGCTCGGGCTTGATCAGCCCCAGATCGCAGGAGAGGAGTATCTCGTCGAAGGCGGCGATCCAGTCCCTGTCCTGGACTATCCGGGCCGGGCCGAACATACGCTCCTTGCCTTCCCAGTTCATGTTGGAAAGCATGAGGAGACGATAGCCTTCATTCTTCAGCCTGATGATGGTATCGACCACCTCGATGTTGATGCTGAACCAGCTGTCCATGTCCAAAACCGCCAACCGTCCGGCCAGCTCGCGATCCACCGGTTTTCCGTAAGGGGCGGCGACCATGCCCCAATAGGTCAGGGCGTCCAGGCTGCCCCGGTCGTATTCACCCCGCACCGATACGTAAGCCCTGGGGAAATCCTCCCATGGGATACCGAGAAGGTCGGCCATAGCCCGGGCGATATCTTTGTTCTGCCTATGGGTAATAACCTGACCGCAGTCGAAAATCACGGTTGCAATTTCTGATTTCATAGCTTCCTTATCTCAAAAGACGTATTTGGGTCTAGCTCGCGGCTTACGGCCCCAGGGCCGTCATGTCGCTATTCTTCCGTACCCAGCACCGCGGTCAGCAGCTTCGAGAGCAGAACGGGCATTCGCTTGAAGCTGTATTCCATATGCACCCGTTCGCCCAACTGATGGTATTCCCTCCCCCAGGGACCGAGATTTATCACCGGGCAGCCGATGGGGGCCAAGCCGGTCTCGGTCGGACCGGGGGTCGGATCGGGGACGGGACTCATGTTTTTCACATAGCCGCGCTGGGCGGGGCTGTCCGAGAAGGATAAAAAGCTCATGTCCGATATTCCTGGGAAATAGGGGCGTAATCGTAGGCTTTCGCCTGTCTCCTTGGAGAAGTCGGCGATGACCCCGCGCAGGATATTCATAAAGCCGGCGTTCTTTTCCTGATCGAATTCAGCCCGGGGATAGTAAGGCGGGGCAAAGCCTATGACCGCCGCCGGGCCTTCGATCCCGGCGAAAGGCAGAAGGGCCTGGAGAACGACAAGGCTCTGCCGAACCCTGTCGTCGGGATGCCGGGCCGCGGCGAGATCGCGCGAGCTCTCCAGGATTCCCGGACTTGCCAGCTCGGCCCGGCGGGCGAATTCTTCGAAACCCACCACCGACGGGGCCGCTTCGGGTATGGAAAACCGTCCGGGAACAGGTCGGACGAAGGTCGAAGCCCGCTTGCGCAGGATGGCGAGGGAACGGTTGATGGCGCCCCTGGCCATTTCCATAAGGGATTCGA
>LVBN01000002.1 GCA_001603165.1 Spirochaetales bacterium Spiro_12
ACAACGAAGGCGGCGACAGTGAACAGAATTTTATTGGATAAAATTCGTCTTGATCTGGGCTTCGAGGAGGGGCTTTTCGATTCCCGCCTTCCTGCCGGCTTCGAGGGACTTCAAAACCCAGGCCATGTTGAGCCCCAGAGTCCTCATGGTCTGGGTGCCCTCCAGATCGCGAAGCACTTCTTCGGGCTTGTTGCCGTGCACCATGTTCCAGTACTGGGAACCCACGACGAGCATGCTGCTGATGAGGAAGTACTTGTTGAGCTGGTCCAGGGTCGCTGTCGCTCCCCCGCGCCTGCAGCTCACCACGGCGGCGGCCGGTTTGTGCTTGAAGTGCGTTCCCCCGGCCCTGAACAGCCTGTCCATGAGGGAGGTTATCTGTCCCGAGGCGGATGAATAATACACAGGAGAGCCGAAGACGAAGGCGTCGGCGGTCTTGGCCTTTTCGATAATCTCGTTGACCGGGTCGTCCTCATAGACGCAACGCTTGAGTTCGGCGCACTTGCCGCAGGCCACGCAGCCGCGGACGGTTTTTGTGCCGATATTGAGCACTTCGATTTCGATACCCTCTTTCCCCAGGCTTTTGGCCACTTCGGCGAGGGCGGTTCTTGTGCAGCCCTGGGTATGGGGGCTGCCGTTGATCATGAGTACTTTCATGAAATGATTGTATCCGGCTTAGTCGTCTTTGTCCAATTAGGCGGCATCCGCGATGAAAAATTCGGGAAAAATGTTCATACGCGGCAATTTAAGCCGCCGAGGCTTTTCAAAAAGCAGCGGGTTTTTGAAAGTGGCTCCGTTTTACTATATTCACAGTAGAGACAATCGTGCGGAGCGGGCGACAAATAAAATTGGAACCCGCTTCCGGCCCCTGGAGGAGCACTTGACGTCCACCGCCGCCTCTGCCCTTCATTTCCATAGCCTGGCAGAAGCGGCACCTGGCCTTCTGTCATATGGGGCTCTATGCCGAGCCTGCGCTCCTCGAACGCTTTCTGGAATTGCATGAAGCCCGGGTGGGGAAGAAAGCCGACATGGGTAAGAGCTGCCTTCGCTTTTCCGAGCCGGATGCGATACCCTATGCCCTGATGGGTGAAGTTGCCACCTGGTTCGATCTGGACCGGTGGATAGATCTTTATCGCTCCCGCAGAACCCCGGGAGGAAGAAAGACCGCGAAGGAGGAAAATCCATGAAAAAACATTTGAAAGGCAACGTGTATTGGGTTGGCAAGATCGACTGGGAACTCAAGAAGTTCCACGGCGAGGAATACTCGACCCACAAGGGCTCGAGTTACAACTCCTATGTTATCCAGGAGGAGAAAACCGTCCTCGTGGATACGGTCTGGCTCCCCTTCGCCAAGGAGTTCGTGGACAACCTGGAGGCCGAGGGGATTCTCGACAAGCTGGACGCCGTCGTGCAGAACCACGGCGAGGTGGACCATTCGGGCGCCCTGCCCGAACTGCTGCGGCGCCGCCCGGGCCTTCCGGTGTACTGTACCGCCAACGCGGTGAAGTCCCTGAAAGGCCAGTACCACGAAGACTGGAACTTTCATGTGGTGAAGACCGGAGACTCGCTGGATCTGGGCAAGGGCAAGAAGCTCGTCTTCGTGGAGGCGCGGATGCTCCACTGGCCCGACTCCATGTTCTCCTACCTGGCCGGCGAGGCCATCCTATTCTCCAACGATGCCTTCGGCCAGCACTACGCCTCGGAACTGCTCTTCAACGATCTGGTGGACCAGGACGAGCTTTATGACGAATGCATCAAGTACTACGCCAACATCCTCACCCCCTTCAGCCCCCTGGTCACGGCCAAGATCAACGAAGTGGTGGGTATGAACCTGCCCGTGGACATGATCGCCACCAGCCATGGAGTGATATGGCGCAATGATCCGCTGCAGATAGTCACCAAGTACGCCGAATGGGCCAAGGATTACAAAGAAGACAGAATCACCATTATCTACGACTCCATGTGGGGAGGCACCAGAAAGCTGGCCGAAGGCATCGCCAAAGGCATCGTCGAAGCCTCTCCCTCCACCGACGTCCGGCTCCACAACGTGGGCAAATCGGACAAGAACGACGCCATCACCGACATCTTCCGTTCCAGGGCCGTCCTCGTGGGCTCCCCGACCATCGGCCAGGGAATCCTCTCCGCGGTGGCCGGCATACTGGAGGAAATCAAGGGCCTGAAATTCAAGGGCAAGAAAGCCAGCGTCTTCGGCTGCTACGGCTGGTCCGGCGAGGGCAACAAGGTCCTGGCCGAAAATCTCAAGGCCGGCGGCTTCGAGCTGGTGGGCGAGGGTCTGAAGAACCAGTGGAACCCCGACGATGCGGGCTACGCGGCGGCGGTAGAGTACGGAAAGCTTGTCGCCAAGGCTTGAGCCGGGCGGTAAAGGGCAGTTATTTACCGAACTCCACCGCGGCCAAAGAGACTATCGAGCTTTTTCTCGTATGCCGCATAGCCAAGAAAGTCGTAGAGTTCGGCCCTGGTCTGCATGAGGCCGAGAACCCTCTCCTGACTCCCATCCTGGCGAATCGCCCTCATCACCTCCAGGGCTGCCCGCTGCATGGCGCGGGTGGCCGAGAGGGGGTAGAGGAGCATCGCGACGCCCTGGCCGCGCAGCTGGTCTCTGCTGAAGTGCGGCGTGGCGCCGAATTCGGTCAGGTTGGCGAGGACGGGCACCTTTACGGCAGCGCAGACTTTTCCATACATTTCCAGATTTGTCATTGCTTCGGCGAATATGGCGTCGGCCCCCGCCTCGACATAGGCGCAGGCGCGGTCGATCACGCCCGATAAGCCCTCGCTCTGCAGGGCGTCCGTGCGGGCCATGAGGACAAAATCGGGATCGGTCTTGGCGTCGGCCGCCGCTTTTACCCGGTCCGCCATTTCGCCGGTAGAAACGATGGCCTTGTTGGGGCGGTGTCCGCAGCGTTTCTGCGCCACCTGGTCCTCTATATGGACGGCGGCGGCCCCCGCCGCGATCATCTGCTTTATGGTCCGGGCGACGTTAAAGGCGCCTCCCCAGCCCGTATCGATATCGACCAGGAGCGGCAGGGCGGTCGCCGAAGTGATTCGGCGCAGGTCGGAGAGTACCTCCTCCAGGGAAGTCATGCCGAGATCAGGCAGGCCGAAGGAATAGTTCGCGACGCCGGCGCCGGAAAGATACACCGCCCGGTATCCGACGCGTTCCGCCATCATGGCCGCGTAGGCGTTGATGGCGCCAATGATCTGCAAGGGTTTTTCTTCTTCAAGGGCGAGGCGGAACCTGCCGCCGGGGCCGCGGGCGGCCGAACCGCCGCCCGGATCGCTGGAATTTGTCATTTGTAGAATATGGAAGCCAGAAGGGGGGTGGTGACCATGACGAGTATCATCCTGAAGAGATGAAACATCATGGAAATGGGCGTCTCGGCCCCCGAGTCGCTCATCGAGAGCGCCATGCCGGACAAGCCTCCGGGGGCGGTGGCAAAGATGGCGGTTCTTATGTCGAAGTGGAAGACCTTGTTGAGAATGAGCGCGAGGCCGAGGCAGAAAGCGCTGAGCACGAAAATATAGGCGAGGGCCACAGGCACGACCTCGGGATGCTGTTTTATGACCTCCACGTTGGAGTTCGAAACGATGATATACGCCACAAGAATCTGGGAGATGATCGAAAGCGCGCTTCCCGAGGGTACGTTGGAGGAGACAATGCCTTTGACGATGAGGCCGGCAATCATGCCGCCGATGAGATAACCGGAGGGGAGCTTGAGTCTGCCGCCGAGCCAGGCGCCTGCGAGTATCGCGGCTATGATAATGATACCTTTCTCCTTCATTAAACTCTCCTCGAAAAACCCGGGCCCGGCTTTCGCCGGGCTTTTTCTTATTTCACTTTCCGGATGGAATCGATGATCGTTCCGTCCCTGTATTCCACCAGTCCGACGATTTGGTCGGTGAATTCCACATCGTCAGGTATGCCCGTCGTCCTCTCTATTTCGCTTTTGAGCCGCCTGATGTCCCCTACCGGCAGGCCGGCGTCTTTCGCCTTGGCCAGCAGGTCTTCGCGCAGGGGGTTTATGGCTATGCCCTTTTCGGTGACGATGACATCGACGGTTTCTCCGGGAGTCACCACGGTCTGGACTCGCTCCCTAATGGAGGGAACACCGTTGCGCATGGAGGGGATGGTTATAACCGAGAGCTTTGCGCCGGCCGCCGTGTCGGAATGGCCGCCCGAGGCGCCGCGGAGCACGCCGTCGTGGCCGGTGAGCACGTCGACGTTGAAATCGACATCCACATCCAGGGCGGCGAGCACCACCACGTCCAGGTCGTTTACCAGGCAGCCCTTGTTGAAGGGATTGGCGTACCAGGAAACATCGGCTTCCATGTGATAAGGGTTGCCGGCGATGGAACTGGTGACGGCGGCGTCGAAACTTTGCACGTCGAAGAGGCTGCGGAAGAGCCCCTCTTTGAGCATATCGGCCATGTAGCCGGTGATGCCGCCGATACAGTAGCCGCCGATGATATTTTCCGACTTCATGTAATCCCTGACGAAGCGCGCCACAGCCAGGCTCGGACCGCCGCCGCCGGTCTGGAAAGAACAGTTTTCCTTTATATAGCCCGAGGAACGGATGAGCTCGAAGGCCAATTCGGCGATGCGAAGCTGCACGGGATCCCGGGTTATCCTGGTGGCGCCGGTGGCGATCTGGGAAGGATCGCCGATGGAGTCGACGACGACGACCTGGTCCACGAGATATTGGGGCACCGATATATGCGGCGAAAGAGGATAGGCGACAAGGTTGTCGGTCACCGCGATCACGTGATCCGCGTATTTCGCGTCGTGGATGGCGTAGCCCATGGAACCGCAGGCTGTCTTTCCCGCCGAGCCTGTCATATTGCCCAGACGATCGCAGGCCGGCGCGGCGAGGAATGCCACGTCGATATGGAGACTACCCTCCTCGATGGCGCGGGCCCTTCCGCCATGGCTGCGGATTATCGCGGGCGTTTCGAGCAGGCCATTGGTGATAGCCTTGCCCACCTCCCCCCGAACACCGGAAGTATTGAGGCGCGAGACTACGCCTTTCCTGATGGCATCGGCGACACAGTCGTGGGAGTCGCCCAGAGAGGAAGGGGCCAGGGTCAGGTCGCGGATCCCCATTTTTTCCAGTTCGGAGAGAACGATATCGACCACCGCGTCGCCGTTGCGAAGGTGATGGTGGAAGGAAATAGTCATGCCGTTCGCAAGGCCGGAGCGCTCGATGGCTTGTCGTAGGCTCGACGCGACCTTGTTCGTGCTGGGGGCGGGCACCTTGCGCGTTCGGGGCGCGGGGGTCCAGACATAAGAGCCATCCAGCCTGGCATAGGCCCCGGCAAAGGGGGCCAGGTCGCCCAATCCGGGGACTTCGCGGGGCACAAGGCGACCCAGGGAGTTTTTTACGCAATCGAAATTCATAGCTCGGGAACCTCCATGCCGGCGAGCCTGGCTAATTCCAGAATCCGGGAAGCCTGGGCCACGACAGGGGCGTCCACCATCTTGCCGTCCACGGCGATGACTCCCAATCCGCGGTTTTCCGCTTCCTTCGCCGCGGCGACCACCTTGGCCGCCTTGGCCACCTCTTTTCTTTCGGGGGCGAAGGCGGCGTGGATCACCGGAATCTGGGAGGGGTGAATGGCCGCCTTGCCGGTGAAGCCCAGGGAGACGCTGAGGGCGGCGGCTTGGGCCAGGCCCTCTAGATCGGCCACATCGGTATATACCGTGTCGAAGGCATCCAGCCCGTTGGCTTTCGCGGCCAGGATTACAGCGCTCTTGGCGAAGAGCAGTTCGAGTCCTTCCTTGGTCGCCTTGATGCCCAGGTCCGCCGCTAGATCCTGCCCGCCCAGGGTGAGCCCCACGAGGCGCGGCGAGGCGGCGGCGATGGAATTGACGTTGACGATGGCCCGGGCGGTCTCGAGCATGGCCTGAATGCCCACCGAGCCGGGGGTCAGACCCCGCTCGGCTTCGATCCTCGAAATTATCCTGTCGGCTTCCAGCACGTCTGTCGCCGAATCCACCTTCGGCAATCGTATCGCTTCCGGCGCGGCGGGTACGATGTCCGCCAGGTCAGCCTCGAAAAAGGGAGTGTCCCGGCCGTTGATCCTGACGATGCGCTCCACCGAGCCGAAGTCGAGGCTCAAAAGGGCGTGTTTCACCAGTTTCCGGGCCGAATCCTTTTCGGAAATGGAAATGGAATCCTCCAGATCGAGGAGGACCCCATCGGATCCATAAATTGCGCAATTCTGGATCATGCCGGGATTGTTGCCCGGGATGTAGAGCAGGGACCGCCGGGGGCGGCCCCAATAGCTGTTAGTCTTCATGCGGCGTGTTTCTTCCTTCTCAGGAGAGCGTAGACGAGGGTTCCGGCGGCGAGGACAAGGAAGACCACGGAGATGGGCTTCTGGAAGAAGATGGAGATGTTGCCGTCGGAAAGGACCATCGAGTTTCTGAGGTTCTGTTCGAAAGCCCCGCCGAGTATGAGGGCGAGGACGAGGGGAGGCAGGGGGATTTCCAACTTAGAGAACATATAACCGATAATTCCCGCGATCATGACGATGATGAAGTCGAAGGAACTATAGTTGAGGAAGAAGGTTCCGATCAAGGCCAGTCCCATGATGATGGGGAGCATGATGCGGGTGGGCACTCTGAGGATCTGGACAAGGGGAATGGCCAGGGGAAGATTGATGATAATCAGGATGATATTGCCGATCAGCATCGATGCGATGACTCCCCAGGCTATTTCCGGATGATCCGTGAAAAGAGTGGGGCCGGGCTTGACGCCGAGCATCATGAGGGCTCCGAGCATTACCGCGGTGGTTCCCGATCCGGGTATACCGAGGGTAAGAAGGGGAACCATGGCGCCGCAGGAGCAGGCGTTGTTGGAAGCCTCGGGGGCCGCGAGGCCTTCGATGGCGCCCTTGCCGAATTCCTCGGGGCGCTTGCTCAGGTTTTTTTCCAGGGCGTAGGACATGAAAGTTGCTATGGAACCGCCCATGCCGGGAAGAACGCCGATGATAAAGCCGAGAGGGGAGTTGCGGAGCATGGGTTTCCAGCTTCTTCTCCAGTCTTCCCTGGAAATCCACACTTTTCCGATGGATTTCGAATCGAGCTTGTAGACGGCGTTTGTGTCTTTGAAGTTCTTGTACACCTCGGTCACGGCGTAGACGCCGATGATGATCACGAGGAAGTCGATGCCGTCGTTCAGGCTTTCAACGCCGTAGGTAAAGCGGATTATGCCCGTCATTCCATCGATGCCGATGGTCGAGAGCATGAGTCCGAAGGCTATGGCGATGAGGCCCTTGAGCAAGTTTCCCTCCGAGAGCGTGATAGTCGCCACCAGGGCGAAAAGAAGGAGGGAGAACATCTCGGCCGGACCGAATTTCAGGGCTGCCGCGGCGATGGGCTGGGTGAGGAAGACAAGGAAGACCATGCCGATCATGCCGCCGATGAATGAGGCGATGGCCGAGATCGCCAGGGCTGGTCCGGCTCGCCCCTGTTTGGTCATCTGGTAACCGTCGAAACAGGAAACGATGGCGGAGGCGTCGCCGGGAACATTGATCATGATGGAGGCGCGGGAACCTCCGAACATGGCTCCGTAATACACGGCACACATGGTGATGAGGGCGGTGGCGGGATTCATGCCGAAGGTGATCGGGATCAGAACCGCCACGCCTGTCGCGGGACCGAGGCCGGGAAGCATGCCGATGATGGTTCCCAATGAGCCGCCGATGACCACCCAGAGGATGTTGGTCCAGGTCATGGCGGTCTGTAGTCCGAGAGCCAGATTGCTGAATATGTCTTGCATTGCTTTCCGTCTCCTTTAGAAGGGCAGCATCTGTTCGATGAAACCGCGGGGAAGGCTGAGCTTGAGGGCCACGGCGAACACGCCATAGGTGATCATCGAAAAGGCGACGGCCAGTACGAGATTCTGGACCAGCCGGCCCCTGTTGATAAGGGTCGAAATGAAGAGCATGAAGAGTGTGGTGGGAATGAGAAAGCCAAGGGAGTCCATGACCAGGCCGTAGGCGATGCCCACGACGGTGGTGAGGAGAATTTTGATCCAGACTTGCCTGTGCGTGACGAAGCCGAAGTCGGCCTTTTTCGACCGTCGTTCCGGCTTCCGTTCCTGGATGACGAGGACGAGACCGGAAAGTATCGCCAGGATTCCCACCAGGGTCGGAAAGAGTTTGGGACCGAGCCTGTCGCCCATCCGCATTTCCGGAAGGAGCATCGCGGTGACAAGGTAGATGCCTCCGATGGCGACGGCGATAATTCCGGTTATAAGGTTCATGGTCACGTTAGCACCTCCTGCGTACGCGCCGAAACTGTGGGTGATACATGAAAGGGAGACACAAACCTGTGTCTCCCTTTCATAGGATTTGAAATACCCTTATTTCTTGAGGCCGACGGAGGTCAGCAGTTCATCGAAAACCTTTGTCTGGTCGGCGAGATATTTTGTGTGGGTCGCCGAATTCTGATAGAAGTTCGACCATCCGAGGTTGGCGATCTGTTCTTTCCAGGTCTTGGTCTGAACCATCTTGGCAAAGACATCGTCCCAGTAGGCGATCTGCTCGGGCGAAAGGCCGGGGGCCGCGATAAGACCTCGCCAGTGGGGGAACACGAGGTCGGTGCCCTGTTCCACGAAGGGTTTGACGCCGGGGAGGAAATCGAGTTCCTTGTCGGCGCTGGTTCCCAGAACGCGCATCTTACCGGCCTTGTGCTGTTCCAGCACCTCCGCCAATCCGATCACAGTGGCTTTGATATGTCCGCCGAGAAGGGCGGGTACGATTTCGCCGCCGGCTCCCGGATAGACAATGAACTTGACCTTGGAGGGATCAATGCCGTAGGCCTTGGCCAGCTGGAGGAAAACAAGGTGGTCGTTGTTGCCGAGGGAGGGGCCGACGCCGACGGGGATCGAGGCGGGATTGGCCTTCAACGCCTCCATGAGGCCTTTGATGTCCTTGTAAGGGGAATCGGCGGCCACCGCCACGGCTATCCACTCGGCCTGGAGCATCGCGATGGGAGAAAAATCCTTATAGGTGAGTTCGGAAGTTCCCAAAAGCTGGTTCAGCATAATGAGGGTCGATGTGGCGGCGAGGAATTCGCCCTGGCCCTTTTTGCCTTTGAGATAGGTCCACCCGACGGAGCCGCCCCCGCCCGGCTTGTTGACGACAATGATGTTTTTTTCTACAAGCTTCTCGTCCATCAAGGACTTTTGGACCACCCGCGCCAGCATGTCCCAGCCGCCGCCCGGGTTGGCGGGAGCGATAATCTCGATGGTCTTGGTGGGCTTCCAGCTCGGCGCGGCCGTCACGGTCGAAACGACGCCTACCAGGGCGATGAGTAGAACGAGGGTCGATAACTTTTTCATACAAACACCTCCTTATTAAACATATGCCGTCATCCGTAACGGCGGGACCGCCGTTCGGAGAAAGCCTAAAAGAACTGGAAATCCTTGAGCTGTTCGGCAAAGCCGGAATGCTCTTTCCAGATGACGAAGGATTCGTCCAGGTGTTCGGCCCAGATGGCGCTGGCGCGTTCCGGGTCGTGGGCCATGAAGGCGTTATAAAGATCCCGCCGGCGCTGGATGCTTTTTTCGATGCGCTTGGGGAGCACGAGGCGCATGACGCGGTAGCGGTCGAACACCTCTCTCTGAGCCCATACGTTTTCCAGTATCCTCGCCGATCTGCAGGCTTCGAAGGCTGTTTCGTTGAAGCTTTTGATGAGAGGGAAAAGGGCCTCGAGGAGTTTTTCCCCGGTGAGGGTGTCGCGGATATGGTCTAACTGGTCGAGAATTTTTGACAATTTAGAAAGCTCGGCGTCGCTGATGCGCCTGGCGGAATACTTGACGGCCAGGGTCTCGAGCGCCTTGCGGATCGCGAACGAATGAGCCAGCTCATAGGGGGAAATGCCCAGAACCCTGTTGCCCTTCATAGGGACCCGTTCGATATAGCCGTTGCTCTCGAGTTTCTGCAACGCTTCCCTGGCGGGGGTTCTGCTGACATTGAATTCATCGGCTATTTCCTGGTCGGTAAAGGTGGTGTCGGCTTGCAGTTCCCCGTAAACAATGGCTTTTCGTAAATGTTCGTAAATGACTTCCCGCATTGGCTGAACGCGGAGATCAGGTACCTGTTTTAAGAAGCTCACGGAAGACCTCCATTTCTTCTCCCCCTGCGGGAAAGAGGGCTTGGTAAAAATATACAGAATTCGGTATTCCGTATTCTGTATACAAGGTGTATAATAGATCAGGGTCGTGGTTCTGTAAAGTGGAATTTTCTTGGTTTGTTAAGGAGGGCATCGTGGCTGGTAAGAATCTCGTACAAAAGCTGATCGATAGTCACAGGGTCAAGGGACAGGGGAAGGAGGATGGCGCGCGGGGAGAGGCCTTGGTAAGAATTGACCAAACCCTGACCCAGGACACTACGGGTACGATGGCCTATCTGCAATTCGAGGCTCTTGGCGTGGACAGGGTCAAAACCGAGCTTTCAGTGAGTTATGTCGATCACAACCTCCTCCAGGTGGGTTTCGAGAATGCGGATGACCATGACTTTCTCCAGGACATGGCGGCAAAATACGGCATCATTTTTTCGAGGCCGGGGAACGGTATTTGTCATCAGGTACATCTTGAGCGTTTTGGAATTCCCGGCAAGACCCTGCTCGGCTCGGACAGCCATACCCCTACGGCTGGAGCCCTGGGTATGCTGGCGATCGGCGCGGGCGGTCTCGATGTCGCCTTGGCCATGGCCGGTTTTCCTTTTTCCTTTCCGGAGCCCAGGGTGCTTCGCGTGGAGTTAAAGGGCAGGCTTTCGCCTATGGTGAGCGCCAAGGATATCGTGTTGGAAATATTGCGGAGGCTCACGGTCAAGGGCGGCGTGGGGAAGATTCTCGAATACACAGGCGAGGGGGTCTTGTCCCTTTCCGTGCCGCAACGCGGGACTATCGCCAACATGGGCGCCGAGTTAGGGGCTACCACATCGGTTTTCCCCAGCGATGAGGCGACAAAGAGATTTTTGGAGGCGCAGGGGCGGGGTATGGATTATATCCCCCTTGCCGCCGACCCCGATGCCCGCTACGACGAAGAGATTGTCATCGATCTTTCGGCGCTGGAACCCCTCATAGCCCTGCCGCATATGCCCGACAGCGTCGTCGCGGTTCGCCAGGTGGCGGGCAAGCCGGTGGATCAGTGCTTTATCGGAAGTTGCACGAATTCTTCCTATTATGATCTCGCCGTGAGCGCCTCGATTCTCAAAGGGCGCCATGTGGCCCGGAACACAAGCCTGGTCATCGGGCCGGGTTCGCGCCAGACTTTGCTTATGATAAACAGGGACGGCATTCTGGCCGATTTTGTAAAGGCCGGCGCGAGAATTCTGGAATGCGCCTGCGGCCCCTGCATCGGCATAGGGCAGGCGCCGCGCACGGGCGCGGTTTCCCTGCGCAGCTCCAACAGGAACTTCGAGGGTCGCTCGGGAACTAAATCGGCGCTCGTCCATTTGGTGAGCGCGGAGACTGCGGCGGCCTCGGCCGTGCGCGGCGTCATCACCGACCCCAGGGAATTCGCGGGTTCCGGCGGGGTCCGGACTCCGGATCGTTTCGTAAGCGATGATTCCATGCTCGTGTTCCCGAAGGAAAGGGACGCCGCTCTGAGTGTCCGCCGCGGTCCGAACATCGCGCCCCTGCCCGTTTTCGAACCCATCGCGGACAGCATGGAAGGGGAAGTGCTCCTGGCCATGGGCGACAATATCACCACCGACCATATACTCCCGGCGGGGAGCAAGATAATGTCCCTGCGTTCGAATCTTCCCGAGATTTCAAAGTATTGTTTCGCGGCTATCGATCCGGACTTTCCCCAAAGGGCGCTGAAGGCCGGTGGCGGCATTCTCGCGGGAGGCGAGAATTACGGCCAAGGCTCAAGCAGGGAACATGCCGCCTTGTCGCCCAGGTTTCTCGGCGTGAAGGCTGTCATCGCGCTATCCTATGCGCGAATCCATAGGCAGAACCTGGTCAACTCAGGGATTTTGCCCCTGGTGTTCGACCATAGGGAAGACCGCGAACTAGTCTCGCAAGGGGATAGGCTTTCCATAGGGAATATCGGGAAAGGGCTCTCCATGGACAGGTTCGAGATCCGAAACGAAACGACGGGTGCGACCTTTACGGCTCATCATGGTTTGTCCGGTCGGCAAGTCGACCTGATTCTCGCCGGCGGGGCGCTCAACGCCGCGCGCCGCGAACTCGCCGCTGGCCGGTAGCGGCCCCAAAAGAGGAGGATCGATGGGCGCAAGAGTTTTCGGCTGGGAAGAAAGGATCCTTATTGGCCGCGACGAGTTCGCGGCGCGGAAACGCCTCCTCGAATCGCGGGGCCTCTCGGTCCCGGACAGGGAGGATATCGTACTAGGTCTCTTCGAAAACGATAGCCTGGTAGCCACGGGATCCCTGGTTGGTTCGGTGCTGGAAGGGATCGCCGTAACCGACGCCTGCGAAGGCGAGGGCGCCGCCGCCGCCATAGTATCTTCGCTCATAAGGCGGGCGGTGGAAGCCGGAAAGAAACAGCTTTTCTTATATACGAAGACCCACGAAGCCCGCCGCTTCGAAGCGATGGGTTTTTCCCTCATCGCCTCGACGGGCGGTCAGGGCGTGGCCCTCCTCGAATGGGGCATGGAGGGAATCGGGCCTTGGCTGGAAGCGCTGAGGAATCGAACCGCCGGGAAGCCTCTGGGTGCCGCCGCGGTGGTCGTCAACTGCAATCCCTTCACCCTCGGCCATCGAAGCCTCATCGAATACGCCGCGGCCAGATCTCCCTGGCTCTATGTCCTTGTGGTCGAGGAGGACAGGTC
>LVBN01000003.1 GCA_001603165.1 Spirochaetales bacterium Spiro_12
GGCGAACCGCTTCTGGTGCATAAGCTTTTCACCCGGAAACTGATGAAACCGAGAGTCCGGGAACTTTTAAAGATGGTCGGTCTCGACTCGACGCATATCGATCGCTATCCTCACGAGTTTTCGGGCGGACAGCGTCAGAGAATCGGGATAGCCCGGGCGCTGGCTGTGGAACCGAGGCTTATCATCTGCGACGAGCCTGTTTCCGCCCTGGACGTGTCCATTCAGGCGCAGATTATAAACCTTCTCAAGGACCTGCAGCGCAGCCAGGGCCTCACCTACCTCTTCATCGCCCACGATCTCTCTGTCGTAAAACATATTTCCGACAGAATCTGCGTCATGTATCTGGGAAAAATCGTCGAAACCGCCGATAAGCGAGCACTCTTCGACAAACCGTTGCATCCGTATACGCAGGCACTGCTTTCCTCCATTCCGGTTCCCAATCCCGACAGACAGGAGGATCGGATACTTCTTGAGGGAGACGCGCCCTCCCCCGTCTCGCCGCCGGCCGGCTGCCGGTTCCATACGCGCTGCATCCACGCCTTCGACCTTTGTAAACGCGAGGTGCCGCCCATGCTCGAGTACGATGACAAGCATTTCTGCGCTTGCCATTTTCTTAACACGAAAACGCCGGGATGAAAGGACCTTTCGGCTTATAGCGTCAGATTTGTTTTATGCTTATAGCTTTTATACAAGGCGACGCAATAATCGGGGGAGTAAATCAGATCAGTTGTGTCGAGTCCGCCGAATCAACCGGCGCGGGTTTTTTGTTTTTATGCTCTTTTCTTTGCCGTATTCTCTTCGGCTTTTGCAGCGGAGAAAGACCGGAGTTGCGATAGATCATGAGCACCGCGGCCTCCAGGTCGACCCTCGGAGGATTAAGGGGCTGAATAAAGGCCCTGGCCGCGAGAAGGGACTCCCTGAACTTCTCCCCCGAATCCTCGACGCTCAGCGCATCGGAGAGTAGAAAGGATTTTAAAAAATAGGAAAGTATCACCGAAAGGGTCCTGGATTTTCCACCCTGGCCTTGATTTGCCGATTCATTTTCGGCGATGGTATTTTCCAGCTCCAGCTTCTGCTTATCGAGGCTGTTGAGATCGGCGAAAAGCCTGTTCGCGTAGGCGATATCCTCCCTCATCCTGGCCCAGACCGAGGGAACGAAATAATGGAGAATCCTGAACTCCACCAGGGCTCGAAACACATCCTCCGCCTTGCCGCTGGCAAGAATCTTAAAGAATTCCTCGGTCATGCGGGAGGGACTGACGTCGGCCAGCAATCGGGAATCCCTTCGAATTGCCCTTTTCAGGCTGAAGGGAATGGGAAAGCCCGCCGAAACCCCATATTTGATGCAACGGACGATCCGTACCGGATCTTCCTTGAATATCAAACCAAGGGGGATTATCGGTTTGATCTTCTTGGCCCGCAGATCCTTGTACCCACCCACGAAATCCACCAGGCTCAGATCGGTGGGATCGAGATACAGGGCATTGAAGGTAAAATCCCGTCTCAGAGCATCTTCATCCATGCTACCGAACTCGTTGCCCACCGAACCGTTTTTATTGGATCGAAAGGTGCTCACCTCGAAGAGTTGTCCGCCGGCCATGATGTGCACAAGTCTGAAACGCCTGCCGATCACCCGGGCGTTGCGGAACAGCCGTTTTATTTTGTTGGGCAGGGCGTCGGTCACCAGATCGAAATCCTTGGGGCTCTTGCCCTGGACAAGGTCTCGCACAGCGCCGCCCACGATATAGGCCTGATGTCCTTCCGCCTTCAGGCGCTCAACGATGCGCAGGGCGTCGGGATCGATCATGGATTTGTGGATTCCGTGCTCCGATTCAGTATAGACGAGGGCTTTTTCGACAAGATTGCCTTTTTTATCGCGCGAATACCGGATGAACACTTCGGAAGCCTCACTCGTTCGACCTGGGGCGTCGGCGGACCGGTGGCGGGTCAATAATAAGCCCTATACGGCGGAAAAGCCGAAAACCCTTAATTTTAGTCAATTATGCAATCATCGGCCGCTATTGTGCAATATGCCGGGAAAACCAGTCCTCTATGTCGGAAATCACCTCATCCTTGTTGAGTTCGTTGATCGTCTCGTGCCTGGCCCCTTCATAGCAACGGGATTCGAAATCGACGATCCCCAGGGTCTTGAAAGATTGAACCAAGCGATCGAAACCAAGCCTCATCCCGATAACCGGATCGCTGGATCCGCAAAAGAGGTAGATCGGCAGGTTGGTGGGCACGCTCTCCAGAAAACCGGCGGCGTAGACCAGGTCCAAGCCATCCATCAGATCGGCGTAAAAGCCATAGCTGCACACGAAATTGCACTTGGGATCGGCGAGATAGGCGTCGACGACGCGGCCATCCCGGGTGATCCAGTCGGAACCGGTCCGAGCCGACCGCACCGTCCTGTTATAGTCTCCGAAGCTCATGTTCCTGGGAAGCTTCCCGGGCGCATGAACCCCGAGAACCCTGCTCCCCATGGCGACGACCAGCCTGCCGGCGGCGCGCAAGAACCCGGAAGGCTTTTCCGGAGGAGCCGAGAGCACGACGCCATCCAGGTACTTGCCGTAAATGCTGCAGAGCCCCATTCCCAAAAGCGCGCCGAAGGAATGTCCGAAATAGAAAAGCGGCACCCCACCTTGTTCTTTCGCGGCGAAGTCCCCCAACTCCACCAGATCGTCCAATACTCTTCTAAATCCATCCTTGTCGGCGAGATACCCTCTGTTCTTTCCGGTATCCGTATCGCCATGGCCGCGCAGATCGGGAAGATAGGCCGCGATGCCGATTCGCGCCAAGGCCTCGGCAAATTCGATATACCGTCCGCTGTGATCGTTCATTCCATGCCCGACCAACACCACCGCTTTTGGAGTCGAAGAAGGAAGGCTGCGCCGATACGCGAGAATTTTACCGTCCGATGCCCTGAACCTCATCCCACTTTCTGTCATCGACCTCCCTCCGGGCGTTAAAACTTTTTGTATTTTCAGTATAAGGTTCATCGGGGAGCGGCGCAAGAAGATTTTACGTTTACAAAAGGTGCTGGTCGCGAATCGGGCTAAAAGGGTATACTTGCCCCGGAGCATTTAAACGGCCGCACCGGCGATAGTCTTCTTCAGGCGGCAGGGGATGAGGAGTGAAAACCTTTATTAGCCACAGCAGGGAAGAAACCATAGCCTTGGGCGAACGTATCGGAGCCGCGGCGCCCTCGGGCGCGGTTATCGCCTTCAGGGGCGGTCTGGGAATGGGCAAAACCACCCTCTCCAAGGGCATCGCCCGGGGATTGGGCATAGAAGAGGAAATCAGTTCCCCCACCTATACCATTATCTCCGAATATCCCGGACGCCTGCTTCTGCGCCATATCGACGCATATAGACTGCGGGGGGAAGCGGATTTCGAGGAAATCGGCGGAAACGAACTTCTGGGGGTTCCGGGTACCCTGTGCCTCATCGAGTGGAGCGAAAAGTTGCAAAATAGTATCGATACGGACAAGGCGATTATCGAAATAGAGATGAGCCCCACCGGAGAGCGGCGGTTTACCTTCAAAGGCCCGTGGCTGGAGGCTCTGATCCCATGAACCTCCTCGCCTTCGATTGCTCCTCGGATCTCTTGACTGTGGGACTGGCGAGAAACGATGGCCGCGTCTTCAGCTTCGCCGAAAAGGGCTTCCGCCATACCGAACTTCTCTTGCCCACAATCGGGCGCTGCCTGGAACAGGCCGCCCTCCCGGTGGCCTCGCTGGATCTGATCGCCTGCACGAAAGGTCCCGGTTCCTTTACCGGACTGCGGATCGGCATGTCCACGGCCAAGGGCCTTTCCCTCGCCCTGGGCAAGCCCTGGGTAGCCCTGCCCACTCTGGATTGTATCGCCCACAGCATCGCGGGGAATCTCGAACCCTATTCCGCTTCCGCCCTGGACGGGAGCGGAATCGTGGTTCCCGTCCTGGACGCCCGGAAAAAACGACTTTACGCCGCTATCTACCGGCAAGGCAGGCGGGAAAGCGAGTATTTGGATATTTCGATCGAGAATCTTCTCGCCCTGGTGGACGCCGAGGAGGAGCTGAGCTTCGTCGGTCAGGCCGCCGACTTATTTACCGATTACAGCCTTGAACGACCTGGCTTCCGTATCGAAGCGTTGAAGCCTGAGCGTCTCGTCTCCGCCATGGCCCTGCTCGCCCTCGGACAGTACCGCAGCCATGGACCGGCGGCCGAGGATGAGTCCCCTCTTTACATCAGGGAGCCCGAGATAGGCTAGAGCGCTTTATAATAAATTCGCCGTCTCTTATGCTGCCGCTTCGGATAATCCTTCCACATTCCCTGCACCGCCAGATTCGTCTCCAGCTCCGGATTAGTCTCCGACTCTTTTATCCCGTTCTCGATGGCGCTCTTGTTCAGGGCTGTCATGAGAAGGGCCACCGCGCCCCGGGCAAGGTATTCCTTGCGCACCGCCACGAGCATCATATCGATGCTCGTAGGATTGCGCAGGGCGAAAAGGAGCCGGGCCCAGCCGAAGGGGAAAAGTCTTCCCCTGGACTTATACAGGGCGTTCGAAAGAGAGGGAATCGTGATGGCGAAGCCCGCCAGCCGCTCCTGGGCGTCCACCATGATTTTCGTAAAGCGGGGATCGACAAAGTTTAGGTATTGGTTGATATAGGCCCGAACCTGCCTGGGGCTCAGGGGCGTGGTCCCGTAGAGCCCCGCGTAGGCTTCGTCGATGAGTTCGAACACCTGGGCTCCGAATTTCGTGATAAGCTCACGCCTGGATCTCCACTCGTAGATTCTCACCCCCGCCCGCTTGGAAAGCAGTTCGTTTACCCTTAGGACCTTTTCGGGGATGAAATCGGGGGTCGTCACCCTGAACTCGAGCCAGTCCACTTCCTTGGCATAGCCCAGCCTTTCCATGAATACCGGATAGTAAGAATAATTGTAGATAGTGGCGAAGGTGGCCTGCTCGCCAAAGCCTTCCACCAGCATCCCCTCCCTGTCCAGGTCGGTAAAACCCCAGGGCCCGTGAAGTCCTTCCATGCCCTTGGACCTGGCCCAGTCCTCCACGGTCTTCACCAAGGCCGAGGCTACATCGAAGTCATCGATAAAATCGATCCAGCCGAAACGAGCGAGCTTTTTCCCCCATTTTTCCACAAAACGATGATTGATGATCCCCGCGATCCTGCCTACCATTCTTCCCTCTTTCCAGGCGGTCCAGTATTGGGCTTCGCAGAATTCGAAGGCGGGATTTTTTTTAGGGTTAAGGGTATTCATATCGTCGAAGAGAAAGGATGGTACCCAGTTCCGCTCATCGGCGTAGATAGTCTCGGGAAAGGCTACGAACTTTTTCAGCTCCGCCCTCGTGCGTACTTTACGGATCTCGACGCTCATGCTTCCCCCTTGCTGCAAGTTTTCGGGGCTTCGTCTTCGAAATCGGCCAGCGATTTTTCCCATTCGTTCTGAAAATGCTCGTAGGCGGCGATCGTGGCGGCGGAGACGATATCTCCCAGCTCGCCCCTTCCGAGCCAATCGTTGCCATCCAGGATATACAAGTGATTGAGGGCCGATCGCAAATCTTCCAGGGTGAAGGAAGGGTCGATTCGGCGTCTGTTCTGCAGACCCCTCAGGGTGCTTTCGAAGACCTCTTCCCTCTTCTTTTCCCGCCAATCCGTGGATGACATTCACGCTCCGCTTGCTTCTGACTTAGAATCAGGCCGAGTATATCGGCCCGATTACCGGGTGTAAAGCCGAAGAGTCCGAGCCCTTGACGAAGTCGAGGACGAACAGGTATAAATCTACGACCTTGGCGAGGTAGCTCAGTTGGCAGAGCAAGCGGCTCATATCCGCTGGGTCGTGGGTTCAATCCCCTCCCTCGCTAGCAGTGGCCGTCCGTTTTCGCGGACGGCCCTTTTCATTTCCCCCTCCCCTTTCTATACTCCCTTTCATGGAAACCAAAACCGGAGAGCGCAAGCCAGACTGGATCAGGGTCAGGCTGCCCGCGGGCAACGAATGGGAAAGGGTGGATCATATCCTGGCCAGCCACGGGCTGCACACGGTCTGCGACGAGGCCCGTTGCCCCAACAAGGGCGAATGCTGGGGCTGCGGTACCGCCACCTTCATGATCATGGGAGAGGTCTGTACCAGGGGCTGCCGCTTCTGCGCGGTAAGCGCCGCTCCCGAGGGCCGTCCTCTTCGAGCCGACGAGCCTGAAGCCCTCGCCTCGGCGATACAGGAGATGGGTCTCTCATACGCGGTTATCACTTCGGTGGACCGGGACGATCTGGAGGATCGGGGGGCAGGCCATTTCGCGGCCTGCATTCGGTCGATTCGAGCCAAGAATCCCAGGGTAAAGATCGAAGTGCTCACTCCCGACTATGTCGACCAGGAGATGAGGCTCGTCGCCGCCGCAAAGCCCCATGTGCTGGCCCACAATGTGGAAACGGTGCGTCGGCTCCAGGGCGTGCGGGACGCCCGGGCCAGCTTCGAAAAAAGCCTGAAAACCCTTGTTCAGGCCCGGGAATTCGGAATATCCATCACAAAATCCTCTATCCTTCTGGGGCTCGGGGAGACCAGGGAGGAGCTGCGGGAAACCTACGCCGAGCTGCGCAGCGCCGGCGTGGATATCCTCGTCATGGGTCAGTACCTCCAGCCCACGCCCAAGGAAATCCCCGTGGTCGAATACATCCATCCCGACCGCTTTTCCCTCTATGCCCAGGATGCCCGGGCGGCGGGTTTTTCCACCGTCGTGGCCTCTCCTTTCGCCCGGACCAGCTACCATGCTTTCGACGCATGGAAGGCGGGAAAGCGATGAGGATCGAGACGATGGGCAAGCCCGAGGGCTGCAAGCTCCTGCGGGTCAGCGTCGAACTCAGCGATCCGGCGGGCAGCGACAGCCTGATAGGGTGGATATCCGTGAGAGGGGACTTCTTTGCGGTTCCCGAAGAAGGCTTCGAAGCCCTGGAAAAATCCCTGTCGGGAGTACGGGTCCGCGACCTGGCCGAAGTTTTCGAGACCCAGGCCAGGAAGCTGGGAATCAAAACCCTGGGCATCTCGGGCCAGGCGCTCCAATCTTTGATCGAAGGAAACTTCCATGGCCGATAAGGCGAGAATATTATTCACCGGTCTAAATAGCGCGTTTTTCAACATGGGCCTGGACGAGGCGATACTGGAATCCGTCGCCGCAGGCTCCTGTCCTCCCACGCTGCGGTTCTACGGTTGGACGCCCTCCGCCATAAGCCTGGGCTATTTCCAGGGAATACACGAAGAAGTGGATACCCAAGCTTGCCGCGAAAAAGGAGTGGACATCGTGCGCAGGATCACCGGGGGAGGGGCGGTCTTCCACGATACCGAGGTTACCTATAGCATCGTGATCCCCGAGGGACATCGGCTGGCCCCCGATTCGATCACCGATTCCTACGCAATCCTCTGCGCCGGAATCGTCGAAGGCTTGGCGATCCTGGGGGTGGGTTCCGAATTCGTCCCGATCAATGACATCGTCAGCGCCGGACGAAAAATATCGGGCAATGCCCAAACCAGGAAAAAAGGCTGTCTTCTACAGCACGGTACTATTCTCCTGGATGTGGACGTGGAAAAGATGTTCTCCCTCCTCATGGTGCCCAAAGAGAAGGCGAAGGGAAAGCTTATCGAGGACGTTAAAGCCCGGGTGGGATCGCTCTCGGCCATTCTGGGCCGGCCCGTAGGTTTCACGGAGACCGCCTCAGCCCTGGAAGAAGGCTTTGTGAGCGCCCTGGGCCTGGACCCTGTCAGGGAAGAGCCCAAGGAAGAAGAACTCGCCCTCGCCCATCGCCTTGCCGAGGAAAAATTCTCCCGGAGCTGGTGGGTCCATAAGCGATGAGAGGACCAAGGCACTGCAGGCTCTGCAAAAGCGCTTCCACCCGAAGCTTCGCGGCTGAGGGCAAAGGCGCCACCAAAACCTATGTTCGCTGCGAAGAATGCGGTTTCGTCGGCTTACTGCCCCGGTGCTTCCCGAACAAAAAGGAAGAGAAAGCCCGCTATCTGCTCCATACCAACGACGAAAAATCCAAAGGCTACCGCGAGTATCTGGAGCGCTTCCTCGATCAAGCCTTAAGTCCTTATCTTCGGCCAGGGTCCTCGGTGCTCGATTTCGGTTCCGGTCCCGCAGAGCCTCCCCTCTTGCCCAGTCTCATACGGGCCAGGGGCTATGGATGTTCGATCTACGATCCTTATTTCGCCCCCGGAAGGGTCTGGCGGGCGCGAAAGTTTTCCGCCATCGCGCTCCACGAAGTGGTCGAGCATCTACGAAGACCGAGGCAAAGCCTTTTATACCTTGTCGCCAGACTCTCCCCCGGGGGGATCCTGGCCATACGCACCCGATTCGTCCCCGACACCGTCGATGCCTTCATCCCTTGGTGGTATAGGATGGACAGCACCCACCTGGGGTTTTTCAGCCCCGAAAGCCTGAGCCGCCTTTTTGAACCGGCGGGCCTGAAACTGCTTCGCTCTATCGAGCCGGACATTATGATCTTTCGCGCGAGAAAGGTATCGCCGCAGTAAGGCCGGTACGGCAACTATCCCTTGAACCGGCCGCCGATTCCAGATACCATCCTCCCGCCGGCGCGCGCAGCCATAGGCGGTACGGACTGATTGACCCATAAGGAACGGATCGGAATGGACGAGAAAAAGAGCAATTCGGTTTCCGAAAAAGCCACACCCGCCTTTATCATTCTTTCGGTAGTCTACGGCGCGCTTCTCATTGTCTCGAATATCACCGTGGTGAAGCTCATTCAAATCGGCCCCTTCCTGATAACCGCAGCCTTCTTCACCTACCCTGCCGTCTACATCGTCTCGGACCTCATGACCGAAGTATACGGCTACAGACTTTCCATGAAAGCCATCTGGGCGAATTTTATCGCCCAGGCGATGGTGAGCCTCGTGCTCGCTTTTACCACCGCCCTGCCCGGGATAAGCCCGGAGGTGCAGGCGGCCATGGGAACGCTTTTCTCCACCACCTGGAGAGTCGTGCTTGGCTCCCTCGGCGCCTACTGGATCGGCGATTGGCTCAACTCGCTGATTCTATCCAAACTGAAGGTAGCCCAAAACGGAAAGGCTTTTTTCCTGAGGGCGATGGCATCCTCCGTGCCAGCCCACTTTCTGGATACCGGAATTTTCACCCTCATAGCCTTCGCGGGCATCTGGCCTATGGAGGATATTCGACGCAATATCCTCTCCGAAGGGATATTAGCCTCGCTCTATGAACTGC
>LVBN01000004.1 GCA_001603165.1 Spirochaetales bacterium Spiro_12
TATCGATCATGTGACGATCAGGCGAAAGGGGAGGATGACGGAAAAGCAGAAGAAAAGGCGGGAAATGTTGGAGACAAGATGGAGGGCGGAGGCGGGGGGGATAGAGAAGTCCTTCACTAGGATCGCGCATGAAGCGCTCCGCATGTATGCGGGGAGTAAAAGGCCATGGTTCACGCTCTGGACCGACGAACACCGGGGCTATGTGAGGGTGCTTGCCGGCTCAGCCCATCTTTCGTTGCTCGTGAGGGAAGGGGTTATACGGCACCGGGTGGTTTCATCCCGGGTGGTGCGCGACACGAAGAATAGGCTTTTTTCGGTGAACTATCTGGAGAGGGAACTGCGGAAGGATCTGCATGAACATGTGCGAGAAACGGTCTGTTTTGGGAGAAATGTGAATCGGCAGATGGAGCGGTTGTCCGTGTATCTGCACTGGCATAATACGATGAAGCGGCACAGGGCGAGGGAAGGACCGAGAAGTAATATGGAATGGGTAAGCACGGAAGGGCGGGGAGAAAAAAAAGGATCTAAGGGGATATGGGAGTGGCGCGCGTGGCGGAGTTTGACTGAGCTTTCCGATGCGATGAGCGAGACCTGGGAGCGACGGAGGAGGACACCGCTTTTAGCGAGACAGGATTATCTTCCTGGCTATGCGTGTATGTAGATAAGAGAAACATGGTCCCCTGGATACCCAGGCACCACCATACCAACAAGCTTCGAGGAACTATTCTCGGGTCATGGCCCCCCTTGCCTTGGTTACGATCTCCGCCTACCATTCCCCCGTAAGGAGCACAGTATGGACTTTTCGTGGAAAATGTTTATAGACGCTGGACTTATCTCGACAGCTCTGGTACTGGCCACCTTTATTCGTGCCAAGGTTCGGTTCTTCCAACGCTTTTTGATTCCCAACGCGCTTACCGCGGGATTCCTCCTGCTTCCTGTCTATAATTATCTGCTCCCGGCCATGGGGTATGCCGGTAATGGCTTGGGGGATTTGGTATACCATCTTCTGAATATTTCCTTTATTTCCATGTCTCTGCGCTCCTCGCCCCCAAAAGTGAAAGGGCATAAGGGCGGCGGCGTCCTGGGCATGTCCACGGGCATACTCATGGGCTACGCTACACAGGCCCTTCTCGGCTTGGCTCTGACCCTTGTCTTCCTTCCCAAAGTGCATCCCGCTCTTGGGCTGCACCTGCCACTGGGCTTTGCGCTGGGACCGGGACAGGCCTATGCCATCGGCAAGGGCTGGGAAACCATGGGCTTTCAGGGAGGCGCTTCGGTGGGCTTGACCTTCGCCGCTCTGGGCTATATTTGGGCTTGCTTCGGCGGAGTGGTGCTCATAAACATGGGTATCCGCAAGGGCTGGGTAAGTCCCGAGATGCTTTCTTTCATGAAAGATAAGGATCTTATGAGCGGCGTCGTGGGCAGGGATAGGCCGAAAACCTCGGGAGGCCGCATGACCACCGACTCGGAAGCCATTGACTCCTTAAGCTTTCATGTCGCCATAGTCTGCGTGGTCTACTTCCTTTCCTTCCTCTTCTTAAAAGGACTGAGCTTCCTTCTGGGCTTCGCCGGCTCGATGGGCGCGGAGTTGGCGACCAACCTTTGGGGAATCAACTTTATTTTCTCGGCCATCTGCGCGATCATCACTCGTCGCATAATCGATTTGCTCCGCTTGGGATATGTCTTGGATGACGATACCCTTACCAGGGTATCGGGTTTCTCGGTGGATTTCATGGTGACTGGAGCCTTGGCGGCTATCTCCTTGGTCTTTGTGGGACGATACTGGCTACCAATCCTCGTGATTTCCTCGGTTGGCGGCATTGTCGTATGCCTTACCGTGCCATGGATGAGCTCGCGCATGTTCAACGACTACCATTTCGAGCGGATGCTCATGCTCTATGGGGTCTCCACAGGGACGCTCTCCACGGGGCTGGCGCTGCTCAGGGTGATGGATCCGGAGTTCAGGACCAAGGTATCTTCCGATTACATGCTCTCGGCGGGACTTACCTTCCTCCTGGCCATTCCCTTCATTTTAGCCATCAATTTGCCCGCCAAGGCCTACACGTCGGGATCGATGTTCTACTTCTGGCTTATGATGGGCATAGCGGCCCTCTATTTGCTCTATGTCCTGGTTACCTATGTCATTCTCGCGAAAAAACGGAGCTTCGCCAAACCAGGCCAGATCTGGTACAAAGAGGGCAAATGAGGGGCTTGGGCGCCATCGAGGCGGGGCCTTGACCGGATGCCGGATCAGCGCCTGCGCTTGGAGTCTGGAGTCTAGGTTTCTTTGGCCCCGGCGGCTTTTCTCAGTGCCGCCAGGGCTTCCAGGGCCATGGCGTACTTGTACCCCGAAGCGGTCTTGTCGTCGAAACGGGCTCTGTAGACTGTTTTGCCGACATAGAACTCAAAGAAATTCCATTTGAGCACACCTGGGCCATCGATATCTGCGACTTCGATCTTTACTTCCCTCCCACCGGGCTGTCGCAGCAGCAAATAGCGCGAATTGAGGGAAAGTCTGCCCTTGCCCTGGAGATCCATGGTGTCCATTCGTTTCCCCCGCAGCAAGCTCACGCGCTCGTCGCTGAAAATGGGCTGTTCGGGGTTCACCAAAAAGTCCCGGGCTATCCTCTGCTCCAGGTAGGTTTTTTGCCAAAGATCCCAGGTTTTTAAGGATTCGAAGAGAAGTTCGCCGGAAACTGGTTTGATGCCGAAATCGAAGCCTGTCGGAGAATCGCCTTTGCCGAGCAGTCTGAAGCTTCCGTCTTCGCCGTACTCGGCGGAGAAGCCGCAGCGCCGGCAAAACACTTGCTCATTCTTGGACGCGATGCTGTGCAGAGCGCCGCAGGCCGGGCAGGCGAAGAGGGCGAGTTCGAGGCTTTCGGCGCGCCGAGGGTGCCGAAAGGCGATTCGGCGTGCCTGGGCCCAGGCCGGATCGTCGTGGCTGATGGCGGTTTTGAGTTTTTCGTCGATATCCTTGACGCTCATATCCTTGAGCATTTCGGGTGAAAAGAGCTCGGAAAACTCGATTTCCATTCGTCCTTCCCGCCGGAAGTAGGACCAGCGCGGCTTGGTCATATAGGCGCCTCTGGAATGGGCGAGAATGACCGGGGCTTTTAAAAGCCTGATCAGCTTCGCCGTTGAGCCGAAAACCGGCAGGGAGTCGCCGTTCCAGGAGGATTGACCTTCGGGGTAAAGGCCTACCACTCCCTTGCGTTTGCGTATAAATTCGACCATCCAGTTCACTGTTTCGATATCGGGGATAGCCTTCGATTTGGGAATCGATCCGACAAGTTTGATCAAGAGAAAGCGCATGATAGGGGATCGCATGTTGCCGTCGCTGCTTACCCAGTGAATCGGATGGGGGACGAAGTTGTTGGTGAGGAAGGGATCCAAAAGGGTGCTGTGGTTGCCCACGAGGATGAAAGGCGGCTTGACCCTGTCGAAGACTTCCAGCCCGATGCCCTTGGCTTTATAAACTCTGCAAATATAGGCACCGTAACTGTGGCGGAGAATCCAGGTGAAAAAATAACTGTTTGTCGGGCTGTAACGCCTGGCACTGATCATCGCGGCTCGGCTCCCGGTTGCAGTATCGGAGAAAAGTATGATTTCCGCAAGGCGGAGCGCGGCGGGAGTTTGACCCTCAGCCGGCTTTTCACTATTCTTCAGCCAAGGTTTACGGAATGGATTTTGGGGAAATTTTGGATGAATGGGATCGGCGGCGCTCACGCAAATCCCCTGAAACGAGGCCCGAGGATGGTTCGGGGAGCCGGAGCGCCGCTGGTAAAACCAAGGCCGACGGCCATGGGGAGAAGCGATCGGGGCGGAGCGCCGAACCGGACGGCACAGCCTACCTAAAGCGCTGGCTTCTTCGGAACACTGTGCCCGATCCCGAAGAGCGGGAAGGGATCGCCGAGAAAAAGGATGCCGCAGCCAAGGGACGGGCTTCGGCGGAGCGCATAAAACGAATGCGACCCCAGGCTACTCTGGATCTTCACGGCAAGACCATGGCCGAGGCCGAGCTGGCTATCGGGATCTTTTTAACCGATGCTCAGCGACAGGGCATGGAGAAGGTATTGATCATCCACGGAAAGGGCCTTCACTCCGAATCGGAACCGGTTCTCGCCTCCGCTGTGCGAAAGATCCTGGAAGGCACTCCTATGGTCGGAGCGTTCGGCCCCGCGGCGCGGGATTCGGGAGGGCGGGGCGCAACCTGGGCGAGAATACGAAGGACGGATTATTTCTCGCGATAGATGATCCTGCCGCGGGAAAGATCGTAGGGCGAAAGACCGACGCGCACTTTGTCGCCGGGCACTATGCGGATATAATGCTTGCGCATCTTGCCCGAGAGATGGGCTAGTATTATATGGCCGTTCTGCAGCTCAACCCTGAACATGGTGTTGGGAAGGGCTTCCCGAACGACTCCCTCCACCTCTATGGCTTCTTCTTTCGCCACGGCTTCTCCTTGCGTGTCGGGCGCGAACCGCCGCGTGGCGTGAAAATAGTCGCCCTGCGGCTCTTGCACCCGTCAAATATCTGAAATAGTATGTACCGCCGGGATTAATGTCAACGACCTCCTCGGGGGTGGTTTGACTCGAGGCTTGACATTTTAGTACTTATAGTGCATTGTGCGCATCCAAAATTATAGAACCGGCGTTGTAACAATGCCTTGTTCGGGGGAGCCTAATGGAGAAAACCTTTACCGAACAGATGCAGGAATTGCTCTATGCGCAAAAGCGGGAAATCCTTGAGGGGCTTGCCGCTACAAACGAGGAGTTCCGGGCTATCGTCGCAGAGATGGATCCCAAAGATGTCGCCGATGTCGCGTCGGACGATATCGACCGCAAAATGATAGAAGCCCTCGGTTCTCAGGATATCAAGCGCCTTAAGGCTATCGATGCCGCGCTTACCAGGGTGAGCCAGGGGCGGTATGGCTTATGCATGGCCTGTGGTAAAAAAATACCCCAGGAGCGGCTTGCGGCGATTCCCTATGCGGTGCTTTGTATCCAGTGTCAAAAGAGCGAGGAGCGGCGGAATCGCTAGACTCATATAAAACCACAGCATTCCCGGGCAGGACACTTCAATCGTCCTGCCCTTTATTTAATCGATTCGTCAAGACCGATCTCTTTCCAGCTGAGCACATCGTCGAGATACCAAAAACTCGTATACCCCGCGGCTCTGGCCGCCTCCACCGCAGCTTTCCTGTAGTTGCCCAGATGCTCGGGGCTGTGGGCATCGTCTCCGATGGTAAGCCTGAGCCCGACTTCGCGCATTCGTCTCAAAATCGACGGCGAAGGATAGGGACTGTTGGTGCTGCCCCTGGCTAGCCCGCCGGTGTTTATCTCCGCCACGATATCCAGTTCCGCCGCCCTGTCCACCACCGAGAAGGCCGCGTCCAGATAGGCCGGCGATTCCTCGTCGAACCATCGACCGCCGGAGTTGTTTTTCTTGACCAGGTCGAAGTGGCAAAGAATGTCGAAGCCACCGGCTTCGACTAAGCCCATCATGTTTTGGTAATACTGCTTCCAGATTATCGAAGCATCGCCCCTGGGCGCCTGGCTCATGTGACGTTCGAAAAGATCGGCGGGTTCGTCCACCGTGAATTCGTCCTCGCTCAGGCCTTGTAAAAAATGAACCGAACCCAGGCGGAAATCGGGATTTATCGCCTGATAGGCCTGGTCCCCTGGTTTGACGATGCCTTGTATATAATCGATTTCCAGACCGAGGAATATTTTCAGTCCCCTGTCCGACCAGTCCCGCTGGAGAGCGCGGATGGTGGCGGCATAAGGGTGTAGCTCATCCCAGGACATAAGCCAAGTCGATGGAAAGGGCAGGGGGGCGTGGGAGGAGAAGCCGAGATATCGATACCCCTTTCGATAGGCTTCCTCGACGAGCGTGGCGGCCGAAACCTTGGCGTCGCAGAATTCGCTGTGGGTGTGGTAATTGAAGAGCATCGCCATACTATATACGAACTTCCATGGCGCGCCCAGCTCCCTTAAAGCCTTGGGCGCGGAAGCTTCGCCTTGACTAAGCGTCGAGCCCCTCCTACTATCCTGTCATGGGGAATACCGAGCGCTGTGGACCGAGTTCCATGCAAGAAAGGAAAGCCGGGGACGATGATCGAATCCAGGCTCCCGGCGCCGGCTTTGCCACCCTCATCGCGGCGTTGCCGGTCATTGTCTATGTTCTGGATTCCTCCGGTACATTTATCTTTCTCAACGATGCGATACGGGAAATAGGATATGAACCGTCGGACTTGTTGGGGCAGCATTTCACCCAGCTTATCCATGAGGATGACAGATCAGCCGTTTCCCGGGACGCGGTTTTAGCCAAAATCCGTCAAGCCGAGACTCCTCCCGTCGTTGCGCCGAAACTATTCGACGAACGCCGTTCCGGGGGCAGGATGACCAGGGAGCTCAAGCTGCGGTTGATCCACGGCAAGACCAAACAGAGCATCTACGCTTCGGTAAACGCCTATGGAGAACCGGTGGACGATCCTGCATTCAAGGCTATGTTCAAATCCTTCGGCCCTGTGACCATGGGGGTGATCCACGATACGACAGCGGCGATGCTCTACCAGAAAAGCCTGGAAGAAAACCTGGCCGTCAAGGAACTGTTGCTGAAGGAGGCGCACCAGCGCGTCAGGGATAATTTGCAAATCGTGGCAAGTTTAGCGCATTTGGGGGAAATGGAGGGAAGCCCGGGAGACCCCCCCTCGAATTTGGGAGCGCTGATAAGCCAAATAAAGTCCATTGCCCTTGTCCACGAGGTGCTCTACGAAACCGAGAGTGGCGACGGCGTTTCTTCCAAGGAATACTTTAAACGATTTTCCAGCCTTATCGCCGAATCCTACGCCTGCCTGGGATATTCACTACCTATCGAGATCGACATCCAGGATCGGATTCTCGGGGCTGAGCGGATTTCCTATCTGGGTATCGTGGCCAGCCAATGGATTTCGGAACTCTATCGGCGAGCCGGTTCCGGGGAAGGACAGGCTCGTATACGGCTGTCCTACCGATTTTCCGATATCGCCGAGGAACTTGTCGTGTGCGGCGGATCAGCCTTGACCGATCCCGAACTCCGGGTGGCGCGAAGTCTGGGTATGGAGATCGCGCAAGCCCTGGCCCTACGGCTCGGGGGAACGGTAAGGCCGACGGAAGGACCAGGTTTCTGTCTGTGCCTCCGGCTTCCCCTGGATTCCCAACTCCGCTGATTTCCGCCCGCATGTTTCACGCCGCGCTTTCTGCCTGTGTCGGCGGAGGTAGCTCTTTTTCCTTATTTTCTTTATAGTATATGTATGAAAACACAGTATGAACTTGTGATTATCGGGGGAG
>LVBN01000005.1 GCA_001603165.1 Spirochaetales bacterium Spiro_12
ATGGCTTGCGGAGGGCCTGCGCATAGGGTAGGCTCATGATGGACGACGATGAGGAGGAGCAACGTGAAAAGACGCGGGAATTTTTCCAAGGCTGTTGAAGAACTCATAGGTCTGAAGCAGGGCGAGGAAGTTGAAGACGGCGCCCAGACCGCCGCGATCTTAGGCGAGGAGGGGGGCCAAGGAGCTCCCGGCGTTTTCGCCGAAGGCTCCCAGGATTTCAGCGGTCGCTTTGGACTGTCGGGAGGAGCTCTACCGACGGTATGGAAACCCGAGTCCTCGACGCCCCTGGCGGTTATTACCCAGGATATGGTCATAAAGGGAAGCGTCCAATCCCAGGCGAATATACTGATCGAAGGTACCGTGCAGGGCGACGTGCTCAGCGAGGGGGACATTCTCGTTCGAGGCAAGATCGAGGGAAACCTCAGTCTGCGCTCCCTTTTGGTTGAAGGGGGCAGCATCGACGGCGACATCGTTTCCAGCTCGGCGGTGGTTTTGGAAGAAAAATCCTCGGTCCACGGGGATATTAAGGCGGAGCGTATAGAGATAGACGGCGGCGTCACCGGCAACCTGGAATCGGCCACGAAGATTGTGCTCAAATCCCAGGCCCTTGTCGAAGGCAATCTCAAGGCCAAGGAACTGGCTATCCAGGAAGGAGCCGAGCTCAAGGGCAACGTCAACGTACGTAAGGCCTGAGTTTTTGCCCATAGCCCTGAAGCCGGCATGCCGGGCAAGGCCGCTTCGGGGCAAAAACAAGGCCCTGGGGCGAGGCTCTTGCGGTCGGAAGGCCGGATGCGGGGGAAAAAAGCGGCCGCGGAGCCGGAAAGGCTCCGCGGCCACCGTCGTTTGCGCCGATATGTTTCGTGTCGGCTTTCTTTCCTTCCTTACAGGAGCAGCAGAAAGGGATCCTCGATCAAAGATTTGAGGGTCGCCATGAAACGGGCTGCATAGGCCCCGTCCACAACCCTGTGGTCGGCGGTGATGCTGTACTCGATGGCCCGGTAGCTTTCCAGTTCTTCCTCGCTGGGCGCCAGCCTTTCGCTGATGGCTCCCACGGCGATAATCGCCGTCTGGGGAGGGTTTACGATGGCTCTGAAGCGTTTGATGCCGAACATGCCGAGGTTGGACAGGGTGATGGTACCCCCTTCGTAATCCCGGGGGCTCAGGCTCTTGGTTTTGGCTTTTTCGGCAAGAGCTTTCATGTCCGCGCCCAGGGCCTTGAATCCCCTTCCTCCGCAATCCCGGAGCACCGGGACCACGAGCCCCTCCGGGGTATCCATGGCGATGTTGACATTCACCTTGGAGTAGCTCATCACCTTGCCTTCGCCCAGCCAGGAACCGTTCACCAGGGGATGGGCCGCGGCCGCATGGGCTAGAAGTTTGGCGAGGATGACCGTGAGCGATACGGGCTCTCCCTTTTGTTTGAACTCCGCCGCGAGCTCGAGTATCGCCTCGGCCTCAGCCTCGTCGTAGAGGGTAAACTGGGGAATAGTCTTCCAGCTTTCGGTCAGGCGTTCGGCGGAGATCATCTGTATCTTCGAAAGCCTGATGACCTTGCCATCTTCGGCCAGGGGCTGCGTAATCTCCGAAGCGGCCTTTTCAGGTAATTTCGGTTTTTCGTATGCCGGCAGGGAAGCTGGTTCGGCCCGAAGCAGGTCTCTCCCGACGACCGCGCCTTCCGGCCCGGTTCCCCTGATCTCGGCCAGGTTAATGCCCAGCGCTTCGGCGGTTTGCCGCGCCAGGGGGGAGGCAAGCACAAAGCCGTCGGCCGGGGGCGTCTTTTGCTGGAGCGCCGCCGCCTTTGCCGGGGTCGTGGCTGCGGGTACGGCGCTTGGGTCGGCCGAGGGCCTATGGTCTGCTAAAGGGACCGCTTTTACGGGAGCGACAGGGGCGGCGCTCGCCGCGGGGGCGTCCGCCTTGCCGGGCTGGGCAGCTTGGACCTTCGCGGTTTCCGCCTCGATCTTCTCCCCGGCTGCGGCGATCAGGCCCACCACGGTGCCCACCGGTACGGTCACCATCTCTTCGACAGTTATGGCCGCGAGAATACCGCTGCCCTGGGCTTCCACATCCACTGTGGCTTTGTCGTTTTCCACCGAGAAGATGACATCGCCCTTGGCTACGGGCTGCCCGACTTTCTTCTTCCATTCGGCGATGAGCCCTTCCTTCATGGTCAGGCCGAGCTGGGGCATTTGGATATTGAGCGCCATCGCTTAGCCCTCCCTATACAGAACGCTGCGCACCGCCTTCTTGATATCGTCCTGGCCTGCCGCTATGAACTTCTCCAGCACCGAGCTGAAGGCGATAGGCAGGTTCTTGGCGCCCACCCGCAGGACCGGGGCGTCCAGGTAGAAAAAGGCCTTTTCCTGGACCTGGGATGCGATCTCCGCCCCCAGGCCGCCGGTCACCACAGCCTCGTGGGCCACCACGCAGCGATGGGTTTTCTTCACCGAATCGATGACAGTTTGAATATCGAAGGGCTTTAGGGTGAGAAGATCGATCACTTCCACCGAAATGCCCTCCTTCTCCAGCTCCATGGCCGCCTCTTCGCATTTCTGAACCATGATGGAATAGGTGACAATCGTGACATCCTTGCCGGGCTTTCTCACCTCGGCTTTGCCGATCGGCGTGAGGTACTCCTCTTCGGGCACCGGACCCTTCTGGGGATAGAGGACCTTGTGCTCGAAAAAGATCACCGGATCATCCTGACGAATAGCCGATTTGAGCAGGCCCTTGGCTGTGGCCGGGCTGGAAGGCGCGACAATGATGAGGCCGGGAATGTTTTGGAGCCAACCTTCAACGCTCTGGCTGTGCTGGGCCGCCGCAGAATTGATGATTCCGTCCGGCGCCCTGATCACCAGGGGGATGTTGGCCTGGCCGCCGAACATATAGCGGTTTTTCGCGATCTGGTTGACGAGTTCGTCGAAGGCGACGCCGATGAAATCGGCGAAGTGCATATCCGCCACGGGCCTGGTGCCGGTGAGCGCAGCGCCCAGGGCGGCTCCGACGATCATGGTCTCGCTGATGGGGACATCCCGCACCCTACCGGGGAATTCCTCGGGCAGGCCTTTGAACTGGCCGAAAATGCCGCCCTGTCGGACGATATCCTCTCCGTAGACGAAGACGGTGGGATCCCTCTGCATTTCCTCGCGCATGGCCTCGAGCGTGGCCTGGGAAAAAGTGATTGTCCTCATTTGACCACCTCCGGGAATTCGCTGGGAGAGAAGGAGAAGAGATCGTTGTAGGCGTCTTCCTTCTCGGGCAAGGGGCTTTCCTCGGCGAATTTCTCGCCCTCCGCCACTTCTCCTTCGGCCTCGGCCCTCATGGCGGCGAGGACCGCGTCGTCGATCAAGCCCTTGCCCTTGAGCCAGCCGGCGTAGCGGGTGATCGGGTCGTTTTCGGTAAAGTGTTTCTGCACTTCCTCTTTGGTTCGATACTTTTCCGGATCCCCTACATAGTGCCCCTTGATGCGATAGGTGAGGCATTCCAAAAGAGCGGGACCCTTGCCCTTCCTGGCTGCTTCGATCAAGGCCGCGGCGGCGTTGTATACTTCGATCACGTTGTTGCCGTCCACGGTATAGCCCTCCATTCCGTAACCCTTGGCCCTGTCGGCGATGCGGGCCGCCGAGGTGGCGAAGGATGTGGGCGTCGTGGAGGCCCACTGGTTGTTTTCGTTTACGAAGATAACGGGAAGCTTCCAGACTGAGGCGATGTTCATGGCCTCGTGGAAGGTCCCGCGGTTGGAAGCCCCGTCGCCGAAGAAGCAAACCGCCACCTGGTCGGTCTTCTTGATCATGGACGACATGCCGGCGCCGACGGCGATGTTATAACCGCCGCCCACCACGCCGTTGGCTCCGAGCATGCCTACGGAAAAGTCGGCGATGTGCATCGATCCGCCCTTTCCCTTGCAATAGCCGGTGGTTTTCCCGAAAAGCTCGGCCATCATTCGGTCGATCCGGGCTCCCTTGGCTATGGCATGTCCGTGGCCGCGATGGGTCGATGTGATCCAATCCGTCCTATTCAGGTTTGCCATAACGCCCGAGGCGATGGCTTCTTCTCCGATGTAGAGATGCACAAAGCCGGGAATTCTTCGGTTGAGGAAGAGCTCCTCGACTCTCGATTCGAAACTGCGGATCCTGACCATGGTTCGCAGAAGACCGAGCTTGTCATCTTTGCCCAGCGCCGCGAACTTGTCAGGGAATTCTCGTTTTTGGAACGGCATAGATTCCTCCCCCGATTAATATGCAATAATCATGCCTACCCTGCGTATCCGGCTCCTGCCCTGTGCAACTCCCGGGGCTCGGTGCGTTTTAACCCTTAATAATTGGATAATCCCCCCAGGCGGATTTTTACCGGAGCGCCGCGATCCATGTTTTCCGATGGAAGGGACTCCTCTTCGCGTATAGAAGAAAGGGTTTTTTATTTGACTGTTCCAAAATATGACACTAAAATATCTCAAATGTCCCGAAGTGAGGCAGTGCATGATTCCTTGGCTGAATAGCACGTTGACTATCGATGTTGAGAAGAATCGAGAATCGATAGGCGAGGCTGGAATCGCCGCCTTCGATTCTCACCCGGTGCTCAAGGCGCTCATCGAATCCCTCTCCACCGGCATCCTCGTGCTGGATAAAAAAGGCATTGTCGTTTACATCAACAAGATAGGCGCCCAGATACTCGGCCAGGACCAGCTGCAGGCCAAGGGTTGCCACGTCACTAAAATAGTGGATTTCCGGCCTGTGATTCTCGACGTTCTCGAGAGCGGCCGCGGGTACCTGGAAAAGGAAGTGCTGATCCAAAGCCCCAGCAGGGGAAGGCTCCGTTTTATAAAATCGGCTATCGTCATACGAGACAGGCAATCTCGGCTTGTGGGCGTCATCGATACCTTCAGACTGGTGGAGACCATGAATCGGCTCCATCCCAAGGCTTCCAAGGCCAGGGCGAAATATTCCTTCTCGGATATCATCGGGAACCAGCCGGTTTTTTTGGAAGCCATCAACCTCTCCCGGGTGGCCGCCCAGAGCGATGCTCCCGTCCTTATCGAAGGCGAGAGCGGAACGGGCAAGGAAATGTTCGCCCACGCCATTCATCAGGCCAGCGCCAGAGCCCAGGGCCCCCTGGTGATAGTCAATTGCTCCAGCCTTCCCCGATCTCTCATAGAAAGCGAGCTCTTCGGTTACGAATCCGGCTCCTTTACAGGGGCGAGGAAGGAAGGATATCAGGGAAAATTCGAGCAGGCCGAGGGGGGGACCATCGTTCTGGACGAGATCGGAGAAATGCCCCAGGATATGCAGGCCAAGTTGCTGAGGGTGCTCCAGGATCTCAGTTTCACCAGGATCGGCGGCGACAAGCTCATCACTGTCGATACCCGGGTTATCGCGTCCACCAATAAAAAACTCAGGGAAGAGATTCAAAGAGGCGCGTTCAGGGAGGACCTTTACTACAGACTCAACGTGCTCCGCATACAGCCGCCGCCCCTGCGGGAGAGGCTGGACGATATCCCCCTCCTTGTCTCCCATTTCGTGACGAAGAACGCCCTGCACCATGGCAGGGCGATTCCGGAGATCGACAAGGATGTGGTGGCGGCCTTCAAGGAATATCCCTGGCCGGGCAATGTGCGGGAATTGGAGAATGTCATAGAGCGGGCGATTCTCATTTCCAAGGATGAGCACATCACCATGCGCGAATTGCCGGACTACATCTATACGAGTATCCAGGGGAAGCTGCTGGAGAAAAGCCTGGCCAAGTCCGAGGCCGGTCCGGAGCCCCGGGTGATGGATTTGGAGAGCGTCGAGAAAAAGGAAATCGCAAAGGCATTAAACGAGAGCGAAGGTAATATCTCCGCCTGCGCCAAGATGCTGGGGATAAGCCGCAATACCTTGTATAGGAAAATGAGGCAGTACGCGTTGTAGAACGTCGATTCCAGGGGTATCGGAAGGGAATCCGGAAAGAAATGGGAACAAAAAGGTCGCCCGGCTGAGCGGGCGACCTTTTTTTGTATCGATTTATCGATCGGCTCAGAACCGCGGCGTGTAAAGTCCCGAGGCTGCGGGCAGCCAGAGCGTGAGCTGGGGGAAGAGGGTTATCACCAGGAGGGCGAGGATGGAGACGATGACCATGGGGAGTACGTACCTCACCATTTCGTTGGTGATATTGCTCTTTATGATATTCGCGGTGACATAGAGGTTGACCGCCACCGGCGGGGTTATCTGGCCGATGGCCAGAGCTACCACCATCACGACGCCGAAGAAGAGGGGGTCGATCTGCAACTTCAAAAGAACCGGCAGGATGATGGGCATGAAGACGTAGGTGATCGAAATGGCGTCCAGGAACATGCCGGCGATGAGCATGACCACGTTGATGAGGAGAAGGAATACGAGTTTATTCGTGGTAAGGCTCGATACGAGGTTGGCCGCCGCGTCGATGACCCCCAGGGTGGAAGCGGCCCAGGAGAAAATGCCCGCCATGGCGACCACCAGCATTACCGTGGCCGAGGCGACGACGGTATCCGAAAGGGCCGAGATCAATAGCTTGAAAGTTATGGTCTTGTAGACGAAGAGCCCCACGAAGAGGGCGTAGAAAACGCCCATTATGGCCGATTCGGTGGGGGTCGCGACGCCCGCGTAGATGGAGCCCAGGATGATCACCGGCGCCAAAAGGGACCAGAATGCCCCGATAAAGGCCTTGCCGATTTCCTTTAGGCTGCCCCTCTTCATCTCTCCCCTGAAATTATGCCGTTTCGAGCTCAGGTATACCGACAGGATAAGAAACATGCCGACGATGACACCCGGTACGATGCCGCCCAGGAAGAGGGCGCCCACGGAAACGTCGGTAAGGTTGCCGTACACTATGAAGGCGATTGAGGGGGGTATGATGATGGACAGTCCCGCTCCCGCCGCTATGGCGCTGGCCGAAAAGTACTTGTCGTATCCTTGCTTGATCATGGTGGGGATGAAAACCAGACCGAGCGCCGCGGCGGTGGCGGGGCCGGAGCCTGATATGGCTCCCCAGAAAATACAGGTTATCACCGCCGCGATGGCCAGGCCGCCTGTCGCCCTGCCCACCACAAGGATGACGAACTTGGATATGCCGTCCACGATCTTGGCTTTTTCCATCAAGACGCCGGCCAGAATGAAGAAGGGTATGGCCACCAGCGGGAACTTGGCGATGTTCGCCTCGAAGTTCCTTGAAATCATGGCGGTGCCCAGGTCGAAGTTCATGATGGCGCCCATCGCGGCCGTAGCCAGCGATATGCCGATGGGGGTTCCGATGAAAATGAGAACGACGAAGATGCCGAATACGATTAATGCGGCCATTATTTGCCCCCTTCAGCGGCTTGGGCGCTTTCGGCTGGAGCGTTGTTCTTTTTGATTCCCCGTAAAGTGCTCGAAACGATTTCTTTCAAAACGAAGAGCGAAAACACCGGGGTTCCGAGACTGTAAATCCAGGTGGGAATGCCCAGGGCGTCGGATATGGTGTGATAAAATGTCATGTTCTTATATATTTCTTTGCAGGAGTTGTAGATGAGAAAGGTAAAGATCGCGACTCCTATGACGCCGGATATCCCGATGGAAATGCGCTTGAGCTTCGGGGGGAACTTGTCGTAGAGATTGGTCATTTGAAGGTGGCTGCCCCTGCGGAAGGCTATGGAAACGCCCAGGAGGGTTATCCAGACAAAGAGGTTGACCACCACTTCCTCGCTGAAGGCCAGGCTTTTGGAAAAAAGGTAGCGATTGACCACATTGACGAAGGTGATGAGCGACATGATCGCCAGGAAAAAGGCGCCTAAGAGCTCATCCAGATAAAATCTTTTCTTTTCTGCCATTACCAGCTCCGGGTATGAGGAAACCCTCGCCAATGGTTGCACGCGGAGCGAAGGTTTGGCTCAGGAATAGGCGGCGGGAAGATTTTTCCACAAAAATCTTCCCGCCGCCGAAACGCGAAGAAC
>LVBN01000006.1 GCA_001603165.1 Spirochaetales bacterium Spiro_12
AAAAAAAGGAATAGGATAGGAAGAAGTAAAGGGGTGTATGATTCAGGTCGCCCTTACAGCCTTGCAGCCGCTTGCGCGGACAGCCGGGCCTGGCGCCTTTCTCATAGAAAGGAGGTGATCCAGCCGCACCTTCCGGTACGACTACCTTGTTACGACTTCACCCTCCTCACGAGACGTACCTTCGACGTCGCCCCCCTTCGCAGGTTGGACTAACGGCTTCGGGTACCCCCCACTCGGATGGTGTGACGGGCGGTGTGTACAAGGCCCGGGAACGTATTCACCGCGCCATGCTGATGCGCGATTACTAGCGATTCCACCTTCATGGAGTCGGGTTTCAGACTCCAATCCGAACTACGGATGATTTTCTGCGATTTGCTCCACCTCGCGGCTTCGCTTCACTCTGTCTCACCCATTGTAGCACGTGTGTAGCCCTGGACATAAGGGCCATGATGACTTGACGTCATCCCCACCTTCCTCCGGTTTGTCACCGGCAGTTCCGCCAGAGTCCTCAGCTTCACCTGTTAGTAACTGGCAGTAGGGGTTGCGCTCGTTGCGGGACTTAACCCAACACCTCACGGCACGAGCTGACGACAGCCATGCAGCACCTGTACAGCGCCGTATTGCTACGCTAGAGCATCTCTGCCCTATTACGCTGTATGTCAAACCCAGGTAAGGTTCCTCGCGTACCATCGAATTAAACCACATGCTCCACCGCTTGTGCGGGCCCCCGTCAATTCCTTTGAGTTTCACCCTTGCGAGCATACTCCCCAGGCGGTGCACTTATCACGTTAGCTACGGCACTGATACATCCGTACCAGCACCTAGTGCACATCGTTTACAGTGTGGACTACCAGGGTATCTAATCCTGTTTGATCCCCACACTTTCGCACCTCAGCGTCAGTCATCGGCCAGGAGCTTGCCTTCGCCATTGGTATTCTTCCTGATCTCTACAGATTCCACCCCTACACCAGGAATTCTAGCTCCCTCTCCGTCACTCAAGCCTCGCAGTTCTCAACGCAATCCCACGGTTGAGCCGTGGTCTTTCACGCCAAGCTTACAAGACCGCCTACATGCCCTTTACGCCCAGTAATTCCGAACAACGCTCGCCCCCTACGTGTTACCGCGGCTGCTGGCACGTAGTTAGCCGGGGCTTATTCGTCGGTTCATGTCATCCCACGGGCATTCCCTCCCATGGTTATTCTTCCCCAACAAAAGAACTTTACAACCTTTCGGCCTTCTTCATCCACGCGGCGTCGCTCCGTCAGACTTTCGTCCATTGCGGAATATTCTTAGCTGCTGCCTCCCGTAGGAGTCTGGGCCGTATCTCAGTCCCAGTGTGGCCGTACACCCTCTCAGGCCGGCTACCCATCATCGCCTTGGTGGGCTCTTACCTCACCAACCAGCTAATGGGACGCAGACTCATCCTAGGCCGGTGCCGTAGCACCTTTCTTGCGCACCCTCACGATGCGCACCGTATTCGGTATTACCCACTATTTCTAGTGACTATCCCCATGCCTCGGGTAGATCATCCACGTGTTACTCACCAGTCCGCCGCTCTAGGGGGGATCGCTCCCCCTTGCCGCTCAACTTGCATGCTTAAGACACGCCGCCAGCGTTTGTTCTGAGCCAGGATCAAACTCTCCATGATATATTCCTACGGGATTGCTCCCGTCGGATATCATAAAGATTCTTTCGTCACCAGCGCCTTCCAGCACCGGCAACCGACAGTTACCTGCCGTTCTACCAAGCCTTCCAATTCCTCTCGCGATTCCTCTTCCTGCTCGGTATCGCGGATTTCACGGCTCGTGAAATCCACTACGCATTGCGCAGTGCGCAGTGCGAGATCCCCTTACCTCTTCCTATCCCTTCCCTATTTCCTGTTGAAGATCCCTCGCCCCTCAAAAGTCCCCTTCCTCAGAGCGCTCGATGAAGGTACCAAAGTCGATGGTTCCGTGTCAAGCGAGTTTTTGCAGAATTTACGAATTTTGCAAATTTTACTGTTTTTTTGAAATGCTTGCAGTATAAATGCAGATAATCCTAGGAGTTGTGGCCTTTCGCCGCCGAAGTGAGCTTTTTATACTGGATCAAGTAGTCCACGAAGGAGAGGACGGAAAGAACGCCGGCGGCGACGAATACGACGACCACCAGGACCTTCAAAGGATTCTGCAGGGGAGCTGCCAGGGATAGCCTTTGGAGGCTGGAGTACAGGAGGGCAAAAAGGCCGGAGACCATATAGAGGCCGGCTTTCAACTTGCCGCCCGGACGCGCTCCCATGGCGATGCCCCGCCCCGAGAGCATCATTCTAAGGAAGAGGATGCTGAATTCCCTGTATAGGATGATGAGAAAAATCCACAACGGCATGATGCCATCGAAGGCGAAGCAAATGAAATAGCTGACCCGCGCCAAAACATCGGCGAAGGGATCGAAGAGCTTGCCGAAGTCGCTGACCGTGCTGGAGGAGCGGGCGATTTTGCCGTCCACCAGGTCGCTCAGCTCTATGACAGCAAAGAGAAGCCACAAAAGGATTACCGTCGGAAGGGCTTCCAGCAGAGGGTATCGGTAAAGAAGGAAAAAAAGGGGGGCGAGAAACACTCTGCTCAGGGTAATCTTGTCAGCTATGCTCATTGATCCCAGAGTAGAGATTTGACAGTCCCAATGTCAAGGTTGTAGTATGGCTCTCGTTCCGCCAGGAGAGGAAAAGGGTTCAGGGGTGGGCCAAGGCGGAAAATCGGGGACTAAACGCATGGACGAGACCGGCAGAAGAACCAGCCTCAGAATGAGCATATTGGGAACGACAGTCCTCTATTTTGTCCTTCAATGCCTGGTCTTTCTGGCATTTTCGCTCAAGGCCGGCTTTCTCGACCTGTACTGGCTTTCCTTCGGCCTTACAAGTTTTCTTTTTCACGCGCTCCTGTTCGGGCTCATGCTCGTATTTATCGAAGATTTCCGAAAGGAATCGGACGGCATATTGCTGGGTTCGATCAATCTTGCGAACCGGATTACCCTTTTCAGGGTGAGTTCCCTCCCTACCCTCCTATATCTGGTAATCGCGGCCAAGCGCTTTCCTATCCGCTATCCCTTGCTCATCCTGGTGGTCTGCATCTTTGCCACCGACTTTCTGGACGGTTATGTCTCAAGAAAGGGGAAAGAAGTCACCAAGGCCGGAAGAATGATGGACTCGGCCAGCGATTACAGCCTTTTGATTGTCCTCAGCGTCGTTTTTCGTTATTATAAGATTATACCGGCATGGTTCTTGATACTTGTGCTTGTACGGCTGGGAATACAGACGCTTTTAATGGCTATCCTCATTATTGTCCAAAAGAGGATAGAACCGACGTCGACCTTCATGGGGAAAGTCGCCGTAGCGTCTATTATGATCGTCTACAGCGTAGAACTCGTCATCCTACTGATAGGATCGGTTCCGAGGCCCGTGAAAAACGGCATCGAGTGGATAGCGGCTGCGATTCTCACAGCGAGTATCGGGGACAAGATTTTAAGCTTCGCGCGCAGTATGGGATGCGTTGGGCCTTTCAGGAGGATATCGAATGGCAATGATAAAAAGCGCTCTTGAGCTAGCCCTCGAGAGGACTAAGGATTTAAAGATCGACGAGGCCGCTCTGGAGGCCTCGAACATAAAAACCGAAGGCCGCCGCGCGGCGGGCAAGTATTTGGAGGACTTCGGACAGTACGATCTGGCCAAGGCGGTGAAAGAAGCAAAATCCCAGGAAGAATTGTTCCGAAGATCGGCCTGCGAGGTTTTGGTCGCGCAAATTCAGCTGCCAACCGGCTATTACGATCCGGACCGGATAGGTCTCATAGGCTCGGGCCTTGCTATTTTGGCCTCCCTGGTTCCCGGAGGCAAGGATGGCGGCGGGGCGGGAGCGAAAAAGCAGGTCGAAGGCCTTATGCAGCAGATCTCCGCCTTTATGGAAAAATATCTGGAGGAACTCAAGCGGGTGGAGCAGGCTATCCGCAGTCAGTGGGCGCCCAAACTGCGGGAAAAGGAACTGAAAATGGCCGCCAGGATGGGCCAGGATGTACGGCTTGATCCTATGTCGGACCCTGAATTCGCCGCCTTTTATAAGCAAAACGTGGAAGCCCTGAAAAACAACTACTCCGACGCCCTTGAGCGGGCCAAACAGGGACTTAAGGATCTTTTGAAGATCCCTGGAGAGGGGAACTAAAAACCCGCCCGTCCCCGAACACCGCCGGCTCTCCTTCGATTAGCCGCTACTGTCGGCTTACGACGATATAAAGAAGCGCAAGATCGGACTTTCTCACCCCCGTCACCCTGGAAGCCTGCCCCAGGGTGAGCGGTTTGACAGCCCCGAGCTTTTCCATGGCTTCCTTGGAAAGCCCGGGAACCGCCCGGTAATCGAACTCCGGGGGAATCCTGAGCCGCTCGGAGCGGTCCAACCGGAAGGCCAGCCTGGACTCCTTCTCGAGATAGCCCTTGTACCGGGCTTCGAGCAAGGCGGTTTGCGCCCAGGTTTCGGGATATTCTTTTGCCCCGGGGATCAGACTGGACAGAAAATCCCGGACGCTGGGAGAATTGTCCATGATAGCGCCCAGAGCCGGATCGCGGAGCGCCAGTTCCAGGGATTCGCCCAGATGGGGCCGCAGGGCTTCCATGGTCTGTATATCGACGTTGCCTATCCGCCGGGAGGAGAGGAGCTGCCTAATCTCATCGATGCCGTTTCGGCGTTCTTCGAATTTTTCCCTCCGCTCCTCCGAGACCAGGCCTATGGAGATTCCCAGCGGCGTCAGACGAAGGTCCGCCGAGTCCTGGCGCAGGGCGAGTCTTCGCTCCGCCCGGCTGGTGAACATGCGGTAGGGCTCTTTGGGCGAAAGGGTGACCAGATCGTCGATCAATACCCCGATATAGGCCTCGTCCCTCCCGAGGATGACAGGCTCGAGTCCGTCCAGGTTCCTGCGGGCGTTGATGCCCGCCATGAGGCCCTGGGCGGCGGCTTCCTCATAGCCGGAGCTGCCGTTTGTCTGGCCGGCGACGTAGAGCCCGCCCAGGAGCTTCGATTCCAGGGATGCGTAGAGGGCCGAGGCTTCGAGGTAATCGTATTCCACCGCATAGGCGGGGCGGACTATCCTGGCCTTCTCGAAGCCCGGGAGGCTGCGGTAGAAGGCGAGCTGGACATCCTCGGGCAGAGAGCTGGAGAGACCGTTGAGATAGACTTCGTTGGTATACTCGCCTTCGGGTTCGACAAAAACCTGGTGCCGGGACCGATCGGGAAAACGCACGACCTTGTCCTCGATGGAGGGACAGTATCGGGGGCCTTTGCCGACTATCTGGCCCGAAAAGAGGGGAGAACGGTCCAGGCCGCCGCGTATGACCTCATGGGTTGTCTCGTTGGTCCAGAGCACATGGCAGGGCAGGCTGGGCCGCCGATAATCTTTTTCCAAAAAGGAAAAGAAAATCGGCTTTTTTTCGCCCCGCTGGATATCCAGACGCGAAAAGTCGATGCTGGAGGCTGCGATGCGGGCGGGAGTTCCTGTCTTCATCCTGCCCAGGGGAAAACCTCGGGAGCGCAGGGCAGAGCCGAGGCCGATCGCGGCGGGCTCGCCCAGGCGGCCCCCGGTGCCGCTCCATTGGCCGATAAAGAGCTTCGCTTCCATGAAGGTCCCGGTGGTGAGCACGACGACCTTGGCGCCGATGGCGGCGCCCCGCTCGGTAAAGACCCCCTCGATCCGGCGGCCGTCCCTGGAGGGAATGAGGTCCACCACGGTATCCATGAGGATGGAGAGATTGGCCTGTTCCTCCAGGCTTTTACGGGCTAGTTGGGCGTAGAGGGTCTTGTCGGACTGCGCCCTGGGCGCCTGGACCGCCGCCCCCCTGGATTGGTTGAGCATGCGCAGCTGCAACGCCGAAGCGTCGGCGAGTATTCCCATCTGGCCGCCCAGGGCGTCGATTTCACGGACGAGATTGCCCTTGGCCAGGCCGCCGATGGCGGGGTTGCAGGACATTTTTCCTATGGTGTCGGGATTTTGGGTAATCAAAAGGCAGTTGCTGCCCAGGCGGGCCAAAGCCAGGGCGGCTTCGATGCCCGCATGGCCTCCGCCGATCACTATGGCTTCGTAATCACCCATGCTTCCTCACTTGCCCAGGCAGAAGGCGCCGAAGATTCGATCGAAAACCTCTTCGCTGCCGATTTCGCCGCTTATCTGGCCTAAATAATCGGCGGCTTCCCGTATGTCCAGGGCCAGGGCGTCCAGGGGAAGGCCCCGATCGGCGGAGGCCTGGGCGGCCTCCAGGGCGGCGAGACACTGGTCCAGTAGGTGTTTTTGACGGGAATTGGCGAGGCGCGGAGTTTCTTTTTCGCAAGCAGCGCCGCCGCCTGAAAGCGCGGTGAGCTTGGCCAGCACCGCGGCCTCCAGGACGGGCAGTCCGATGCCCTTTTTGGCGCTCAAACCCAGCCAGCCGGGAGGGGGCTCGGGACATTCGTCCAGGTCTGTCTTGTTCCACAGCCTGATGGTTTCGGGGTACCGCGCAAGGTAGTCTTCGTCTTCCACGACCAGTCCCTTTCTTCCATCGACCATATATAAAACGATATCGGCCCGGGCGCTGAGTTCCAGGCTGCGTTTGACCCCCTCGGCTTCGATTTCCCCCGAGGCTTGGCGCAGGCCGGCGGTGTCCACCAGGCGCAGGGCATAGCCTGAAAGCTCCACCCAAACTTCGAGCCAGTCCCTGGTGGTGCCCGGCTCGGGGCTGACTATCGCCCGTTCTTCCCTCAATATCAGATTGAAGAGGCTGGACTTGCCCGCGTTGGGCCTACCGGCCACGACCACGAGGGCGCCTTCCTGCCTCAGTTTTCCAGCGATATATCCTTCGGCAAGGTGCCGCACCCTTTCCCGGCAGTTCCTCAAATGGGCCATGAGTCCGCTTTCGACTTCCAGCCCCTCTCCTTCCACCTCGTCGGCGGGATAATCCAACCGCGCTTCCAGCTCGGCCAAAAGGTCCAGCAACTCGTCGCGCAGCTCTTTGTAGGCTTTGGAGAGCGTGCCGCCGAGTCTGTCGAGGGCGTCCTGCCGGGCGGCTTCGCAGTTTGCGTTGGCAAGTTCGTTGATCGCTTCGGCCTTGACGAGATCTGTCTTGCCGTTGATAAAAGCCCTGAAGCTGAATTCGCCGGGCAGGGCGGGAGAAAAGCCTTGCTCCTCCAGGACGGCCAAGGCTCGCGCCACGACGGCGCCGGAACCGTGGCAGAAGAATTCCACGGAATCCTCGCCGGTAAAGGAGCGGGGCGCCCTGAAGACGGCGGCGAGCACTTCATCGATGCGTTCGCCGCCCCGGGGATCCTTGAGCCAGCCGTGGACCATGCCGTAGCCCGGGGCCGAAGCGAGGGCCTCGCCGGGGGAAAAGCACCGCGCGCAGAGTTCGATTGTCCGCGGGCCGGAGCATCGGATAACCGCGAGGGCCGAGCGGCCCGGGGAAGTGGCGAGGGCGGCTATGGGCCGCCCTCTGTCCATATAGCTTCTTGTCATTGGGAATTGGAACGATAGCGAGAAAGCGGCGGCGCATCAAGACCGGCGCGACGATACCGATGAATCCGATACGGGACCTGCCCCAATGCGCAGAAAGCGGGGCGGGCCCCGATTTTGACCTACATAGTCTTCCAAAAACGGTAGAACCGTCGCTCCACTTCATCGAGACCGAGCAGGGGATAATATTTGCACCCCGCCGGGCTGGCGAACATGAAGCCGTCCCGGAGATGCTTGTAGGAGATTCTATCCACCGGGCAATCGAGGGATATTCCCTTTACCTGCTTTCCCGGGGTTTGTTTGACTTCGAGAATGGCGTTTCTGAGCCTGGCGGGATGTATCCCCGGCACATAGCAGCGGATGAGGGGGTTCTCCGCGTATTCCTTCAAGAATTCCTCGGTGGAGAATTCCAGCTCCGAGAAAAAGCTTTTCGGAGCTCCCTTGGAATTCGCGGGGTCGGCGATATAGGTGCCGAACTCCCTGAAATTGTATCGGGTCAGCACGATGAACTTCACCGGATTTATTTCGAGCATGATCCGGAATTCTTCGTGGTCTTTGTTGGGATCGTACTCGGCGCTTTCCAGCTCGACATAGTCGCCCAGAGAATTGCCCATGTATAGCTTGCCCAAGGCGGCGAAATCCATATGCTCCAAGGTTCTGTAGCTCTTGATGAACTTGGTCGCCTTAGGTCTTCCGTCTTCGTGGGGAACCAGCTCGGCATAGGCCTTGTCGATATCGAAGTATTCATGCCTGAAATCGGGATCGACCTCGACGAATAGCAGCCTTCCTTCGAAATAGCGGGTGGATCCCTGCACGTAATGGCGCAGGAATTGTTCAGGCCCTAGCTGAGACGCGATAAGGGAATGATTCGGGTGCAGGATCAGATAGAGATGTCGTTCGTCCCTCATGATTACCTCCAAGTAGCACGGAGAAGCGGCGCTATAACAAGCGCTATGATGGCCATAAGCTTGATCAAAATATTGAGTGAGGGACCGGCGGTATCCTTGAAGGGGTCGCCAACCGTATCACCAACCACGGCGGCTCTGTGAGCAGCGGAGCCTTTGCCATCGGTCTTTCTCGATTCGATGAATTTTTTCGCGTTATCCCAGGCGCCGCCGGAGTTGGACATGAAAATCGCCAAGAGCACTCCGGTGACCGTGGAACCCGCCAAGAGTCCGGCCAGCAGTCCGGGGCCTCCCAGGAAACCCGCGGCCACCGGGGCGAGAATAGCCAGGACGCCGGGTATTATCATGCTTTTCAACGCGGATTTGGTGGAGATATCCACGCAGCGCCGGTAATCGGGAACCTCCGTACCTTTGAGGATTCCCGGAAAGGCGTGAAACTGCCGGCGAACCTCTTCGATCATGACAAAGGCGGCCGATCCGATTGAGTCCATGGCGATAGCCGAAAAGAGGAAGGGAATCATGCCTCCTATAAATATACCTATCAATACCGGTGGATTAGTAACGGTGATCAAGGATGGGTCGATCCCGGCGGCTTCCACAAATGCGACAAAAAGCGTCAGGGCCGTGAGCGCCGCGGACCCGATGGCAAAGCCTTTGCCGATGGCGGCGGTGGTGTTGCCGACCGCGTCCAGGGAATCGGTTATATCCCTGGTCTCCGGAGGCAGCTCGGCCATCACCGCCAGACCTCCGGCGTTATCCGCGATGGGGCCGTACGCGTCCACGGACAGCTGAATCCCCAGGGTGAGAAGCATGCCCAGGCCGGCTATGCCGATGCCATAGAGGCCCGACAGGGCGTAGCTCCCCGCAATAGCCGCCCCGATGATGAGGATAGGAGGAAGGGTGGACATCATGCCAACGCCCAGGCCGGAGATTATCGTCGTCGCCGAACCGGTGCCGCAGGCGTTTACGATACGTCGCACCGGGGGCGTATCGGTACCGGTAAAGAATTCGGTGATAACCCCGATGAGGGTTCCCGCCAGAAGGCCGACCACCGATGAAAAGGCTATGCCCAGCCAGCTAAAGGCAGAGCCATCGCTTCCCCCGAAGCGGCTGCCGCCGATGACAAAATAGGCGCCGGGGAAAATGAGCGCTATGGCCAGAGCGGCCGCGCCGAAGGAGCCGGCGTTGAGCGCTTTCTGGGGCGAAGATCCGGGCTTCATTCGCACAAAGAGGGTGCCTATAAGGGAGGCAAGGACGCCAATCGCCGCGGCGAAAAGGGGAAAGAACGCCAAGCGTATTCTGATATCGGCGCTCGCGGTGATTCCGATGCCGAGAACCGCGCAGCCGATTATAGATCCGGCGTAGGATTCGAAGAGGTCCGCACCCATACCGGCCACGTCGCCCACGTTATCTCCCACATTGTCGGCGATCACCGCAGGATTCCTGTGATCGTCCTCGGGAATGCCGGCTTCGACCTTGCCGACCAAATCGGCGCCCACATCCGCCGCCTTGGTGTAAATGCCGCCCCCCACCCTGGCGAAGAGCGCTATGGTGGAGGCGCCGAGGGAAAATCCCGAAAGAACCGGAAAGGCCGCCTGGGCAAGGGATTGCACGTCGCTGCCCGCCAGGAGGCTCATGACCGTCAGAACGATGGAAATTCCGAGCAAGGCAAGGCCGACGACGGTCATGCCCATGACCGAGCCACCGGAAAACGCCACGGAGAGCGCCGGCCCCATACCCTTGGTCGCGGCCTGGGCGGTGCGGGCGTTGGCCTTGGTCGCCACAGACATGCCGAACCAGCCGGCGAGGGCCGAGCAGAGGGCTCCCAACGCGAAAGCGGCCGCCTGGAGCCGCAGGAATCCGGTATTGAATACCGCCAGGAGTAAAATGATTATCGGCGCGATATAGGCGATAACCCTGTACTCCCTGGACAGAAAGGCTCTGGCCCCTTCGGCGATATACCCCGAAATTTGGACCAGATGGGAGGATTCAACCTGCATCGAACCAATGGAACGGGCTTTTCCAATGGAATAAATCAATGCGAACACCGCCGCAGCGACCGCGGCTCCTATGCATAGACCGAGCCCCATAATACCTCCTGCTGAGATCTGTGCTGTAAAGGGACATTAAGAGTATACGGTGGAGTAAAAAACCCTGCAAGTAAAATTTCCGCTCCACCGCGAGCTTTACAAAAAACCTATCCGCGTCGGGGTTTTCACGGAGCGCACATTTCATCCAGCGAACTCGATGAAAGGAGGTCTTGACGCAGCTCGTCTTAAAACTGCCTTTGACGTAAATATTTTTGCATATTTATTCACTCTCCCCTGTTGACAGCCGGGCCGCTTTGTACTTTCATTGTCCTATTCTACTCTGGGAGGAGCCCATGAGACCCTCGTTTCCATACTACCTTCCAACCGCCCGAAGCTTCCGGGCCGCGGAACGACTGAGCCTAGTCCTCTTCCGCGTTCGTAGATAAGGCGCAGACCGCCACAATCCACAATTCCCATACATTTATATTGTCCTCGCCTGCGCGAGGACTTCAGATCCCCGGCAGGGCCGGTCTGCGGATACTCGCGGCCTCCCTGTCTTTCCTGGAGGATTACAATGCTGGATATTGGAATTCTCGGAGCCTCGGGATACGCCGGCGCCGAACTTGTCCGGATTTTATTGGCCCATCCCGAGCCGAAAACCCTGCGGCTTTCATCGGTAAGCTTCGAAGGGAAAAAACTAGCCTCCGTCTACCCGTCTTTTACCTCGGTGAAGGCGGGTCAGGGAAGCCTGAGCCTCGAATCGGCGGACGCGGTGATCGAAAAGTCTTCCGTTGTTTTTTCCTGCCTGCCCCACGGCTATGCTGAGGCTGCCGCGAAGCGTTGCCTGGCCAAGGAAGGCCTGTTTATCGATATTTCCGCCGATTTTCGCTTCGGCGAGGATCAGGAGAGTTACACAAGCTGGTACGGTAAGACCTACGGGGACCCCGAACTCTATGCGCAGGCCGTGTACGGGCTGCCGGAGTTCAATCGCGCCGCGATTCGGAAAGCCCGGCTTATTGCCAACCCGGGCTGCTATCCGACCTCGGCCGAACTGGGGCTATACCCCGTTCTGGCCAAGGGGCTGGCCGATACCGAAAGCATCGTCATCGACTCGGCCTCGGGGGTCACCGGCGCCGGCAGGGAACCGACCCAGAGCACCCATTACCCGGAATGCGCCGACTCAATCTCGCCCTACAAGGTGGGCGCCCATCGACATCAGCCGGAGATAGACCGCTACCTTTCCAAGATGGCGGGAAAACCCGTATCGTCGGTTTTCACCCCCCATCTGGCGCCGATGAACAGGGGCATCGTGAGCACAATCTATTTCAAGATGACGAAAGCCCTTGATGCGAAGGATTTGCACGAGCTATATAGTTCATTCTATGCAGAAGAATTCTTCGTGCGCATTCTGCCCCTCGGATCCGCGGCCTCCAACAGAAATGTGCGGCTTTCCAACTTCTGCGATATATCCCTTCATGTTTCCTCCAACGGAAAGACCGGAATTATCGTGTCCACGATCGACAATATGATAAAGGGCGCGGCCGGTCAGGCCGTGCAGAACATGAACCTCGCCCTCGGCCTCGAAGAGACCGAGGGACTCACCATGCTGCCCCCGGCCTTCTAGGCAGGGGCTAACAATCCTGGGGCGCCGGAGAAGACGCCGCAAGGGAGGAATTTAATATGGTACAAATACGCGGAGGAGTAACCGCGGCGAAGGGGTTTACCGCATCGGGCATCCATGTGGGAATACGAAAAAACAGGGAAAAGAAAGACCTCGCCCTGGTCTGGTCGGAAAAGCCCTGCAGCGCGGCGGCTGTGTATACGACCAATCAGGTGAAGGGGCAGCCTCTGATCGTAACGAGGGAGCATCTCGCCGATGGGAAAGCCCAGGCGATTATCGTCAATGCCGGCAACGCCAACACCTGTACAGGCGAGACTGGTATTGTCGCCGCCCGGCGCATGGCCGCCCTGGTCTCGCAGTGGATGGGCATTCCCGCCACCGATGTGGTGGTCGCCTCGACCGGAGTGATCGGGCAGCAACTGGATGTGGGCATTATCGAGACGGGCATGGAACAGTTGGTGGCGGGCCTTTCGCGCACCGGCAATATCGACGCCCGGGAAGCGATAATGACTACCGACACGGTGAAAAAAGAAGTGGCGGTCCAGTTCGAGCTGGGCGGCAGGATGGTAAGCATCGGGGCCATGGCGAAGGGTTCCGGGATGATCCATCCCAATATGGCCACCATGCTTTCTTTTATCACCACCGACTGCGCCATAAGCCCCGCCATGCTCCAAAAGGCCCTTTCCGCCTCGGTGGAAAGGACCTACAACAGGGTGAGCGTGGACGGGGATACATCGACCAACGACATGGTGGTGGTGCTGGCCAACGGGATGGCGGACAACCCGCCTATCGAAACCGAGGGCCCGGATTTCAGAACATTCTACGAAGCGCTCACCTGGCTGAATATCCAACTTGCCCGCATGATCGCCAAGGATGGGGAGGGAGCGACAAAGCTCATCGAATGCACCGTCGAGGGAGCTTCCGACGAGGCGAAGGCCGTGGAGTTGGCTAAGGGCGTTATTCGCTCCAGCCTGGTGAAGACCGCGGTGTTCGGCGCCGACGCCAACTGGGGTCGTATACTCTGCGCCCTGGGCTACACGAGGAAGGACTTCGATCCGGCCAAGGTGGACGTGGCCTTCGAAAGCGCCTCGGGCTATATCGAGGTATGCAAAAACGGCGCGCCCCTGTCCTTCAACGAGGAAAAAGCCAAAAAAATCCTTAGCTACCAGGAAGTGACTATCTATGTCTCCCTCAACGAGGGCGCGGCCCAGGCAACCGCCTGGGGCTGCGATCTCACCTACGAATATGTGAGAATCAACGGCGATTACCGAACCTGATCGCCGCGGTTGGGCGCAGGGCGCCCAAAGGAGAGTTCTTTATGATAAACGACAATATCCGGGCCGATATCCTGCTCCAGGCCATGCCCTATATCAAAAAATTCGCGGGGAAAATCCTTGTGGTAAAGTACGGCGGCGCCGCCATGATCAACGAAGGAGTTCGCGCCGCGGTGCTCCAGGATTTGATACTCATGCAACAGGTGGGCATCAAGCCCGTTCTCGTCCACGGCGGCGGCCCCGAGATAGACCGGATGCTCAAAAAACTGGGCAAGGAAAGGGTCTTTGTGGACGGGCTGCGCTACACCGACGACGAAACCATCGAGGTAGTGCAAATGGTTCTCGCGGGCAAGGTCAACAAGGACCTGGTAGCCCACATCCAGCGTCAGGGGGGGCTCGCCCTCGGCCTCTGCGGCGGCGACGGGGGTCTCTTTTCGGCCCTCCGCCTGCAGAAGGACGGAAAAGATCTGGGCATGGTGGGAGAAATAAGCTCGGTCCGCCCCGAGGTCGTAAAGCATGCTCTGGATTCGGGTTTTATTCCCGTGGTGTCCACCATCGGACTGCGGGAAGACGACGAATCCGGCTACTACAACATCAACGCGGACACCGCGGCGGCCGAGCTTGCCGGCGCCCTGGGCGCGGAGAAGCTCGTCCTCCTTACCGACGTACCGGGTATATTGAAGGATGTTTCCGATGTGGCTACCCTGATATCCGAGATAAAACGGGAGGATGTCCCCGGTATCATCAAGAAAGGCCTCGTATCGGGAGGCATGATTCCCAAGGTGGAATGCTGCGTGCAGGCCCTGAGCCTGGGCGTCGTGAGCACCCATATTCTGGACGGCCGGTCGCCCCATTCCCTGCTTATCGAAATCTTCAGCGACCGGGGCAAGGGGACGATGATTCTATGAACGACAAATTCATGAACACCTACAAGAGGACAGGACTCATTCTGGAAAAAGGAAAGGGCGCCACCCTCTGGGACAAAAACGGCAAGGAGTATATCGATTTTACCGCCGGCATCGGGGTCAACTCCCTGGGCCACGGGAACCCGGCCCTCGTCAAGGCGATCGCCGACCAGGCGGCGAACCTCATTCACTGCTCCAACTACTTTCTCACGGACATATCCATTACGCTGACCGAAGAGCTTTGCCAGGCCGCCGGATTCGACAGGGCGTTTTTCTGCAATTCCGGGGCGGAAGCCAACGAAGGCCTGGTCAAGATCGCCCGGAAGTACGGCTCGGATAAACATCCGGACAAGAACAAGGTGCTCACCCTCATCGGTTCCTTCCACGGAAGGACTATCGCCATGGTTACCGCCACCGGCCAGGAAAAGTTCCACAAGTTCTTCGGCCCCTTCACGCCGGGCTTTGGTTACGTGCCGGTGGGCGATATCGCGGCCTTGGATAAGGCTTTGGATGACAGGACATGCGCTTTTCTTTTCGAACCCATCCAAGGCGAGGGGGGAGTGCTGCCCCTCGACGCGGCATATCTGCGGCAAGCCCAGAAGCTCTGCAAAGAACGGGATATCCTTTTCGCCGCCGACGAGGTCCAGACCGGCGTAGGCAGGACGGGAGCCTTGCTCGCCTGTATGAAAATGGGCCTCGAGCCCGACCTCGTGAGCCTCGCAAAAGGCCTGGCCGGCGGGGTGCCCATAGGCGCCGTCCTCGCGAAAGGCGCCTGCGCCGACACGCTGCAGCCCGGGGATCATGGCACGACTTTCGGGGGAAACCCCCTGGCAGCCGCCGCGGCCCATGTAGCCCTGGGCCAAATATGCAAGCCTGAGTTTCTCGCCCAGGTGGAGCGCAAGGGAGAAAAAATCCGCAAGGCTATACAGTCCTGGAAAAATCCACTGGTCAAGCAGGTTCGCGGAATGGGGCTGATGATCGGCGCCGCGGTGAGCATTCCCCCGGGGGATGTGGTGAGCGCCTGCAGAGAACGGGGGCTTTTGGTCCTTACCGCGGGAGAGGACACGGTGCGACTGCTTCCGCCCCTGGTGATACGCGACGATGAGATCGACCGGGGCCTGGCTGTTCTGAAGAGCGCCCTCGATACCCTGGCGGCGCACGGATGAGCATCGCAGGGGACGTGTACCGCCGACGAAGGGATACGCTGGCCGCGGCAATGCGAAAACAGGGTATCGCCGCGGTTCGCTTCGAGGACTTCGAGAACATGAGAAGTCCCTCGCTCCGATATCTCTGCGGACATCCGGGCGATGCCTTCCTGGTGATCGATTCCAGCGGCGCCAGCATCCTGGTGGCCTGGGACCGTACCATGGCCGATAAGATGGCTTTCGTGGACAAGGTGTTTTCCTACACCGATTCCGGCCGCAGATCGGAGACCGCGCTGCGCCGCGTTCTGGAAGAATTGGGCATTCCCAGGGGCGGGAGGATCGAACTGCCTTCCGCCACTTCCTATCCGCGTTACGTCGACCACGTGGCGGCCCTGGACGAGTGGGATCTGGTCTGCCGGAGCGGCGGTATGGACGAAATTCTTTTGTCCATGCGTTCCATAAAGGATCCGGGAGAGCTGGAGATCTACGAAAGGCTTTCTTCGCTCACCAACACCCTCATAGGTGAAATCGAAGAAGGGGTTCGGCGGGGCAGTCTGGCGACAGAGACGGACGTCGCTCTCTTTATAGAACGGGAAGCCCGCCGGGCAGGCGCCGAAGGTACGGGCTTCGACACCATAGCGGCCGGACCTGAGCGCAGTTTCGGCATCCACGCCTTCCCCAGCTACGGCGCCGGAGCCTTCGGCACCAGGGGCTTTTCCATCCTCGATTTCGGGGTGGTGCTCGAAGGGTATACCAGCGACGTGACCATGAGCTTTGTCCGCGGCCCCTTGGAGCCGCGGCAGGAGCGAATGCTCGAGCTCGTGCGGGAAGCCTACGAGAAGGCGGTGGCGGCCTGCGCCCCCGGTATTCCCGCGCGGCAGCCGGCGCTCTTGGCCGACAGCATATTCGCCCAGGCGGGTTATTCCATGCCCCATTCCCTGGGCCATGGGATCGGCCTCGAAGCCCACGAAGCGCCGGGGATCAACCTGAGGGAAGAAAACGACGCCCTGCTGGAACCGGGCACTATCATCACCATCGAACCTGGGCTCTACCATCCCGAATTGGGAGGGATCAGATGGGAGAACGATGTGCTTATCACAGAAACGGGCGCCAGGGTTCTTACTGAATCGAAGATTGTGGAACTCTAAAAGGATTCTCAGACAGGGCGCGGACGATCCGGGGAGAGGGGCGACATCGACCGCGCGGCCTGAATTTACGCCGAAGCCTTCTTTCCTTTTTTAGATACCGCCTTTTCCTTTTTCGCTTTAATCTTAACCTCCTTATCAGAAGCGGCTTCCCCGGGATTCGCAAACGCGAGAAGCGTTTCGGCCGCGTAGCTCCTGATGCTGGCGTCGACCGCGAGATCAAGCGCCAGATCGCGCAAGGTTTTCGCGTCCAGGTGCTTATCGTCATCGCTAGCTTCGGCAAGCGCGGTTCCCACAAGGCTCGCCGTCTCCCTGGCCGAATACTCCATACCCCGCCGGAATCGCCCATAAAACTCTTCGACCTCGGAGGCAGTGCCGATCTTGCCGACCAGGGAGCCCATATCCTGCACCGACAGGACCCTCTTCAAGGTGAAGACCGTTAAAAGCAAGGCTACATGCTCCTTGCCGTATTTCTTGCCCTCAGCGCGGGGGACGATTTTAGACTTTGCATAATTGTTTATCATTGATGGAGTTATAAGGCTTCCGCCCGCCGCCTTGGTAAAGAGTTCAAGCTGGCGCTCCAGGTAGGTGACAAGCTGGTCCATATAGAGCCCGATATCGGGCAGATATTCCCAATCCGCCGGGGCTTTTCGGGGCAGTGCCGAAAAGTAACCATCTATGGTTTCGCTGTTTATCGTATCCATGCGAAAAATATACCATATGGTTATCAATACCACAATATATGGCTTTGCCGAAGTTGACGTTTTAAAAATCATGTAATATTATATTAAAAACCATGTATTATGATAATACATAACAGAATTCATGGCGTCGGAGGATAAAAATGGTCCCGAAGAATGTCTATCTTTTCGGAGATTCGGTCGCCCGGGGCATCATCCTGGGCGATGATGGAAGCTATATGCCTATACGGGAGAGTTTCGCCTCGCTCAGCGCCCAGAAGCTCGGCATCACCGTGGTCAACAAGGCCAGGTTCGGCTGCACTATCACAAAGGGACTCGGCATTCTCCATCGCTTTATGTCGAGCGAAAGGATTCCGGAGACCGCGCGGGAGGGCGACAAGGGGGTGGCCATCCTGGAATTCGGCGGCAATGACTGCGATTTTCTCTGGGACCAGGTGGCGGCAAAACCAGAAGCTGATCACATTCCTCTTACTCCCCTGGATACGTTTTGCCGTGTATACGGCCAGATGATAGACAGCCTGCGCGCCAAGGGGTTCCAGATCGCCCTTATGAGCCTGCCCCCCCTGATCGCCGAGCGTTACCTGGCATGGATCACCCGTAACGGTCTGTCCCGCGAAGCCATCCTCCGGTGGCTGGGCGGGGTGGAGAAAATTTTCACCTGGCACGAAGGCTATGACAGGGCTGTCAGGGAAATAGCCGCGGAAAAACGCTGTCCCCTTCTGGATGTTCGAAAAGACTTTCTTGCGCTCGGGGACTACGGTGAGTATATCTGCGCGGACGGCATCCATCCCAACAGGGCGGGGCACAGGCTCATGGAGGCCTCCCTGGAAAGATACGCCGCATTGGCATGATCTCAACGCGGTCAATCAGGATTTGCACCGGTCGGGCCAGGCGCCGGACTGGGCAAGGCCTTCGTCTAGGCTAAGCGCCAGGCGAGTTCGGAGCCCGCGCACATGGGTACTATGCCATCGATTTCGCCAGGCACTGTCCAGGGTTCGCGAAGGAGCCGCAGGCGGCCTTGGGGTGCGGGCAGCCGGTAAAAGCGGGCGCCGCTGGAGGCGACGAAGGGCTTAAGCGCTTCAAGAGCCCCTTCCGATTCGAAAAGGCCCAGCAGGGCGGGAATTGCCGTGGGGGATGAATAAACACCTCCAGGGGCGCGGGCGCTTTCTTTGGCAGCCCGGGCATGGGGAGCGGAATCGCTCCCGAAGAAAAACTTGGGCGAGCCCGAGAAGGCGGCGTTTCTCAGGGCCCTCCGATCGGCGGCCGATTTGATAGGCGGTTTACAGAAAAGATGGGGATTGAGGCCGGCGCCCATCATATCGTCGATGGTGAACAGAAGGTGGTGGGCGGTGATCGTCGCGGCCAGTCTTTCGGGTCCTTTGGCGACGAAATCCACCGCTTCCCTGGTGGAAAGATGCTCAAGCACGATGCGGAGCCGAGGCCAGCGGTCAAGGATTTTTTCCAAGGCGGGGAGAAAGGCGGCCTCCCGTTCCAGGGAGGGGGCATCGGGATCCTCCCCGTGGATGGAAAGAACCACCCCGGCGGATTCCATGGCCGAGAGCGCTTCGGATACCGCGCCGGGATTCGACGGGCCGTCGGCCGCGTTGGTGGTCGCGCCGGCGGGGTAATACTTTCCCGCGACAGCCCCGGCGGCTGCGCAGGTTTCCACCGTTTTTGCGTCCATTCCCGCGAGAAGCTTGAAACTCATGAGGGGGATAAAATCCAAGGATTCCGGCAGGCAAGCGGTAATTTTTTTCCTATAGGCGTCCAGCGAGCCGGCGTCGACGACGGGGGGAAGGGTGTTGGGCATTACGAGAGCCCTGCCGAACCACTGGGCGCTGCTCCTGACATAGGCTCCCAGCGACTCGCCCTGCCTGAAGTGGACATGGAAGTCGTCGGGTTTGGGCAAAATCATTTCTTCGGACAGGGCGGAATTTTTTGCCTCGGACATGGGAGCATCTCCTCCATAGCATGACTATAGCCTGTTTCGGCCTTCGGAAAAAGAAGCCCCGGGGCTCCCTTGCCCGCCGTATCCAGCGCTTCGCCCTGCCGGGCGCTCCGCGCCGATATCGCACGCTCATCCTCCGCCCATGCCCATCGCCTCACGAGGGTTCCTTTCGGGCCGAAATCGGTTGACCAAAGCGGGAACTGAACCTACAGTGAATTCATGTATAAGTACATCGTCGAGGGCGGCCATCCGGTAAAGGGCAGGGTCGCGGCCTCGGGAAACAAGAATGCTGCCCTCCCCTGCCTCGCCGCCGCCGTGCTGGCCCGGGAGCCGGTGGTGCTGAAAAACATCCCCGAGATCGAGGATGTGGCGGTGATGATCGAGGTGCTGGTCCATCTTGGCGCCCAGGTGAAAAAACTGGGCTCCCACGAGTGGAGCATAGACCCCAGGAGCATCGAGCGGCAGGATGTCCCCGCCGAACAATCCCGGAAAGTGCGGGCCTCCCTTCTCTTCGCCGGGCCGCTGCTGGCCCGATTCGGTCAGGCTATTCTTCCGCCTCCCGGCGGCGACACCATCGGACGGCGCCGCATCGACACCCATCTGCTGGCGCTTCAGGAACTGGGAGCCAGAATAACCATGGAAGGGGTGCTGCGCTTTTCCGCGCCAAAGCTCAAAGGAGCTCCCATATTCCTGGACGAGGCATCGGTGACAGGCACGGAGAACGCCATCATGGCCGCCGTGCTGGCCGAGGGCAGGACTGTCCTGCGAAACTCGGCCTCGGAGCCCCACGTGCAGGATCTTTGTCTCATGCTCAACGCGATGGGCGCGAAGATCAGCGGCGTCGGGTCGAACGTGCTGTACATAGAGGGCGTGCCCGAGCTCGGCGGCTGCGAATACGCCATCGGCCCCGATTTCATGGAGATAGGTTCCTTCATCGGCCTGGCGGCGGTAACCCGGGGCGAAATAACCATCGAAGGAGTCAAGGCCGAGGACCTGCCCCCCCTGCGGGTCGGCTTCAACAGGCTGGGCATCTCCTGGGAGCTCAAGGGCGGCAACCTCTATGTATCCAGCAATCAGCTTATGAAGGTTTCAGCGGACCTGGGGGGGCAAATTCCCAAGATCGACGATGCCCCCTGGCCCGGATTTCCTCCGGACCTCACTTCCATAATGACCGTGGTGGCCACCCAAACCGAAGGCACCGTGCTGATCCATGAAAAGATGTTCGAATCCAGAATGTTCTTCGTGGACAAGCTGATAGGAATGGGAGCCCGGATCGTGCTCTGCGATCCGCACCGCGCCGTGGTCTCGGGTCCCGCCCGATTATCCGGGGCGCTCCTGGTCTCGCCGGACGTCAGGGCGGGTATGGCCATGGTCATCGCTGCGCTCTGCGCTGATGGCCAGAGTACAATCCAGAACGTCTACCAGATCGAACGGGGATACGAGCGGATAAGCGAACGGCTTAAAGCTTTAGGGGCGTACATCGAGCGGATCGAAAACTGCTAAATCTTCCGAAGCCGATCCTCGATCCATATATAGCCCTGGCTTCGAACCGCCCGCAGGCGACGGGCAAGCCCGGGGTCCATGCTGAGCAGTTTTTTTCTGAGCCGGGACATCATCATCGCAACCGCCGCCCGGGAGCCCCCGGGGCCAGCAGCGTTCTCCGCCGCGGGGACCTCGGTCGTATCGCCACTTCCTGAGCGTTTCAGGGCGTAATATGGCAATATCCTGCCTGCGCGGTAAGCGAGCAGCCGAAGCGCCGAAGCTTCCCCGACCGAGAGTTCCAGCCCGACCTCGATGCCCGACAAAGGGTCGATCCCATCGAATTCGCGCAACCTGATTAGTCTGAGCCCCCACAATCGGTAGGTCGCCCGATCCCCAACCAGCTCCGGGCCCCAGTACCGGAAGAGCCTGGCCTCCAGTTCGAGCCAAGACCAGCCGGATCGCATGAAATCGGAGGCTCCCGCCTCGAAGCAATCGAGGGCGAGGGTCGAAGGGCCATAGACTATCGCCGGTAGTCCGGGGGGAAGGTTTTGGTTGGAAAGATAGGTTTCGCAGGGAAGGACACAAAGTTGCCAAGAACCCGACTCCAGCTCCTTTCGGGAAGGCAGGGTCTCCGCCCGATCCACCCTGAGAAAGGGATTTCCCCTGCGCTCCCCGGTCTGCCCGGTGGCCCATAAAAAAGAAGGCTCTCCCCCCGAAAGGAGGAGAACCCTGATTGGCAATGCTCCCATAGGCGCGGCCTTACGCCCCGCCCGAAACTTAGACGGAACTGCCGGCGGCGCCGTTCGAGGCGGCGCCGTTGCCCGCGTCCTCGGTGAGCATTTTGCGCTTCAAGTCTTCCAGAAGAGCGTCGGCGGCGGCGGGAGAGGATTCGAGGGCGGCGAACTGTTTGTCCAGGCTGGCCCCGGAGGATACGTCTTCCAGTTCCTTCTGGGCTTCGGCGCGGGCTTCCAGCTCGTCGATCTTCTTGGCCATGCGGTCGAAGGTATCGAAGGCGCTCTTGCTGCCCTGAAGGGAGGACATGGTTTTGTTGATCTTATCCTGGGCTTCGGCCCGCTTGGCTCTGGCGATGAGGATATTCTTCTTGCGCGAGGCTTCTTCGATTTTCGTCTGAAGGCCCCGCAGGGATTCCTTGAGTTTTTCCACCGACTCTTTCTGAGCCTGCCACTGGGTGCCCAGCTGGCCGACGTAGCTCTCGTGCTCCTGCTTGCGCACCAGGGCTTCCTTGGCCAGGTCGTCCCTTCCGGCCCTGACGGCGAGCATGGCTTTTTTCTCCCATTCCTCGGCTTTGGCGCGGTTCTCAGTGACCTCCCGCTCAAGGCGCTTCTCGTCGGCTATGGCCATGGCGACGGCCTTCTTGGAATCGATCAGCTGCTCGTTCATTTCGATGATCATCTGGTTGAGCATTTTCTCCGGATTCTCGGCCTTGGAGATGAGGTCGTTCATGTTGGACGAGATGACGGTCTTGAGTCTGTCGAAGATACCCATTTATCAGTCCTCCTTCTTGGCCAGGAACTTCGAAAGCAGGGGGTAGTGCTGACTCAAGGCGAAAGCCATGGATTCCAGCGAAGCCCTGAATTCGTTTTTGTCCATCGTGTCGTATTCGAGCGTATCCAGCGCCACGATATCGTCTCCGTCGATGGCATAGGCCCCGTGGAGAAAATCGTTGCCATTGAGCTTTAAAAGCGTGGCAAAGAGTTCTTCCCTGTTGTTGCCGGGAACAGGCAGAACATCGGCTCGGACGATGACGATGGGATCCACATGGCTAACCACCATTTTGGGCATACCTTTCGACTCGTCCTCGATGAGCCAGGCGCCTTTGGAAAGCTCCTGGTACGAGATGCCTAGATCGATGAGATAGCTCTCAACTTTGGATAAAGTCTCCATTGTTTCTCCTCCTCGGGGGTTCGCAGTTAAGGGCGCCCAACCTTGAGCGGAATCTTTCGCGCTCAGCCTAGTTCCACTGTGCCGTCGGCGAGAACCGTCAGCACGGCTTGACAGGCGTGGCAGCGGCTTCTCCCCGGGCCTTGCAGCCCCAGGGGCGCCGAACAGGCCGGGCAAGGAGCCGAGATTGGAAAGATGTCGCGCTTCACCCCTTGAATATACTCAACCGCGTGACGACGATCCAGGGAATAGGAGAAATAATCCCCGAATCCCAGGGTTTCCAAAACCCGGAGCAACTTCGGCCGTATACCGACCAGGATCAGGTCACCCGCCCTCTCCCTCAAAAACTTTTGTAACGCGACCAGCAGGCCGACGCCCGCGGGGTCGAGGTCCTCTATATGCGCGAAATCGAACAGCAGTACCGAACCTGTGTCACCTAATGCCGCGACGATGGCTTCATTCAGCGCTGCCACCTTTTCAGCCCCTATGATCCCGGATGGGCGGCAACTCAGGGCGCCGGGCAACTCGGCAAAGGCCTCGATCTCCAGTTCCGGAACGGACAAGGGCGGTATGGCGGCTGGAGTCGCGGAGGCTCGGGCTATCAGGCGTGAGGGCATGGGGCAATCCTATCGCCGGGCACCGGGATTGTCAAACCCGCAGGGCGAGAAACCGGAATCCAGGGAGACTATCGCGCCCGAGGAAGGACAGGGATCGCAATCCAGCAAATCGAGGGCGAGGGTGGCCAATGCGGCCGGCTGGATAAGCTTGCCATCGGGAGAGGCGGCCAGCAAAGCTCTTTTCTGATCCTCGCCGAGATATTCGGTCTCCACGAGTCCCGGGCATACGACCAGGGCGGCTACGTTATGCGCCGCACCTTCCATGGCGATGGATTTGGCAACTACCCCGAGTCCGGTCTTGGCGGCGGCGTAAGCGGCGTTGGAGAGATACCCGTGGATCGTATCGGTGCGGGTACCGCCCAGCAAGAGAATTCGCCCGAAGCCTCGGGCGCTCATGCCCGGACAGAGGGCCGATGCGAGGGCGCCGGGCAGCGCGAGATCCAGAAGCGCGGTTTTTTCCCAATCCTCGGCCTGGTGAGCGCCAAAGGCTTTTCGCACGAAGGGGCCGTACGCGCAGACCAGGATATCGAAAACGCGCGCCGGCTTTTTTTCGCCCGAGGCGAGGGCGCTCTGTTCGGCGCCGGCCTCAAGAATCAAGTCGATGCGTTCTTTTAGTGTGCCGGATTTCTCAAGGTCGAGGACAAGGCCCTCCGCGCCCCTACCCTTTTCCCTGATTTCCTCCACGAGGGATTGGAGCTTGGAACGGTTTCTGCCCTGAATAAAGAGGCTGGCGCCCCGGGCGGCCAATTCCAGGCTGATGGCGCGACCGATGCCTCCGCTTCCTCCGATAATCAAGGCCCTGCGGCCGGTAAAGACGGAATTTCGGCCGGATTTGACTTTCTCCGCGAAGGGTTCGCGTCCTTGCTCCCTAACTGTCATGGCATTACTATATGGCGTCGATGCCGAAGGGACAAGGCGGCGATAGGAATCAAAGAGTGGCCGGAAAGGGTTATGAAAGTCTATGAACACTACTTCGGTTGATAAAGCGGCCGACACGGCGGTGGTGCTCTGCAGAGTCAAAGAGTCGGGCAATGTGGGTTCGATATGCAGGGCGATGAAAACCATGGGATTCACCAAACTCGTGTTGTCCAATTGCCCCGACTACGACGAGGCATTGGTTCGCACCATGGCGGTTCACGCCTCGGACATTTTTGAAAACGCGCAACGTTACGCCGACCTCGAAGACGCATTGTCGGCTTACTCCTTGTCCGCGGGGTTCACCCGGAGATCCGGGGCCAGGCGCAAGGCTGCCAGCATATCGGCCAGGGATTTCGCCCGGGGCGCGGCAGGCCTTCCCGTTCCCGACGCTCCCTTCATTCAACGAAACCAATCCATAGCCATGGTCTTCGGCAACGAGCGGGATGGCCTGTCCGATCACGAACTCTCCCTTTGCAGTTTGGCGGTCCACATTCCCAGTTCGGACAAATTCCCTTCGCTCAACGTGGCGCAGGCCGTCCAGGTGGCCTGTTACGAATTTTTTACCAGCGGTATCGAGGCGGGAAACATCCGGGCGGAATCGAAAAAGCCGGCAGCGCAAAGCCAGGTTGCCCCCGCGGCAATGGAATATTTTCTCCGGCAAGATCAAGAGGCGGCGCCGCCAAAACATCAGAACAAAGGTCAGGACAAAGGCCATGCGCTTTCCCGCCTCGGTATCGAGCTCGGAGTCGATGAAATCATCGGGGCTTTCGCCGAAAGAGGAGCCTTTAAGCAAAGCGATGATAGTTTTCTACGCGGCTTTTTGCGGGACCTCTGCGAAAGGGCGGGCGTTAGACGATATGAGCTGGAGTACCTTCGCAAAGTCTTTTTTAAAGCCTTTGCCCTTGGTTCGAAATCGGAAAGGATAAAGAAGGCGCCGGGAAAATATAAATAATATTCTCCGGTTTTAGAAGACCGCGCCCCGCGTTCGCGCAGGCTCTGTTGATGACGGATTTCAGTTCCCGCACGTTTCCCGGCCAAGGATACTCCATGAGTTTGTCCAGCGCGGCGGGGCTGAGTTCGCAAACCCCCTGGGAGGCTTTGAGGCAGAAGTGCTCCGCAAGTTCGGGAATGTCATCGAGCCTTTCCCTTAAGGGAGGTATCCAGATGGGCAGATCGGAAATCCGGTAGAAAAGGTCTTTTCTGAAAAGCCCTTTTTCAATGGCAGTCTTCAGGTCCTCGCCCGTGGCGCAGATGAGCCTGAAATCCGACTTCTCCGGCCTATCGCCCCCCAGTCTCCAGAATTCGCCGCTTTCCAGGGCGCGAAGCAGTTTGGGTTGAACACTCAACGCCATGCTGCCGATTTCGTCCAGAAACAGGCTTCCCCTGGAAGCCCTTGCCAAGGCTCCTCGCCGGCGTTGGGCATCGGTGAACGCCCCTTTCTCGGCGCCGAAGAGTTCGCTCTCCACCAGGTTTTCGGGTATGGCGGCGCAGTTGAGCGCCACGATGGCTTTCGGCCCTCTGGGTGATAGCCTGTGGATCGCCCTGGCGACCAGTTCTTTACCCGTTCCCGTCTCTCCCAGTATCAAAACCGGAAGCTGGGACCCGGCATAGCGGCGAACCAGGTTTTCCACCTGACGCATTCCTTGGCTGCGGCCGATGAAAAGCGGTCCGTCACGCCCGGCGCGGGCGCGTTCAGCCGCCGCGGCCGCCAGCCTGCGGCGCAGCGACCCTATATCCGCCGGGCCGATAAGATAGCCCGAAACCGCACCGGCGGCCGCGGCAGCGCTGTCCTGACCGATCCGGGCATCGCCCAAAATAAAAACAGGGCAGTTTCCTCTGCCTTCAAGGCGCGAGAAAAAGCCGGCTATTCCTTCGCTCGCGCCCAGAGGAAGACCGATAAGGACGGCGCACACCGCCTTATCGGAAGCATACCGGCGTAGTTCATCGAGGGTGGCGGCCATTCGGATATCAAAGGCTGCCTCTAGTTCGGCAAGGACCTTCAGAATGCGCAGCCTGTCCATATCCCAATACGCGATGGACTGCATGGACCCATTATCCCGCCGACCACGGGGGAAAGTGAAGCCAGGCGCCTTTGAAAGCCAGTAGACAATTGTCTATTTACCGCCGGGCCCCGCCAAAGTTTCGATTATCGATGATTCGTAGAGGAAGATCCCCGACCTTGTCGAGCGCATCGTGCGGGGTATCCAGAGCTCCCCGTCCTTCACCATGGATCCTATCAGGACGAGGTCGGGGGAAGCCTTTTGCAAGGCTTGAAGCACCAGGGATTCCTTGCCTACGAAACTCCCCCCGCTGCGGCCAACTATGCGCAAAGCGGGGAAGGTCGCCCGAAGGTTACCCTCGGCCTTGGCAAGGCAGG
>LVBN01000007.1 GCA_001603165.1 Spirochaetales bacterium Spiro_12
ACGATAGCGCCGAGCAAGATCAGCGCTAGCGTCAGTATGCTTGTTCCGAAAAGGTCGCTATCAATCATAACGATAGGTTTCACAATCTATTCCTGAATAATCGAAGCAAGATTTTCTGGTGTCTGACTCGACTTGGCCCTCAAGGGCATGTCGCATCACCATATTTGCAACAGCGGAGCCGCGAAATTCGAAACATCGGTTAATCGCATAAACTCATTCTTTCCCGTTGACATATTCATCAACCAGATCTTTCACTTCGTTATCGATGAAAATGAATTGTCCCGGGTAATAATAGGAAAGCATCAGCAAAAGGGAAGTATTGAAGTGGTCTACGTTTAACGATATGAATTTGTCGTCAAGGACAAGCTCTTCCTGGGTGAATTGCCCGTCTCTCTTCGAGAGACTTTGCGAAAAGGATGGTATCTGAACAGCAAGCAAAAATAGCGCCAAACATATTAATGCTTTTTTCATACTCCATATCCTCCCGAAAAGCCCTGAGGGGAGGCCCCGCAGATATTCCGGCAGGGCCTCAAATACAAGCAATATCAAGAAATATCTTTTTCATATCTACCTCGATTGTATAACTCCCTGCGCTATTGTCAAATCGGAAGTATCGGGAAAGACGTGGATTATCGGTAGATTTTTTTATAGATCCTCTTCACGAGCTTTTCCTGGATGAGCGTAAAATAGAGGACAAGCGCGAGCGCCGTTATCCCGAACCAGATAAAGCCCAGCCCCGTCGTCAGAGGGAAAAGCAGTACGGTAAAATTATTGAGCAGGATGCCTATGTACAATATCGTCACTCCTGCCACTCCGCCCGTGACCTCACTGAGCAACGCGGATCCCGCGTGGTCGAGATAGGCATCGTCGACTTCGGCAGAGTAGGTACCGTGTTTGGAGAAAAGGCTTTCCCTCCAGCGTCCCACATGAAGCCGTATATATGAGTTGAAAACCTTTCGCTCGGCGCGACGCTGTCTACGACTCAATAAGGCAAAACGTCGATTCTTCTTGATTACCTCCACCTCAAGCGCATAAAGCGGTTGAAGGACGATGAGGGGAAAAGCTATTTTCAACACGAGCATGGCAAACAACCCGACCATGCCGCTGCCTTCGGGAAACAACGCACGAATAAAGGAGTTCAGCTCGATAGCCTGGATACCCTCAACAGAAAACGATGCCCCCACCCACGTAGTCCCCACATCCAGGATATTCAAGAGAATCATCCAGCCCAGGACGATATAGTATATTCGGTCTACATTTCGACGGGAAAAAAGCGCAAAGACGGAATACAGCGACGAGGATACCAACGTGAGCACCGGTATCGCCGGGGCAAGGAAAGGTATCCTGGCCAGCAGCGGGAGAGCCGATATAAATACGATGAATGGGTTGTGACTTATGGGCGACAAAGCCAGGAATAGAGGCATGATTCTCTCTCCAAAACAAAGTCAGCAAACATCAATCATTGAAGCAGTTTCTTCTGTTTCTGTATATTGTCGCTATTACCGCCGAAACAGCACCGGCCCCAGAGCCGATACCGTGATTGTATAACTCCCTGCGCTATTGTCAAATCGGAAGTATTGGGAAAGACGTGGGTTTTTGTCTATGAAGCTTTTTAGTCCTTCTGCTCCTCTCGAAGGTCGCTGGCCGTTCAACCCGAAAAGTCCTTGCGTACCCCGTCGGCTGCGGGTATACTAAACATAAGGATAGTAATTCGCGATGAAAGAGCTGACCACGCGGCAGCGTGAAATTCTGGATTTCCTCACCGGCTTTATCGAGCAGAACTCCTATCCTCCCACGGTGAGGGAGACCGCCAAGGCTTTTTCGATTTCCATAAAAGGCGCTTACGACCACATAAAGGCCCTGGAGAAGAAGGGCGTCATCAAACTGCAGGAAAACCGCTCCCGGGCGATCGAGATAGTGTCCAGGCGGGAGAGCGACGATTCGGTGCTGGAGATTCCCATTCTGGGCGATATCGCCGCGGGCTATCCTGTTTTCGCCGAGGAAAACTGGAGCGGCTCGGTTCGGATTCCCGCCGAGTTCGGCCGCGGGGGAAGCTGTTTCGCCCTGAGGGTAAAGGGCGACTCCATGCGGGACGCCGGCATTCACCCGGGAGACCTGGCGGTGATAGAACAGCGCTCCTTCGCCGAAAACGGCGAGATCGTCGCCGCCCTCATCGAAGACTCGGCCACCCTGAAGCGTTTTTTCAAGGAAAACAACAGGATCAGGCTCCAGGCCGAAAACCCCGACTACGCCCCGATTTACACCCAGGATGTGCGCATCCTCGGCAAGCTCAAGGCTATAATCCGGAGCTACTGAAAAAGCCCATGCCCAGCCCAGCTCTTTTGCCCACCTACATTCTCGCCGGCCCGGAAATCGGAAGACGCGATCTCTTCGTGCGGGAAATCGCCGAAGGCTTGGCGGCCAAAGAAGGTCAGGCGGCCGAGTATAGTCGTTTTTACGCCCAGGATATGCCGCCCGAACGTTTGGTCGGTTTTCTGCGCAACGCTTCGCTTTTCTCGCCCCGGCGCCTTATTGAATACCGGAACGCGGAAGTCTTGAGTTCCAAGCAGGATCAGGAATCCCTCATCGCCTATATCCGAAACCCGGCGGAGGACGCGGTGCTGCTGCTGGTCACTGAGGCTTACGGCCTGGCCAGGGGTCTGGAGGAGGCGGTGGGTCCCAGGGGCAAGAAGATTTTTTGGGAGCTTCGGGATTCGGAGAAGCCCGCCTGGCTCGCCGACCGCCTGGCCAGGGATAGGCTCGCGGCGGACGACGATGCCATAGAGACGGTGCTGGAGCTGGTGGAGAACGAGACTTCGGCCCTGGACTCGGCGTGCACGGTTCTGGCGGCCTGCTTTCCCGCCCAGCATCGCCTGAGTTCCGAGGATATCGAATCCGCCCTTTCCCGTTCCAGGCGGGAGGACGCTTTCAGTCTCTTCGACAGAATGGTACAGGGAGACATGGATTCCGCTTTGGGCGTTTTGGACGCCCTTCTGTCCGACCGGCAGAGCGAATCATCCCAGATCATGGCCGCCCTGATCTGGAGCTTCAGAACCCTGGAGCGCCTGCACCGAAATCTGGCCCAGGGTTTGGAGCTGGAAGACGCCTTCAGGGCCGAGAAGATCGGCAGCAAGACGGGACAGCGCAAATTCAGGGCGGCTTTGAATCGGTACAACGGCGGGGATTGCGCGAGGATTCTCAAGGCCGCATCGGAAACCGAGGCAGCCCTGCGCGCAGGCTACCCCGCTTCCTTCGCCCGGAGCTTTCTTCAGCTTTTTATCCGTTCGGCCATGATGATGAAAGGCTCGGGGCTTATCTTGTCGGGCTGGAAGAAAGAAGAGTACTATCCTTTCGATTGAGCACAAAGGAAACGCGATGTCCAACACGGTCAACAGAATCACCCTTCCCTCCCGCAGCATCACCTTGGTGGGCACCGCCCATATATCCCGGGATAGCGTCGCCGAGGTGGAATCCATTATCGCCGAGGAGCAACCCGGAAGGGTTTGCGTCGAAATAGACCAAACCCGCTATCAATCCATGACCCAGGGCTCTCGTTGGGAAAATTTGGATATCGGCAAGGTGCTCAAGGAGGGGAAGGGCTTCTTCCTGCTGGCCAATCTGGCGCTCTCGGGCTTTCAAAAACGCATGGGTTCGGGGGTCGGGGTGAAGCCGGGCGAGGAGATGATCGCGGCGATCGACGCCGCCGAGGCCGCGGGGATTCCCTGGTCCTGCTGCGACCGGGATGTTCAGATCACCCTCAAGCGGGCCTGGGCCAGATCCAATTTCTGGAATAAATCCAAGCTTCTAGCCAGCCTGATCAGCTCGGCATTCAGCAACGAAAAACTGTCCGAGGAAGAGATCGAGCAGCTCAAGAACAAGAGCGAGCTCGAACAGATGATGAACGAGCTGGCCGAATACCTGCCCTCGGTCAAGGAAGTTCTCATCGACGAACGGGATCGCTATCTGGCCTCCAAGATTTTTCTCTCGCGGGAGGAGCACGTGGTGGCGGTTGTCGGCGCGGGTCACATGGCGGGTATCGAGCGCTGGCTCAAGAAGCTGGACTGTGGCGAGCTGTCTCCGGATGTCTCGGAAATCGATATCGTGCCGCCCAAGAAAGGCCTTTCCAAGCTTTCGGGCTGGATTATTCCCCTGCTCATCGTCGCGCTCATCGCCATCGGTTTTTTTCGTTCCGGAACTCAGGCAAGCCTTGATCTGATGTGGCGCTGGATTCTCCTGAACGGCACCCTGGCGGCCCTGGGTTCGGCCTTATGCCTGGCCCACCCCGGTACTATCGCCGTCTCCTTCCTCCTGGCGCCCATCGCCACGCTCAATCCTCTCGTGGGCATCGGCTTGTTCGCGGGGGTGGCCGAGGCGTACCTGCGCAAGCCCCGGGTTCAGGATTTCGAGCGACTTACCGAAGACGTGACAAGCGTAAAGGGGTTTTACGGCAACAGGGTAACCCATATCCTGCTCGTGTTTTTCCTCTCGAGCATCGGGGGCATGATAGGCAACTTCATCGCCCTGCCGCTCCTGGCCTCGGGGGCGATACGGTAAGCGTTCAGCGCTCCTGGGCTTTTTCCACCATTTCGAACAGTGCCGGCATAAGCTGTTTTTTTCTGGACAGCATGTCTTTCAAGAGATAAATACCTTTCTGGGAAGAGGGAAAATTCACATAGGGATAAAGACTGTCGTCGGCGGCCATGAAGAGTATGCTCTCTAACTTACTTATGTCCGTAGCCATGAGGGCCGCCAGATAGCTGCCGGTCTCGGCCCGCAGGCCGGCCAACCCTGTGAGAATTTCCCCTGCCCTGTCCATGATCTGCAGGGTACTCATCAGTTCGATCTGGCTGACCGAGAGCTTTTTCCCCTCCGATTCGTATTCCTTGCGATCCACCCGAACCATTGCTTCCGCCGGAAGTCTGGCCGCCTCCGAGGCCGAGGCCATGATGTCATGGCCGAGTTCTTCGATGGAAAGGTCGGTTATGCTGGCCAGGTATTCGGCGGTTTCCTTGTCCAGATCGGTGGTGGTGGCCGACTTGAGCACCAGCGTGTCCGAAAGTATTCCGCAGAGCAGCACCGAGGCCATGGCCATGGACAGGGGGGTTCTGGTTTCCCTGTACATGGAGGCGACGATGGTGCTGGTGGAACCTACCACCTTGTTGATGAAGGTTATCGGATAGGGGGTTGAAAAGGAACCGAGCCTGTGATGGTCGATCACCTCCAGAATCCTGTAGTGGTCGATGCCTTCCACCGCCTGGGAAAATTCGTTGTGATCCACCATTATCACATCGATATTGGCTTCTTTTATGAGATCGCCTTCGGAAAAAAGACCGATAACCCGGCCTTCGTCGTCCACCACGGGCACCGAGCGGCTGGGCGAGGCGGCGATGGCTTGCTTGGCCGTTTTAATCCAATCCCGGGGGCTCAGGGCTACGATGGTTTCGTCCGCCACGGTAATCACCGGCGCGGAGTAGAGCACCAGGAGCGATGTGGAGGATGTGTCGTAGGGAGAGCTCAAAAGGGAAACGCCCTTGGCTTCCGCCAATTCCTTTATTTCCCTGGAAGGCAGGACGCCGTTGGTGGTGATCACGACCTTGGCGCCAGCCTCAACGGCGATGCGCTGGGCTTCCTCCCGGTCTCCGACGAGGACAATCTTGTTGCCCGCCGGTTCGGCGTGAATGTAGTCGGCGAACTTGGCCGTACTGAGGGCCGCCACCACCATGCGGGCGTTGAAGACCGAGTCCTTGTCGAAGGCCACCAGGGGCTGGGCTTTTATCGTTTCGATAAGATGGGAAAGGGAGGTGGGAACAACCGCCTTGCGGTGGGGATTGATCTTGGCCAATATGTTCTGGGCGAAGGCCCCGTAGTGGAGCATAGCCTTGTATTTGCCCCCGGAATCGACGATGGGAAGGACCTGGCGGCCCGATTTTTCCATGGTGGCCAGGGCTTCCCAGAGCGGTGTCATCTCGTGAACGCAAATCGGGGCGGTGCCGAGATAATACCCTACCTTGGGCACCAAATCGGGCAGAAATTCGGGCAGCGGAAGGCCGAAGCGATGAAAAATATATTCGGTCTGGGGGTTGACCGCTCCGGCCCGGGCCGCCACCGCCCCTGTAAGGCCGAGGGCCCGCTTCAGGGCGGCGTAGGAAACCGCGGCGACGACCGAATCGGTGTCCGGGTTTTTATGGCCGATAACGTAGGTTGTGCGTTCCATAGGAGGGGCTTAGTATAGTGCAGTCCGTGATCAGGGACAATGAGCGCCCGGGCGGTGGCGGCCCTTAAAAGGCGCCGAAAAACGCGGCCCGCCCCGGCCCCTCGCCCCGTCCGAGACGGCATACTACCCCCGGGGCGGGCCGCGGGTCCTTCTTTCGCCCCCGCTCTTTGGGATATAGTGAAACCCGGCTCTTACCCTAAGGAAGACGAATGATCAAACTCTACGCCTTTTTAGGCAATTACGGCAGGGAGTACTCGAATAACCGGCACAATGTGGCCTGGCTCTTCCTCAAGTCCCTCAGCCTCGCCCGGGACCTGCGCTGGACCAGAGCCTTCAAGGGTAAGACCGCGAGCCTGGAAACCGCGAACGGGAGAATTTGGCTCCTGAAACCCGAAACGTATATGAACAACTCCGGCGAAAGCGTTGCCGAACTCTGCCGTTTCTATCGAATCGAAGCCTCCGAGGTTCTGGCGGTCCACGACGAGCTGGAGATGGCCTTCGGCTGTTTCGGCTTCAAGTTCTCAGGCGGTCTGGGAGGCCATAACGGACTTCGCTCCATGGAAAAGCATTTGGGCACCAGGGATTTCGCGCGCCTGAGATTCGGCATCGGCAGGCCGGACCACCCCGACGTGGCGGCCTATGTCCTTTCGGATTTTCGCAGGGAAGAGCGGGAAACCCTCGATCTGAGGGTTTTTCCCGGGGCGGGCGAAGCCCTGGGCCGGTGCATGGACGCCGGTTTCGAGGCTGTGGCTGAACACTATAAAAAGGTCTGCTGTTCCCCCAAAACCGAATTCTAAAAGATCAGTCTTTCGAGCCTTTTATCATCGTGCCGCCAATCCGGATCGACGCGCACCTGCAAGCGCAAATGAATAGGATACTCGAAAAGATTTTCCAGGTCGGCCTCCGACTCCTGGCGGATTTTCTGGATCATCGAGCCGGCCTTTCCTATGAGTATGCCTTTTTGGCTCGGCCTTTCGACGACTATATCGTAGGAGGCTTCGAGACTGCCGTCCCCCAATTTGCGTGAATCGGTATAATCGACAAAGACGGCGTGGGGCAGCTCTTGCCTGGTATGGCGCAGGATTTTTTCCCTGACGATTTCGGCGATTCGGAAAACAGGCTCCTGGTCCGTATAATACTCCTCCGGATACCAGGCCGGGCCCTCGGGGGCCAGGCTTATCAAAAGATCCATAAGCTCGTCCAAGCCCTTGCCGGCCAGCCCGGAGATTTTTAAAAGCCGCGCCTCGGGCAGGCGCTGGGCGATAAAAGCTTCCGCCCGCTCGGGCATCGCTTCGGCGTGATCTATTTTATTGAGCGCCGCGACCAGGGGCCGGCCCGAACCCTGCAGGGCCGCGACCATCGCCTCTTCCTCGGGCCCCGGTTCCCGGGTCGCGTCGATGAGGTAGACCACGAGATCGGCGTCCGCCAGGGCCCGGGTAACCACTTCCCGCAGCCTGAGATTGAACTTTTTCCCGGAGATATGGAATCCCGGGGTGTCCAGGAACACGATCTGCCCGCCGGGCCTGTTGACGATTCCTCGAACAGTGTTCCTGGTGGTCTGGGGCACCGGGGAGACTATGGACACCTTGGCCCCGCAGAGGGCGTTTAGAAGGGTGGACTTTCCGGAAGAGGGCCTGCCCACGATGGCCGCGAAGGCTGATTTAGACATCGTCATTCCTCTCAATAATGACCGCTGGGGGGAAGCTCGCCCATCCATAGTTTGTACTGCCCCGCCGCCTGATAGCGCAGCATGGTGTAGCCGTTGGCCGTCCTGCAGCCCGCTTCTTCCGCCCGGACGAGCAACGCGGTTTTGGAAGGTTTGTAGATAAGATCGTAAACCTTCTCATGCCCATCGAATTCGTAGAACTCCAGGGGATCGCCGTCGATTCCTCCCTTCATCCCCAGGCTCGTGGCCTGGACGATCAGGTCCGAATAACGGGTGACCACTTCTATCGCCCTATCGTCCAGGGGGCCCCAGATAAAACCGTATTTTCTGGCCAGCGCCCGGGCGGTGGAAATGGTCCGATTGAGGACGACGCATTCGGCTCCCCGGCGGAACAGGGAAAGGGCGACCGATTTCGCCGCTCCGCCGGCGCCGATCAAGGTTACTTTCATTCCCTTGAAATCTTCCCTTTCCAGAAATTCGAGGACGCTGCGTTCGAAACCGTCGGCGTCGGTGTTGTAACCCGCCCAGCCGCCCTCTCTGGCGACCAGGGTATTGCAGGCCCCTATGCGCTGGACGTCGGTGGATTGAAAACTCAAATAGGGCAGGACCGCTTCCTTGTGCGGGACGGTGATGGCCGCGCCCTTTACGTTGAAAAGCCCCAGGTTTTCCAAGGCCTCCTCAATCGTTTCCGAAGGCATAGGCACCAGGAGGGCATCCTTTTTCAGGCTTCTGAAGGCAGTATTATGCAAGCTGGGCGAAAGCGAGCTTAATATGCTCCGATCGCCCAAAAGGGCGTAGAGATCGGAATCGACCTTCGTATCCCTGCCTCGATAGGTTTCCACAAAGCTTTCGGGACTGGTCTGCCCGGGGGCGGCCAAGGGCATGTCCGCATTGTCCAGGCTGGTGTAGCAGAAAAGCGAACCCATTCTGGAGGCGAGAATCCGGCTGGGGAAACCGTAGTCGCCCATACCTAGTATGAGCCGGTCCCTCTTCGGCAGCCCCGAGGCCCAGGCCACCAGTCTGGACAGTTCGGCCGCGCTGCGGGGCCTTACCGCCAACTTGGGAATTTCGTCATCCTCCTGGATGAGCGCCTCGTAAGCCGCGTCCAGATCCTGGGGTATGCCTTCGGTATAATGGACCGAACGGATTATCCTTGTGCCGAAGGTCCGGCAGGCGTCCTCGATGGTTGCCATATGGAAGTCGCTTTCCAGATCCGCGTAAGCGAAGTTCGCCCTGGCATCCGAGCTGGCAAAGGAAAGAGCCTTGGCGATCATGACCAGCCGCACACCTTCGCCATCCACAAAACAGCCGCCGTCGCTTTTTCGTCGTACCGTGAGTATGCACGGAAGCCCCGCTTTTTCGGGAAAAGAGCGGATTAAAAACTTTTCCGAAGGGTCCAGACAGTCGGCTCTGAGCTCCACAAGGTCAACATACTGCCTATGCTCGTCCAAAGCCGCGAGGTTCGCGGCCAGAGTTTTACCTGTCAAGCAAAGACAGACGGGAAAAGAATCGGCGATCATGACCCCATTCTACCCTATGGCTGCCGCCATAGGCTATCCGTATAGAAAGCCGGGAAGGCTGTCAGGCGCTTGTCCCAAACCTTACTTTATTGCACAATAGGGCAACTTTTCTTCATTCTGCAAGGAGAATTTCGTGTCAACCGATTCAGCGCCGAACAAACTACCTGAGGAAGCCCTTATCGCCTTCCTCGACGGCATACGCGCCGAGCTCTCGTCTCCCTCCGATCCTGTCATGCTCAACCAGGTCAGGTCCTTTTTTAGAAAACATATTCCCCTCCATCTGCGCTCCTACGCCGCCGCCCTTTTGATCTTGCGGGCCGCGGGCATGTCCGCCGGCCAGGGCGGCAAGACGGCGATCCGGCGCGTCCGCAGGGAGAAGCGAAGACGAAGCAAGGCCCCGGCCCGGCCATGCCCAGGACAAGGCCCGAGGGAATGGTCCCCCTCTTCGTCTCCATGGGCAAGCGTCAACGTCTGCGCCCCCAGGAACTACGCGCCCTTATCGCTGAAAAGCTTCACCTGGCCCAGGAAGAATTGGGCAGGGTTCACCTCTTCGATAATTATTCCTTTATCGATGTGCCCGAAGCGGAAGCCGACAGGATCGTAAGCGCCTGCGAGGGCATCACCCTCAAAAACAGGCCGCTGGAAATAAAACCCGCGAAAAAGAAGGGAGACGGCCCTAAGGACAGCGAAGGGTGAGCATACGGCTGGAGACTATCCAAGTCGGCCCCCTGGGCGAGAACGTCTACCTGGTGCAATCCGACGATACCGCCTTTCTCGTCGATCCGGGCGACGAGGCCGAACGAATCCTGGACTTATTATATACCAGCGGGATATCCCCCCAGTTCATTGTGCTGACCCATGGCCATCTGGACCACAGCTCAGGACTTCCGAAGCTGCTTAAGCAATGGAAAGGCAGGCTGCCGCGTATCGCCATCCATAGCCTGGACGCCCCATACCTCGGCGCCGCCGGGGAAGCCACGAATCGAAGGCTGTTCGAGGGCCTTAACGCCCTGTCGTATTTCCGCTATGCCTGGAAAGCCTTACCCGAGCCGGACATACTCCTGAACGAGGGCGATGCGATTCCTGCCACGAATTTCAGCGTTCTCCACACCCCGGGCCACAGCGCCGGTTCCATCTGCCTCTACAGCCCCAAGGATTCGGTGCTTATATCGGGCGACACCCTGTTTAGGGATGGAATAGGAAGGACCGACGGCGTCGATTCCGATTACCGGGCTTTGCGCGAAAGCCTTCGGAAGCTTTCCAAACTTCCCCCGGAGACGCGGGTCTACCCCGGCCACGGGGAGGCCACGACAATCGGCGAAGAACTGGGTACTTGAGTAAAACCTCGAAAACCTGGACGACATGATGAGGAATCAATAGTGAAGCGATTATTTTCGATTTTTTGCGCGATAATTCTTTTCTCCGCATGCAGCCCCAGGGCCCAGGGCGAGGTGTCGCGGAGCGATTTCGTACTGGGCACCGTCTGTTCCGTCCGCCTTCTCGAAGGAGGATCGAACGCTACCCTCCAGGCTGTTTTCAACCGCCTCTCCCAGATCGAAGAGCGGATGAGCGCCAACAAAGAAGGGACCCAAGTGGCGGCAATCAACCAGGCTGCCGGCAGGAACGCGGTCGAAGTTTCGGAAGACACGCTCTACGTCATTCAGAAGGCCCTGGAATTCGCCCGTCTCACCGGAGGCGTCTTCGATCCGAGCGTGGGACCTTTAGTCAAACTTTGGAATATCGGCACCGATTACGCCAAAGTTCCTTCCGATAATGAAATAAAAGATAGACTCGCCTTCGTCGATTTCGAGGAAGTCGAGGTGAATGTGGACAAAAAGACCGTTTTTTTGCGAAAGCCCGGAATGAGCCTCGACCTCGGGGCGATCGCCAAAGGATACGCGGCGGACGAGATCGGGAAAATCCTGGCCTCCCATAGGGTAAAAGCCGCCGTCGTCGATCTGGGCGGTAATGTTCTGGTCTATGGCCAGAAAAAAGACGCCTCTCCCTGGCGAATCGGCGTTCAGGATCCCGCGTCGGACAGGGGGAACTATCTCGGCTTGGTGAGCGGCAAGGCAATGACGGTGGTGACTTCGGGAATTTACGAACGCTATTTCGTGGAAAAGGGCGTACGTTACCATCACATTCTGGACACAAGGACCGGATACCCCGCCGACAGAGGTCTGGTGTCGGTGACGATCATCGGCACATCCAGCATCGACGCCGACGCGCTCTCGACCTCGGTTTTCGCCCTCGGCCTCAAGGAGGGGATGA
>LVBN01000008.1 GCA_001603165.1 Spirochaetales bacterium Spiro_12
AAGGGACCGCAATATTACAGCGCCGAATCGCTGGAACCTTGCGAGCTGAAAAAGGACGTGGGCGCCGACCTGGGGAAATACAACGCCGCCTGGCAGCAGATAAAAGTGGGGAAATGAGGGTGTAAAAGGTAAAGATCGAAAGATTTTGAGGATTAGCCTGACGCGCTTCCCGAACTGGAAAGCGTTGGGCTGGAAATAAACGAAGGGCTGCCGAAGGAGGAATCCTCGGCAGCCCTTTTTCAATTCGATTTTATTGGATTGAGGAAATTCGGTCAAAGTTCCGGTAGATCGTCCAGGCCTCCGGCGTTGGTGACATCGGAAAATCCCATGGTTTTTAAAAGCATAGCTCCCATGGCGCTCCTGGAACCGCTGGCGCAATACAGAAGGACTGGCTTGTCCTTGGGGCCTATTTCGGCGGCCCGCTTCGGTAGTTCGTTGACCGGTATATTGATAGCCTTGGGGTAATGACCATCCTCGAACTCGTCAACGGTGCGCACGTCGACGATAACCGCTCCATCCTTGATCTTTTTTTCCACACTGTTGGCAACACCCATATGCAACTCCTGATTTTGTCTATGCCGTCCGCTGGGAAATTCCTACAGAGTCCCGCTGGCGGCGGGGAATCTTTATTCGCCTTCCACTTCCTTAAAGCCGCCGAACAAACGCATGCTCTTCATCCCGCCGGTAACGTAGGCGAGCCTTTCGAATCCGTTCTGCCGTAAAATGCGGGAAGCTATATGCCCTTCGAAGCCGTTGACGGAGAATATCAGAATCCGCTTTTCCCTGGGCAGCTGCGAAATCCTATCCCTGAGTTCGTCCAGGGGGATGTTGACCGAGCTGGTGACATGAGCCCTGCAGTATTCGCCGAAGGTTCTCACGTCCAGGAAGTATGGGGACCCCATCGTTGAAGTATCTGTCCCAAAGGCGGCCAGAGCCGCGGCCTCGCCGGGGCTCATGAAGGGGGAATAGCCCGAAAGGTCGTTCTGGGCGGCAAAGGCGGCCATCTGCAGAGGATCGTTGGCGCTGGAATAGGGGGGGGCGTAGGCCAGGTCGAGCTCCGCCAGATCCGAGAGCTTCATTTTGGCGGCGATCGCCACCGCGAGGACATCGATGCGTTTTTCCACCCCCGCTTCGCCGAAGGCCTGGGCCCCCAGCAGTCTGCCTTCCTGGTCGTAGACCAACTTGATGGAAAGCTCTTTGGAGCCGGGGTAATACCCGGCATGATGCCCCTTATGGACATGGACCGCCCTGACTTTGAGGCCCGAGGCGAGGGCCGCCTTTTCGGAAAGCCCTGTCTGGGCGAAGGTATGCTCCATGGCTTTGAACACCGAAGTGCCCAGGGCGCCGGCATAGCGCATGGAGCCTCCCAGGGCGTTGGTGGCTGCGATGCGGCCTTGGCGATTGGCGGGCCCCGCCAGGGGGATGCGCGTCTTGGCGCCATCGGCCCTTCTGGTCAGTTCGATCATGTCGCCGGCGGCGAAAATCGAAGGATCGCTGGTTCTCAAATACTCATCCACCTCCAAGCCCCCGGATTTTCCTATGAGAAGATTCGCGGATTTGGCTAGCTCCAGGTTGGGGCGAACGCCGGCGGACATGAGAACCAGGCCGGCTTTCACCCTCCTGCCGTCGCTGAGTTCCACCTCCCGTGCCGGATAATCGATCCTGGAGAGGGAGCGTTTGGTATAAATAGAGGCTCCCGCGGATTCGAAAGCCTGGGCGATAAGGCTTCCGAACTCGGGATCGGCGGGGGGCATGAGCTGATCTGTGAGTTCGACGATCGAGGTCGCCAGTCCGCGCTTGATGAAGGCTTCGGCCGTTTCCAGGCCGATGAAGCCTCCCCCCACCACCACGGCGGATTCTACGTTATTGTCTTTTATGTAGTTATTTATGGCGTCCATGTCCGGGATTGTCCAAAGCCGGAACACATTGGGAAAGTCAATCCCTTCCACCGGGGGCACGAAGGGGCTGCCGCCCTGGGCGAGGATGAGGGCATCGTAGGGGAGGTTGCTTTCACCCTCGGGAGATCTGAGCTTGAGGAGCTTCGAATCCCTATCGATGGCGACAGCCTCGGTTTTGAGGAGTACCTTGACCCGATAGCGGGAGAAAAACCCCTCCGGCGTTTGGAGGATGAGGGAGCTTCGTTTTTGAATATCCCCCGAGAGCCTATAGGGCAAGCCGCAATTTGCGAAGGACACATAGGGGCCTCTCTCGACTATCGTGATCTCCGCGTTTTCGTCCAGTCTTCGGGCACGGGCCGCCGCGGTGGCCCCGGCGGCCACACCGCCTACAATTACCAATTTCATGTTTCTGTTCTCCTGAATATATGAAAAATATAATATAAGTCGAATCCTGTCAATCCGAGTGTTTTTCCGCTTTTCCAAGGGAGGCGAAAGGTCTTGTTAGGAACGCTGTCCGCCTATTATACTACGCCGAAATGATTTTTTCCGCTCGAATCGATTTTGCCCCTGCCAGGAATTCCCTCGATCTGGAGCGGGAGTCCCTTCGCGCAAAAGGCTCGGCGTTTTTCGACCTGTCTCAATCCAATCCAACCAAGGTGGGATTAGGCTTTGAAACGGATCGCATAACCAGGGCCTTCGCGAATCAGGCCAATGCCCTATACTATCCCGAACCTAAGGGCTTGGCAAACGCCCGAAGAGCCATCGCCGAGCATTTCCCTCCCGGAAGGGGCGAATTTCCAAACGTCGATCCCGAGCGCTTTCTTCTCTGCGCCTCGACCTCGGAAGCTTATTCCTATCTTTTCAAGCTTCTCTGCAACCCCGGGGATAGTATTTTGATCCCCCGGCCGGGATACCCACTTTTCGATCAGTTGGCGGCCTTGGAATCGGTCGCCACCATACCCTATCGACTCGAATACTCCCATCCTTCGGGATGGACCATCGACATCGATTCGATAACCCAGGCGCTGGCGGGCAAGGGCGGGGCTTCGCCGAAGGCGATCGTGCTTATCAATCCGAACAACCCCACCGGATCCTATATCCACAGGGAGGAGTTGTCCCGGATAGCCGGGCTCTGCGCCGAGCGCTCGATCCCCATCATCGCCGACGAGGTCTTTTATGGCTACGACCTGGAGGCCCGGGAGGATCGGCGTTCTCTTTTCGGCTTCGAAGAATGCCTGACCTTTACGTTGGACGGTTTTTCCAAACGTCTCTGCCTTCCCCAGCTTAAGCTTGGCTGGATCTACGTCTCCGGTCCGGAGAACGAGGCTCGAAAGGCCATGGAAGCCCTGGAGCTCGTCGCGGACAGTTTTCTCTCCGCCGGCGCCCCTGTCATGAACGCCGCCGCCGAATTGCTGGAAGGGGAAAGGGAACTTAGAGCTTTGGTCAAGGCACGGATGGCCAAGGTTCTTTCGGTATACCGTTCCGTGTTGGAAGATGAAACTTCGGTTCATCGCCTTCTTCGCTGCGAAGGAGGATGGACTGCCTTGGTTCAAAGTCCGCGGTACGCTGAGGAGGAGTCCCTGTCCCGGGAATTGTTGCGGCGGGAAGGGCTCTATGTCCATCCCGGCTTTTTCTTCGATATGGAAAAGGAGGCTTTTTTCGCCTTCAGCTTGATAATAAGACCCGAGGAAGCCCGCGCCGCGGCGGAAAAATTCAGGTCCTTCTTCGATCGCTACGATGGTAATTGAGCCACTTTAAAAAGTCTGCTACTTTTTGAAAGTGGCTTTGCGGTTCCGTTTGTTTTCATGCTGGAAACTTGAAAACCGGCGAAGCGCAGGAATTTTTAAGGCAGCTTTTTCGAAACTCGCTTGAGTTTTAAAAAAGCCTCATATAATAAGGAGATAGCCATGTCAGCAAAGATCATCGACGGAAAGGAAATCGCCAAGGAAATCAGGGCGGAGATCAAGGAAAAGGTGGCCGCCCTTGTCGCCAGGGGAGTGAGGCCCGGATTGGGGGTTATTCTCGTCGGCGAAGACCCGGCTTCGGTTTCTTACGTCACCGGCAAGGAAAAGGCGTTGGCCGAGGCAGGCATGGCCAGTTTCGGTCGTCATCTTCCCGCCGAAACCAGCCAGGAGGAACTGCTGGCGCTGGTCAGGGCGTACAACGAGGATCCCCGGATCCACGGCATTCTCGTCCAGCTCCCCTTGCCGAAGCATATCGATGAAAAGGCGGTGATAGCCGCCATATCCCCGGAAAAGGACGTGGATGGCTTTACGCCGATCAACGTGGGCAGGATGCTCCTGGAAGAGCCCTGCTACCTTCCCTGCACGCCTAACGGCGTCATAGAGCTGATCCGCCGGAGCGGGGTGGAGACCAAGGGGAGGCATGCCGTGGTCGTGGGCAGATCCAATATCGTCGGCAAGCCGCTGATCAATCTTCTCATCCGCAAATCCATCAACGCCACGGTGACCCTCTGCCATACCGGCACCAAGGATCTGGCCTCCTACTGCAAAAGGGCGGACATTCTCATAGCCTGCGCGGGCAGGGCTGGTCTTATCGGCGGCGACATGATCAAACCGGGAGCCTGTGTCATCGACGTTGGGGTTAACCGCGTCGAAGATCCCAGCGCCGCGAAGGGTTTCCGCCTTAAGGGCGACGTGGATTTTGAATCCGCCTCCCAGGTGGCCGGCTGGATCACCCCCGTGCCCGGCGGGGTCGGACCCATGACAATCACCATGCTTTTGGCCAATACCGTCGAAGCTGCCGCCCGTCGGTCCAGCTAGGCGGCCCGGAGATATCATGCTCGATGTACAGTCCATGAGGGATGAGCGGCGGATCGCCATTCAAAAGGTGGGCGTCAAAGGGGTGCGTTACCCCATAGCGCTCAAGGACAAGGCCGCTCGCATTCAACAGACCACGGCGGTGGTAAACCTTTACGCGGATCTTCCCCATCACTTCAAGGGCACTCACATGAGCCGCTTTATCGAGGTGTTCGAAGAATACCGCCATGATCTGTCGATGCCCAATTTCCTGAAAATGCTGGATACGATCCGGAGCGGACTGGATGCCGCCACCGCCTACTCGGATCTTCATTTCCCCTATTTTATGCAGAAGACCGCGCCGGTTTCGGGTCAGAAATCGATTATGAGCTACGATTGTTCCTACGAAGGCAGGGTATCCAAGGAAAGCCAGTCCTTCGTCGTGGGGGTAGGGGTGCCGGTGCAGACCGTCTGCCCCTGCTCCAAGGCTATCTCCGACAGGGGGGCCCATAATCAGAGGGGATTGGTCACGCTCAAGGTCGAGTTGGGACCGTTTTTTTGGATCGAGGATATGGTTTCCATCGTGGAAGAATCGGCTTCCAGCGATCTTTTCACCCTCCTCAAGCGGGAAGACGAGAAATTCATCACCGAAAAATCCTATAATAGGCCCAGGTTTGTCGAAGATCTCGTGAGGGAAGTATATTTGAAAGTGGATGCCCTTGGAAAATTCTCCAGGTTTTCCGTGGAAGCCGAAAATTTCGAGAGTATTCACAATCATTCAGCCTACGCCTTCGTGGAAAAGCAGTAAGGAGCTTGTTATGGCCGAGAAATATCCGGTGGAAAAAAAAGACTTGAGCGATAAGGGCACCAAGGGGATCATGTCCGCCGGCGCGGGCCTGGGCCTTCTGGGCGTCAATGCCCTGCTGGGCGTTCCGGTTTTGGGCTGGGCGCTTTCGGCGGGCTTGGTCCTTTTGGGCGCCATCGGTCTGTTCGGAAAAACAAAGACCGATAAAACCTCGGGGAGCATCCTCACCGCGGCTGGGGTGGCAGGCTTGGCGACCATGTTCCTTCCCGGCCTCGCCAGGGGACTTTTGGGCGCCGGGGGCCTGGGGCTTCTCATTTATGGAATCGTCAATATCGGCTCCTTCCTCTCGGGGCTCAGGCGGAAAAATTAATATCCGGAACATATCGAAGGCATGAAATATTTACTCGAAACCTACGGCTGTCAGATGAACAAGGCCGAATCGGCGGCGCTGGAAGCCTTGTTCAGGGAACGCTCCTGGTTGCCGGGGACCCTGGAGGATGCGGATCTCGTCCTCATCAATACCTGTACCGTGCGGGCGACCGCGGAAAACAGGGCTTGGGGCCGGATAGCCTTTTTCGCGGCGGAGAAGAAAAAGCGAAACTTTTCCTTGGCCGTGCTCGGCTGCATGGCCGAACAGTACCATCAGGAGATTCGAAAAAGGGCTCCCGCCGTGGATTATGTTCTGGGCACCTTCCAAAAGCAGGCCATAGGTCTGGTTCTGGACCAGATCGAAAACGGGAGCGACTTTGATCTGAGGGAGGAGAGCCCCGCCTACGTATTCTCCTCGACACACCACGAGCCCGGGGCGTTCAGGGCCTTCGTTCCCATAATGCACGGCTGCGATAATTTCTGCAGCTACTGCATCGTCCCCTATGTGCGGGGCAGGGAGGTGTCCAGGGATCCCGAGGCGATTCTCGCCGAACTGGACGCCCTGGCCGTCGCCGGAGTGCGGGAAGTGACTCTGCTGGGGCAGAATGTCAATTCGTACAGGTGGCGGGGCCCCCAAGGACTATTGGATTTTCCGGCTCTTCTCAGGCTTATCGCTTCCAGACTGGGCTCAGGGGGCAGGGCTAAGGAAGCGGGAATCGGCTGGATTCGCTTCCTCACCAGTCATCCCAAGGATCTATCCGACGATCTTATCGCCGTTCTGGCCTCCGAACCCATTTACTGCCGGCACATACATCTTTGCCTGCAGTCCGGTTCGGATCGAGTTTTGGCCAGGATGAACCGAAAATATACGAAGGAGTATTTTTTAGGTCTCGTGGATAAGCTGCGGAAGGCTGTCCCGGGGCTCTCGCTTTCGACGGATATTCTCGTGGGCTTCCCCGGCGAATCCGAGGAGGACCTGGAGGATACCCTGGAAGTCATGAGAAAGGTGGGTTTTTCTTATTCGTTCATGTACCACTTCAACCCGAGGGAGGGGACTCCCGCGATGAAGATGGACGAGAAGGTGCCGGAAAAGACGAAAAAGGCCAGGCTGGCGAAGGTCATCGCCCTGCAGAAGGAGACCACCGAATCGCTGATGAACGTGCGCATAGGGGCCGTGGACGAAATACTCGTCGAGAGCTTGTCCAAGCGTTCGAAAAAAGAAATCCTGGGAAGGACCGCCCGGGACGAGATGGTGGTGCTTCCCGGCGGAGTCGGGCAAATCGGTCGATTCATACGGGTGCGTCTAGTCTCCAGATCCGGCAATACCTTCAAGGCGGAAGCGGTGAATGATTAGATCGGCGCTCGCTTTGGCGAGAATAGGGGTTTTCCTGGCGCTTTTTTCTCTTGCCGCCGGACTTGGGGCCCAAACCTCCTCCAGCGCCGGCTCCGGCAGCGCCTCCGGCAAAACCTCGGGCAACGCCGCCGGTAATGCCGCCGGCAATGCTTCCGTCGCCCCGGGTACTACTTTGACCCGCGGGGAAACCGCCAAACTCGCCGCCGCCCGGACAGCCCTCGCAAAGAGCAAGGACGCCGCCGCGCTGTCTTCCAATCTCGAGGCCTACGCGTTTTCCCTGCCAGCCCACGACGCGGTGAGTCTTTTCCGGGAATATCTTCCCAGGCTCGAAGGCGGGAAAAAAACGGAACTCGCCTCGCTGGGAGGCTCTCTCGCCCTCATGCTGGGACGATACGAGGATGCGGCTTTCATATTCCGCCAGGTGGTCCGTGAAAATCCGGAATCGGGCATCGAGGCGGCGCGAAGCTATCTCGCGGCGGGTAATGTAAAGGAAGCCAGGGCTGTTCTGGAACTTTTGCAAGGACAGCCCTACGAAGCTTCGCTGGAAGGAAAAAAGAAAATAATCCTCGCCTGGCTTTTCCTCCTCGAGGGCAAGGGGGAGCCGGCCTTTGTCCTTCTCAAGGACATGGTATCCCTTCAGGGTGACCAGAAAAGGAGCGATGCCGCAGCGCAACCGAATCGCCTTGCCCAGGCTGGCGGGGCCATGGAAAACGAAGCCCTTTTCCTCCTTTGGGTGCTGGCGTCCACCGATACTATCCGGAATTTTTCGGCCCCAAGCGCTGGTTACGAGGCTGCCGCCATGGAAGCCTTGCTCAAGGCCAGGTACCCCCGATCGGCGGAGACTGCGATTATCCAGCGCGGGATCCTGCCGTCCCCCGGCCCCTGGCTCCTTAGCGAGTTCTTTCCCTTCCCTGAATCTCGGTCCGAAGTCTCCGCGGCCCTGGGTCGGCCAGGCGCCGACGCGAAAAAACAGGCCCCCGCCGATCCGGCGAAAACGAACTCCGCGGCGGACGCGCCCTTTCGCTTGCAGGTGGGCTGGTTTTCCCGAAAGGAAAACGCCAGCGGCCTGGGGGCGAGTCTTAAAAAGTCGGGATTCAAGGTCGCGGTGGAAGAGCAGAAAACCCAGGACGGACAGGCGCGTTGGGCGGTGATTGTCGATGCCGAAGCCGACTGGACAAAAACCCAGGCCAAGCTCAAGGATCTGGGCTACGAATCCTATCTGCTTCCCTGATTCCCCTCAGAGGCGCTGAACACCAAGGCAGGCTCGTACAAATGCTCGACACCCAGGGATGAGATTTTCGCCGGGTCGAGTACGATCCTCCAGCTTTCCGAATCCTCTCTGCGCAGACTGACGAAAAAGCTTCGCCTGCCCGAGGGGATTTTTCTCGAATCCTGCACTTCGAAATCGAGGACGAGCTGTTGGCCGTAACTGTAAAAAGGGTATGTGCCTTTATAGCTCAAAGCTCCTTCCCGATAGGCGAATTCGTTTTGGGAAAGGCTGAGCGCATGACCATCGGGCGTCGTGTATTCCCCTGCGATGGAGGCAATTTCCAGAAAGACCCCCTGGGAGGAATCCTGCACCGGAAAATCGATGGCCGATCCGGTATTTACGCGCCTTAGGCTTCCTTCCGGAGCTTTGCTCCTCCCTCGGACCCTTTCATACGTACCGTTCCAGTCCTCCCGGATGGGAAATTTTACAGCCTGGCCCGGGGTTGCCATGAGTCGTATTTTATCCTTTCCCAGAAGATCGACGCCCAGGATTCGCACCATATCCGGGACTCCGCTGTTGACGATCGAGGTATAAATGCCGGCGTAGGAGAACGTGGAAGGGCCCCAATTCCAAACCTGCTTTTCCGTTTTGCTATGTATGCTGACATTTCTCGTATCGGGGGCGAAGTACACCATTGTGGGCTCCTTGCCGGGGCTTCCCACTTTGCGCCACAGGCCTTCTATGTAGGACTCGAATTCCTCCGGTTTGCCGGTGAGGACCGATTCGATATAACTACGTTCCACGGCTTCGCTCGGTATCGGTTCCTGGCTCTTGAGGCCAAATTCGGCGTTTTCCCGATCCCAGGCATAGACGAGGCGGACCTGATCCAGGGGCGAAGCCTTGTTGCCGGCGGAGGCGAAAACACTTATCAGCGGCGACGCGGGCGGGCTGTATCCGTTCCCATCCTGCTCCGTATCAGCCTCCTCCTCCACCCGAATCGAGAGCCCCGAGCCGGAAAACACCTTTTTGTAGTCGACCCCCACAGGCGAGGCCAAAGGCTTGAAGACCGTGAGGGTCTGCAGGTTTTTTTCGTCCAGTCCGAAGCAAAGTAGATCTATGCTTCCATCGCCCAGGAGGTCCCTGGGCTGTACGACGAAAATAGTGGGTTTCGTGGCAAGGCTCTCGCCCTTCCATACCCTGTAGTAACTGCCTACCGAAGGGAAGAAGTCCGCGATGACAATGGAAATCGCCCCGGTCTTGGAAGAAAAATCCCTGACCACGAGGATTTGCTCCAGCTCCAAGTCCTCGTCCAGGTTCATATCGATGGCGTCCAGCAGCACCTCGTCCCAGAGCAGGAGGACCTTCGCCCGGGGCTTGGGTTCTTCTTCCTCCCGGATCTGGACGGCTTCGGGTTGGGAAGAGGGGGCTATCAGCACTGTTCTCGCCGCCAAAGGCAGGGCGGCCTCGAGATTCGCCCGGGTTTTTTTCGCCAAGAAAAAAACGAAGAGAACGAAGGAGAATATAAAGGCCAGCGCCAGGACAACCCGCAAGACTCGTTTCATGGCAGGATTCTTTGTATCACGGCTTGAAGCGGAGAAACAAGCAAGAGCCGCGCCGAGGAACCCTATCGGGAACCTTGGCGGGGAACCTTGGCGATCCGCCCCGCCCGCAGTAGCGTCGGCGGCTCCCGAAGTGGTAGTATTGCCCCGATGAAGGGTAAAGGGTTTTCCAACAAATTTTCCCTGGTGCTTCTTCTCGGAGCCACCTTGGTCCTCATAAGCGCCTTGGCGCTCCTTTGGGCGATGGTGCTCAGGGAGGGGGCCAGGCGGGAGATGCTTCTGGAGTATGAAGCCTTCAGGGCATCCAGCGCGGTGGTGGACGAGTATCGAAGGGATTCCTCCTATACCGGCAAGGAAAACGAACGTGTCCTCGGCTTCGGTTTCTACACCTACGACGGAAACGCCATAGCGCGCCAAGGCAACGCCCCCGAACATATCGATGTCCAGGAAAGCCTGATGCGCAGAAGGCAGGATCGGGAGGGCCTGGGCCTTCCCGGTTCGGTCACGGTGGAATTCAATCCCGGCGGAAAAAGCCTGGTGCTGCTCCGTTACTCCGGATTCCAGAATTCCGCCCGGGGAGCCGGGGCGACCGCTATGCCCCTTGGCCCGAGGATGCAGCGGGGGAGGAGCGATTCTTCGGTTCCCGGTTCCTTGAACCAGGAATCGATCCCGAGGGCTTCGGGCATCTTTCCCTTAATGGCCATGAGCGGCAATTACCTGGTTTGGATGGAATATTCCACCGCCGGGCTCGGCGCCGAACGCCTGGGGTATTTTTGGGCCGCTTCGGTGATCAGTCTCATCCTCGTCGCTTTGTTCATCATGCTGATATTTCTCTATCGGCACAACGAAGCTCTGCGGGGCAGGGAAGCCCAGACCAGGGAACTGGTCCAACTGGGCGAGGCCGCGAGAACCCTGGTCCACGAAATAAAAAATCCCCTGGGCATTATGCGTATTCAGACCTCCGCGATACGAAGGACCGCCTCCGCCCAGGCAAAGGCTCCCCCGGGCGCGTCTCAGGATGAGGAAAAGAAGAAGGATCCAAGCCCGACGGCGGATTTGGAGAAGATTCTGCGATCCTCCGATCTCATCGAAGGGGAAATTCTCAGGCTCTCCGGTCTGGCCGACAGGATTCGGGAATTCCTCCAACCCGGGCAGGCAAAGACCGTCAGGCTGGATTTGAGACAGTACCTAGACCGCTACGCCAGCCGCTATAGGGACTCGGCGGGCGGCGGGATACAGGCGATGTTGCCCGAGGAAAGGGAAGCCCTGGCCATGGTGGACGAGGAAAAATTGACCACGGCCTTGGATAATCTTCTTCGGAACGCCCTGGAGGCGCTGGAAGGGCTCCCTGAGGAAGAACGGCGGATCGGCATTCGCCTGTTCCGTCGGGACTCGTCCTGGGTTATAGCGGTGGCCGACAGGGGCAGGGGCATTCCTCCCGAGCTGAGCAAGCGACTCTTCGATCCCTTTTTTACGACCAAGGAAAAGGGAAGCGGCATAGGGCTGGCCTTGGCCAAGCGTCTTGTGGAGTCCTTCGGGGCGGTGCTCTCCTACGAAGGTTCGGACGGGGGGAGGGGCGCGGTGTTTTCCATCAGCGTTCCGGCGCTCAAAACTTGACCAGAACCTTTTCGATAATCCGCAGGGCTTCTTCCATCTCTTTTTCCTGAATGACCAGGGGCGGAGCGAAGCGAATTATGTTACCGTGGGTTTGCTTGGCCAGAAGGCCCTCGTTTTTCAGTTCCACGCAGACATCCCAGGCACGGAATCCCTCCTGAAACACGATGGCGTTCAGCAGGCCCCTGCCCCTGACCATGCGTTTGCTTCTGCAGCGAATGCCTTCGACCTCTTTTCTGAACTGTTCGCCCAGGGAGAAGGAGCGCTGGTCCAGTTTTTCCCGTTCCAACACTTCCAGAGAGGCCATGCCGACGGCGCAGGCCAAGGGGTTGCCCCCGAAGGTGGAGCCATGGCTGCCCGGGGTGAAAACCTTCATGACCTCCGTATCGGCGACAATGGCCGAGATGGGGAGAATACCTCCGCCCAGGGCTTTTCCGAGGCACATTATATCGGGTCGGGCATCTTCGTAGTGCCAGGCGAAGCGTTTTCCGGTCCTGCAAAAGCCTGTCTGTATTTCGTCGAATACCAGAAGAACGCCCCGGGCCTCGCAGATTTTTTGCAGTTCGGCCAGATAGCCCTCCCTGGGCACGACGACGCCGGCTTCGCCCTGGATGGGCTCGACCAGGACAGCGACGGTATCGTCGTCGATAGCCTGTTCCACCGCCCGGGCGTCGTCGAAGGGCAGTTTCACAAAGCCGGGGGCGTAGGGTCCGTAGTTGCCGTAGGAGTCGGGATCGCTGGACATGGAGATAGCCGCCAGGGTTCGGCCGTGAAAGTTGTTTTCTGCGCAAAGAATTTTCTGTCTTCCGTTGGGTACTCCCTTGATCTCGGTTCCCCAACGGCGGGCGGCCTTGATCGCCGTTTCGACGGCTTCGGCCCCGGTGTTCATGGGAAGGGCGGCTTCGTAGCCGGTGAATTCGCAGAGGGCCTTGAGAAAGGGGCCCATCTTGTCGTTGTGAAAAGCCCGGGAAGTCAAGCTGACCCTGCGTAGTTGTTCTTCCGCGGCGGCCACGATATGGGGGTGGAGATGCCCCTGGTTGACCGCCGAATAGGCGGAGAGGAAGTCGAGATAGGTTTTGCCTTCCGGATCCTGCACCCTGCAGGCTTTCGCGGTGGATATGACGACGGGAAGGGGATGATAATTATGGGCGCCGAATCGCAGATCCAGATCGATATAGTCCTGGGACTTCACGGAAGGCCTCCTTTTTTTGATCCGGTGCCGAAAACAGGGCCAGATCGGTATACGCCGTTCGCCAGCGTGCTTCCCTTGTCAGTGTACACCGCTTATGAGAAAGGCGCTAGGGATAAAAAAAGGATAAATACTAATAATATCTATAATTATTGAGTATCTGTGTATATAGATGCATCTTCGGCCTAGTCCAGGCCCAGGGCTTCGAACTAGTCCGGGCCCTAGGCCTCGGTGTCGTAGCTGTAACTGAGCTTGTTCCTGCTTTCGAATCGTTCCAGCCCGAGGTCGATCAATGTTTCGAGCAATGCGGGATAGGAAAGCCCTCCGGCCTGGCACATCCGGGGATACATGGAAATCGCGGTGAAACCCGGTATGGTATTAGCCTCGTTCAATAAAATAGCGCCGGTTCGCTTGTCGATAAAAAAGTCCATCCGGGCCATGCCCGAGAATCCGCAGGCCTTGTAGGCCTTGATCGCCATTGTTTTGAGGATTTCTTCCTGGGCCCCGCTCAAGGGAGCCGGAACCTGGAGCAAGGCGCCCTGCGGATCCTTATACTTCGCGTCATAATCGTAGTATTCATGGGCGGGGATAATCTCGCCGGGGGAAAATGCCCTGGGTTCCTCGTTGCCGAGAACGGCGCATTCCACCTCCCTGGCGGGAATGAATTCCTCCACGAGGATCTTATCGTCGTAGCTGAAGGCTTTGTCCAGGGCCGGGGCCAGGAATTCTTGATCGGAAACCTTAGAGGTCCCCACGGAAGATCCCGAGCAAACGGGTTTGACAAAGCAAGGCCAGCCGAAACGGGCTTCGATCTTTCTGCTCAGAGCCGGCAGGAAATTGGGATTTTTCCTGTCGCTTTTCCTGACTGTAATGAATTCCACCACAGGAAGCTCTTCCCTGAGCCAGAGTTCCTTGGCGACCTGTTTATCCATTCCCACCGCCGAGCCGAGCACCCCTGAGCCCACGTAGGGCAGGCCGGCGCATTCAAGAAGACCCTGTACGGTTCCGTCCTCGCCGAAGGTGCCGTGGAGAACGGGGAAGACGATATCGCAGTCCAGTTTTTCCCAGCCGCCGGAGCCGTTTTCCGCGGCTAAGCCAAGTCCCGGCAGGACGAATACTTTTTTCCCTGAGACAATTGGAGCCAAGCCCTCCATGCCGGAACGTCTGTCCACGATCTGCCTGAGCGCGGCACCGTCCTGTAGCAACCACTCGCCGGTCTTGCTTATGCCGATGGGCAGAATCGCGTACCGGGCCGGATCCAGATTTTGGATAATACTGGCAGCAGAGATCAGGGATACCTCATGCTCCCCCGATTTACCGCCGTAGAGAATAGCGATTGTTTTCATCGTACTTCCTTGTCGACAGGCTCTGTGACTTCAATGCCCATACCCGAGTTCCCTCAATGCCGCGACGGCCTCGGCTTCCTCATCATAGGGCATTATATGATCGGCATAAATGATGGAATTCTCATGTCCCTTTCCGAGAAGCAGCACAGTATCGCCGGCCTTGGCCATGGAAAAGGCATGCCGGATAGCCCTCGGCCTATCCGGGATTAAAAAGAGCTGGCTGCCCCGCTCAAGCTGGGGACAGCCGGCGGCGATTTCCTCCAGGAGTTCCATGGGCGGCTCGCCCCGGGGATCCTCGTCGGAGAGAATGAGGACGTCGCAGTAGCGCGAGGCTACCTCGGCCTGCCTCGGCCGTTTTTCCCTGTCCCTCTCCCCCCCGGAACCGAAAAGGCAGAAAATCCTGCCCTCCGCCCGCCGGCGGACAGGGGGAAGGATTGCCTCGAAGGAGGAGGGTGTATGGGCGTAATCGATGATTACCTCGAAGGGTTGGCCCAGGTCCACCAGGTTCATCCTTCCCTTTACGGGTTTGAGCAGGGGGAGAAGTTCCAGCAGTCCGGTCCAGGGACGGTCGAGAACGCAGGAGGCGACCGCCAGGGCGGCGAGGCTGTTGCCCACGTTGAATTGGCCGGGAAGCTCAATCCTCGCTTCCGCCTCGATTCGCCCAGCCTCCGGTGGGGCATCGAGCAGGATGCGAGGCCCCTCTATGACAAAGGACGAACCCCGGCCGTCGCTGCGGATATTCTTGGCGACAATGGAGGCCCGCCCTCCCCGGACCGAGAAGGAGAGCAGGGGTTTTCCAGTGCTCAGGCCGAAGTATTCGGCGCTGGGATCGTCGGCGTTGACGATCGCGAAGGAAGGAATGGCCTTAGCCCCCTCCCAGCCGGGATGGGGGGGATTTTTTCTGTGATCGTGGGCGTCGAGGTTCCTGAACAAATTTGCCTTGTCCGAGCGGTAGCGTTCCCAGGTACCGTGGAACTCCAAATGCTCGCTTGTCACGTTGGTCATGACGGCGATATCGAAATCCACGTCCGCCAACCTGGCTGTCCTTTGGCTCAATCCATGGCTCGAGGCTTCCACCACCGCGCAACAACAGCCGGAATCGCGCATTTCGGCCAGCATGCGCTGCACCGCCGTCGACTCAGGCGTCGTCTGGTGCTCGGGGTTTGGAATCTCCCCTTGGCCCGTATCGGACATGACGGTGGAAAAAAAACCGGTTTTCAGTCCCGCCAGATTCAAAAGCTGATAGATGAGGTAGACGGTGGTGCTTTTGCCTTCGGTGCCTGTCACGCCAATAGTGACCAGGGCGGAGGAGGCCCTTCCGTAGAAGGCGGCGGCGAGGCGGCTCATCGCCATCCGCGAATCCCTCACCTGCACGCAGGCGACAGCCGGGTAATTCCGGCCTAGGGGTTTTTCGTGGAGTATCGCGAAAGCTCCCCGATCCAGGGCCGCCTGTATATAGTCGTGTCCATCGCTGTGGAGGCCCCTCAGGGCGACGAACAGCTTGCCGCTGGAAATCTTTCTCGAATCGTACTCGATCCCGATCAAAGATCGATCAAGATACTCCGAACCATGAATGACAAGTATCTCCGACCGGTCCAAGGCGGATATGAGATTTCGCACGCTGGGCTGCATAGTCGCCAAGCGTATCATGGACAGGCATGCGCTTCAATAACTATGCGCTTCCGGCCCGTCAGGTTTCGGCCCGAGGAAAATCAGAGCGCGACTTTAAAACCGCCGTAGAAGAGAAAGGGCATGCCGGAAGACAGATCGAAGCTGGTGGGAATGAAGCCGATGGCGCCCAGACCCACCCTGAAGAGCTTTCTAGCCCCCAGGCTGTACCATAGCGATAGCTCGGGCAGCATCAAATCGATAGTCTCGAGGCCGCCGTGACCGCCGATCGCGTAGTACCCCAAAAGGAAGCCTCCCAGGCTCAGGTCGAGGGACAGATTGCCAAGACCAAGTTCAGCCTGGATCTGGGGATATGCCATGCTGGCCAGAATAAGGCTGTAGACTCGTATGCCGCCGCCGAGCTTGAACGATCCGAGACCTCCCTGGAATAACAGCGATGCGGTAGGTATGGGGAGAAAGCCGGCCACCGAGATGATATCCGCATAATCCGAACTCAAACCCAGCGAGTCCGACAAAGCCCCCATGCCGATGGGTATTTGCGCCCCCAGCTCGAACCCGAATTCCGCGAAAGCCAGGGATGCGGAAAGGAGAAAAACCAATCCCAGGAGGAACCAGCGCTTTTTCATATATGTCTCCTTCAGTCGCGATGGGGTAAAGTGTACCCACAAAACAAGCGGAAAACAACTTTGCGATGTGCCAATCCGGTTCCGCTTGCGGCTTCGCTGCTTATGGTATATGGTTTTCTTCATGTACGAGGTACGGATCGAGGGCGGCTTCGCCGCCGCTCACAGGCTTCTTCACTATAACGGCAAGTGCGAAAGACTCCATGGCCATAATTACAAAGTCAGGGTTTGGGCGAAGGGTGGCGCTCTCGGCGAGGGGGGAATGCTGGTGGATTTTTCCCTTCTCAAGGCGGCCCTGGCCAAGGTCATCGCGGTCCTGGATCATTCGGATCTCAACGAAATCGAAGTGTTCAGGCAGGACCCTTCGGCGGAGCGGATCGCCGGCTACATATTCGATTCGATCAAGGCCCAGGCGCCGGAGCTTCCTCTTTCCGCCGTAGAGGTGTTCGAGACCGAAACCTCGATGGCCCGGTATTCTCCGGACTAGGATCGGGATTTTCTGTAGGCCCGCTTTTCCTCCTCTCCCTTTTCGACCCTCTCGAAAAACTCCTCCACCGGCGGCTCCAGCACCCGGCCTTCTTCCAGGACTTTCGTCCTGAAGACGAAGCCCCGATCCACCGCCAGTCTCGACGCCCTGCGCAGTTCCAGGGCGTCGGCCAGCAGTATGGAAACGCCCGGCTTGCCCGCCCGGCCGGTCCGGCCGGCCCTATGCACATACCAACTGGATTCTTCGGGAAAATCCAGGCTTATCACATGAGAGATGCCGGGAATATCCAAGCCCCTGGCGCTCAGGTCCGTCGTAGCCAGGTATCTGAGGTCGCCCCGCTGGAAGCGTTCGATCGCCACCCGTCGCTGTTCCTTTTCTTCCCTGGCGAGGATCGATTCCACCGATACGCCCAGGGATTCAAGCCGCTCCTCGGCGCGCCTGACCCTCTCGCCCGAGCCCGCGAAAACCAGGCATTTCTCCGGTTTTAAAGCCCTCTCCAGTTTCCGTAAAAAGTCCAGGCGTTTCCGATGTTCAACATAGAAAACCCAGTGTTCGATATCCCTGGATAGGACACCCTCGTCCTTCAGGTCGATGGAAATCGGATCCTTCATAAAACCCGAGGCCAGTCGCTTGGTCGAGGTGGATATGGTCGCCGAGGCGAGGATTTTGCATGTCCTGGAAGAACTGTTTTCGAGAACCCATAGAACCTGCTCCCTGTATTCGCTGGAAAAGAGCCTGTCCCCCTCGTCCAGGACGAGGAACTCAAGGCGATCGAGCCTGAGTATTCCCGCCCTGCCCAGATCGGCGATTCTCCCCGGGGTTCCAACCACGATGTGGGGTTTTCTTTTGAGCGCCGACTCTTGCCGGGAGAGGGGACTGCCGCCCAATAGGGAAACCACCCCCAGCTTGAACCCGGCTGCTTCGACCAATAACTCGGCTTGCCGGGCCACTTGGACGCTCAATTCCTGGGTGGGACAGAGAATCAGCAGGAGAGGACCTCGGCCCGGCTCCAGGTTGCGTATGCCGGAAACGGCGGGAGCGAGATAGGCCAGGGTCTTTCCCGTCCCGGTTTCGGACTGCAGAAAAAGATCCCTTTTTTTCAAAGCCTTGGGAATGGCCAGGGTTTGAATCTGGGTGGGGGCCGAAAATCCGAGGCGCTCGAAGGCCGCCGCGGTCGGGGCGTCCAGGTTCAGGGATGAAAAATCGTTCATGCCGCTATAGTTGCACATCCCGAGCCCTTTCAGCTATAGTCGAGCAGCATGAATTTGGAAGCTTTCGTCCTCGGCTGCGGGGGCATGATGCCCCTCCCGTACCGCCATCTCACCAGCGTACTTCTGCGGAGGGAAGGGGAGCTGTTCCTCTTCGACGCCGGCGAAGCTACCCAGATCTCCATACGCAGACTCAACCTGCGCTGGAAAAAAATCACCGCCATATTCATTTCCCATATGCACGCCGACCATGTGACGGGGCTTCCGGGAATCCTCATGCTCTCGAGCCAGGTCGATAGGGAAGAACCCCTCTACATCTTCGGGCCGCCGAAGATCGCCGAGTTCGTGGAGCAGACGAGACGTTCCCTGGATATGTACATCAATTACGAAATCATCGTGAAGGAATTCTCCGAGCCGGGAACGCTCTGGGAGCGGGATGATTTTACCATTCGGTCGTTCTTTCTTAAGCATACGAAGCCCTGTTACGGCTATACGCTGGAAGAGAAGCCCAGGCCGGGGGCCTTTCATCCTGAAAAAGCCCTGGCCCTGGGAGTGCCCAGGGGGCCCTTGTGGTCGCTGCTCCAGGGAGGGCAGGAACTGGTCCTGGACAACGGCAGCGTCGTGAAGCCCGGGGATGTCCTGGGCCCGACCCGCTCGGGAAGAAAGTTCAGCTTCGTGACCGACACACTCTATATGCCCGAGATAGCCCGGGAGGTGCGAAATTCCGACCTCTTTATCTGCGAAGGCATGTTCGAGGAAGCGCTTTTGTCGTCGGCGGTGGAAAAACGCCATATGACGGCCAGACAAGCCGCCCTTCTGGCCAGGGCGGCCGGCGGGGTCCGACAGTTAGGTCTTATTCACTATAGTCCGCGCTATGCGGACAAAGAACTCAAAATCCTGCTCAAAGAAGCCCAGGAAGTGTTCCCCGCCACCCTGCTCACCCGGGACCGGATGCAGCTTTCCATCGAGTATACGGATTAGGCTCGATTTTTCCGTTTGAAACACCCGGCTCCGGGGCTCCTTGAACCCCCGCCTTGAACCCCCAGGCCGGAGCGCCGGGAGCCGGGATTACCTCGTAAAAGAATATCCTCAATCGACCTTGGGCCTGAAGGCCAGAATTCGGGATTGACCTCCTTCGTAGGCCTTGTGCAGGGCGGTGGACGCTTCGCGGTAGAGTTTGAAGGCATCGACCTTCCGCTCGCTTTTGGCGGAAATGCCGATATAGACAGGTGCATCCCCCTCGATATCCCTATAGAGCCCCAGGGTGGCCGAGAGAACGTCGGCCAGATCCTCGGACATTTTCAGGCTCCCGCCTAAATCGACGGATGGCAGGACAACCGCGAAGGCCCCTTTGTAGAGTTCGAAAATGAGGTCTTTGGCGCCTATATAGTCGCGTACCGTGACCGCCAATGCCAGGGCGGCCGGATCGGTGGCGGAATTCACCGAGCAGTGGATGAGCATCAGTGAAACCTCGGCCTTGGGCCCCCGTTCCAGTTCCTCCCGCAGCTTGGCCTCCAGTTCGGGATCGATGAGGGAAAGGGGCAGAGGAAGGCTGGCCAGGGTCGAGCCCGCTGAGGCGGGCTGGGGCGGGGAAGCTTGGAAAGAGGACGCTTTCTCTTCGACCATGGGAGCGGAAGCTTCGGCTTCGGTCTCCTGTGGCCTGGAAAATTCCTCCAGTTCGGCCAATTCCTCCTCGGCCTCCAAGGATTCGATATCTTCCCGGGTTTCCTGGGCTTCTTCTGCCTTGACCGGTTCTTCGGCGAAAGGGGAGGTTTTTGATTCGCCACGCTTGCTGGACCAACTGGCGATCTCTTCTTCGAGCCTGGCCAGGCTCTCTTCGAAGTTCTTCCTTGGAGCGGGCTTTTCTTCTTCTTTCTCTTCAAAAACATCCTCATCGCCGATGAATTCCTCTTCCTCTATTTCTTCGTATTCCTCTTTTTCGTATTCCTCGGCAGGCTGGTTCTCGGATGTTTCCTTCGCCGCGGGAGGGAGAGGGGTTTCTTTTCCCCGGGTTTGCTCCTCCGATTCGGCCGTGGACTCTTTTCCGGGCGGAACCTCCTGGTTTCCTCCGGAGGGTTCCGCGCCCGGGGCCGGCGGGGTCGTTTCAGCTTCGGCGGGCGGCGCCATGGCCCCGGCTTCGGGCGGCATTGCGGCATCGGTTTCGGAGGGAACCTTCTCCTCTTCCGCAGTCGGAGGAAGGCTGTCGGAAGCCTTTTCTCCGCTTTTGTCCCTGCCCAGGACGAAGAAAGCCACAACCATGAGGCCGAACCAGAGGCTGAGGAAAATCAAGGGCGTTTTGACAGCCCTTGCCAGATCTGCTTTTCGAAGCGTTACGAAAAGCGTCGCCAGCTTCATGCCGTTGTTGAGCGGAGTCGTGAAGACCACGGTGCTCCAGTCCGGGGCCGAAAATCCGGCCCGGGAAAGCGGGCTCCCGGGGAGGGCGAAGTAGGCGGAATCGCTGGGCAGCTTCCATAGCACCAGGCCCGAAGCGTCCAGCACCTGGGCCGCCAGCAGCCTATCGCTGCCCTTATAGAGGGCGATAAGCCTCTGGCGGAGAAAATCATCCTCGAGGTCTTCCTTGGTCCTGATGCCGGTGAGGGCATTCCGGATTATCGAATACTCGGCCCCGCTCGCCCTTTCTCCCGAATTCCTTAGTTCGCCTATGGAGAAGAGAATGCTCCCCAGCGCCAGTATGGCGACAAAAAGCGACAGAGCCACAAGAAGCCAGCGTAGTGTTTTTCTCATATACCCTTCCTGATCGTATAGAGTATCGGAATATAGAGGCCCGGTCTTGCGCCTTATTTTGCCAGGATGAGGCTTTTCCTTCCCGAGAAATGGTTTATACTTGTTTTGGAGGTATCGCACATGGCGAATATCGCTTCGCGCAGGCGAATGGCTTTGCCCCATGGCTGGTATCCCCGGAACGTGACGGAGATAGACAGCCTTCTTGGGGAGTGGACGCAGGGCGAGAGAAGCAGGGAAGCCAAGGCGGCGGTTTGTCCCCACGCGGGCTGGTTTTTTTCCGGCCGGCTCGCGGCGCTGGCCATCGCCGACCTGGAGGAGGTGGATACCCTGGCGATCATCGGGGGCCATCTCTCTCCGAACAGTCCCATCCTATACGCCCCCGAAGACTCTTTCGAGGTTCCCGGAGGGGAGCTTCAGGCGGATCAGGAGTTGTTCGCGGCCTTCAAGGCCCAATTGAGGGACTCGGGGATCGGGGCCCCGGAACCGGACAGGTACATGGACAATGGGGTTGAGGTGCTTTTGCCCATGGTGGCCTCGCTCCATAGGGGAGCGAGGATACTATGGCTGCGAACCCCGCCCCGTTACGAATCGAAGGAGCTCGGAGCCTGCCTGGCCAGGGCCTCCGCGAATCTGGGCCGTAGAGTCGCTTGCGTGGGATCGACCGATCTCACCCACTATGGCCCGGCCTATGGCTTTACTCCCATGGGCTTGGGGGAGAAGGCCGAGCGTTGGGTGAGCGGAACCAATGACAAGGCTTTTATAGACGCCCTGCTGGAAATGAACTGCGAGCTCGCGCTGACGAGGGCGGTGAAAAAAGACGCGGCCTGTTCTTCCGGTGCGGCCATAGCGGCGCTTGGCTTCGCCCTCGAATCGGGCGCTTCCTCGGCAAAGCTTCTAGGGTACTCCACGAGCCTGGATCTTCGCCCCGACGATTCCTTCGTGGGCTATGCCGCCATTGTCTTCGTCTAGCTCAGGCCCAGCCGAGCCCGTACCGCTTCCTTGAATTTTTTGCCCCGGTCGAACTCGTGGAGGAACATACCGAAAGAGGCGCATCCCGGCGAGAGAAGCACGGCTTGGCCGGGCCGGGCGAGCCGGTCGGCCGCGTTCACCGCCGCGTCGAGACTGCCGTAGGGCCCTTTCCAGGAGATCCCCTGCTCGGCCAAGAGGGGCATGAGTTTTTCCGTGCCCGTTCCCTCCAGCAGCACGATCGCTTTCGCCTTGGCGTAGGCCTTCTTGGTGGGTTCGAACTCGAGGTTCTTATCGGTCCCTCCGGTGATGAGGACTACCGGAGCGGAAAAGCTGTCCAGAGCGGCTTCCACCGCCTGCGGAATGGTGGCCGCCGAGTCGTTGTACCAGCTGACGCCCCGGGCGCGGGCGAAAAACTCCAGCCTGTGCTCCACCCCCGGAAATGAAGCCATGGCCGCCGCGATTTTTTCGGGCGAAAGACCCATATAGCGTAATACCAGAGCCGAAGCGAGCAGGTTTTTCCTCATATGCGCACCCGGAACCAGAAGATCGGCGGGGAGGATCAGCTCCGGGAGGGAATCGGAGGCATCCCCGATTCGGCAGTACCCTTCCGGACCCAAACAGCCCGGACTCGATCCGGCCGGATCCAGGGCGGCGCCTGGGCCGGGGGCCGCTTTTTCTTCCAGCCAGGCTCCCTTGCGCTGGGGTTCCCGGGCGGAATAGTAAAACAATTCCGCCCTGGTCTCGGAAGCGAAGCTTAAGCCCCAGGAGGAGTCGGCATCGAAGAAACTCGCGCACTGCGAATCCTGGTCGGCGTAGATCAGGCGCTTGTCGGCCACGTACTCCGCCATGGAAGCGTAATAATTCATGTGATCGGGCATAATTGCGGTGATGAGCGCCGCCCTGGGCTTGAGCACGCCAAGCCCGCGCATGTCCGCCAGCTGCCAGGAGGAGAGTTCCAGCGTCACAGGTCTGTCCGGCGCCGTTTCGCCCAGGAATTCCAGGGGGGAGATAGTGATGTTTCCCCCCAGGAGGGATTGTATTCCCGATGCGATGAATCCGTGGTGGATCGCGCTGACGGTCGAGGACTTGCCCTTAGAGCCGGTGACGGCGACCAGGGGCGATTTGGAATAACGGAGAAAGACGGAAATGTCGGTTTCCACATGCCTGGCCGCGGCAAGGTAGGGCGAAGGGCCCCGCACGGCGGGATTTTTAATCACCAAATCCGCCGAACGAAAATCCTCCAACTCATGCTTTCCGAGGACAAAGCGGACATCGTGGCCATCCAGGGCCTGGATGGACGGCGCGAGAATCTTTTCGTCCCGCAGATCGGTCACCGTGACCCTGGCGCCGGCTTTGGCGAAGAATTTGGCGCTCGCCAGACCTCCCCCGTGAAGCCCTAGGCCCATTATGGTGACCCTGGCGCCCGCCAGCCCTTCTATTGTTTTTGGGAACAGCATAGCTTCCTTATGTGGGGATTCCGTTTCGGTCTCGGCAGGCCTTGGTTCCCAGATAGGCCGCCCGCACCCTGGGATCCTGGGCCAGGTCGGCCGAGGACCCTGAGACCACCATCTTCCCCAGCTCGAGGATATAGGCCCGGGATGCGGCTTTCAAGGCCTTTCTCGCGTTCTGCTCCACCAGGAGTATCGCGACCTTTTCTTCCTCGTGGATTTTTTTTATGAGGCCGAATATTTCCTGTACGATGATGGGGGCGAGGCCCAGGGAAGGTTCGTCCAGAAGGAGCAGCGACGGGGAGGAGACCAAGGCACGGCCTATGGCCAGCATCTGCTGCTCGCCGCCCGATAGGGTTCCGGCGAGCTGTCTGCGCCGGTCCTTCAATATCGGGAAAAGGGCGTACACCCTTTCTTCCAGGCTGTCCAGGTCGGCTTTTTCGCGCGAGTTCCGCACCCCGTATTTTCCCAGCAGAAGATTTTCCCTGACGCTGAGGGTGGAGAAGACCCTTCTGCCCTCGGGGACATGGGCTATCCCCCGGGAGGCCAAGCTGCAGGCCTGAATGCGGGAAAGATCGTCGCCCTTAAAATGGATCGAACCCTCCGACGGGCGGACCAGGCCGGAGATAGCTTTGAGAAGACTCGTCTTACCCGCCCCGTTGGCGCCCAGGACCGCGACAATCTCGTTTTCCTCCACTTTGAGCGAAACATGGTTCAGGGCGCGCACAGCCCCGTAGTCGAGACAGAGATCCTTAACTTCCAGGAGCGAGGTCATCATTCTAATCCTCTTCGCTGCCGAGGTAGGCTTCGATAACCTTGGGATTCCGCCGCATCTCGCACATCGGGCCCTCGGCGATTTTTTTCCCCGATTGCATCACCACCACATGATCGCTCACCATATCCACGAGATTCATATCGTGCTCGATCAGGAATACGCTCAGGCCTTCTTCGACCAGGGACTTCAGCAAAACCGAGAGTTCCGTCGTTTCGGCGTCGTTCAACCCCGAGGAAGGTTCGTCCAGCACGATGAGCTCGGGCTCGGCGGCCAGGGCGCGGGCGATTTCCAAATAGCGCCGCTTCCCGTAGGGGAGGGCGGCGGCGAGGCTGTCCGCCGAGTCGGAAAGGCCCACCCGGGCAAGGCAGGCCTGGGCTTTTTCCAGCATCCGGGATTCCTCGTCCCGTTGTCCCGGCACCCTGAGCATGGAGGCGGCGAGGCCCGCCCTTCCCCTGGAATGCTGGCCGCAGAGAACGTTCTCCAGGCAGGTCAGGCTGGGGAATATCCTTATATTCTGGAAGGTTCGGGCGACCCCTGCTTTGGCGATTTGATGGGGCAGCTTGGAGCTTATGTCCTCTCCCCGAAGCAACACCCGTCCGTTCATTGGTTTGTAAATGCCTGTGATGATGTTGAAAACCGTGGTCTTTCCCGCCCCATTGGGACCTATCAGGGCTGTTATCCCGCCCTTGGCCACCTCGAGTTCCATGCCCGAGACGGCGGTCACGCCGCCAAAGGAGAGGTCCAGGTCTTCTAAACGCAAAAGGGGTTTTCCATTCGCTTGGGCGGATTCCGGAAGACCGGCGCTTGTCTGGGCCGATCCGGACTCGGGGTGGGATTTGCGGGTTTTTTTCCCTTCCAAGGTCTTGCGCAACCGATCCCCCGAATCCCTCAGGCGGGGCAATATCCCTGCGGGTTTGAAAATCATCATCAGCAGCAGCGCCAGTCCGAAAAACATGAGCCGGTATTTGGCGAAGGGGCGGAAGAGCTCGGGGAAGACCGTCACCACAAGCGCCCCCAGGACTGTGCCCGGAATGGAACCTAAGCCTCCCAGGAGGACAATACAGAAAAGCAGGGAGGACTCCATGAAGGTAAAGCTTTCCGGCGAAATGGACATTTGTTTTGAGGCATAGATGTTTCCCGCCACTCCCGCCAGAGCCGCGCCGAGTACGAAGGCCGAAAGCTTATAGTGGCGCACGTTCACCCCGAGCGCCTTGGCCGCCGTTTCATCCTCCCGGATATAGTTCCATGCCCGCCCCACCCGGGAGCGTTGGAGCCGGGTCAGTAAAAAAGCCGAGATCCCGATGATCGCCCAGAGCAGGTAGTAAAACTGTCTTGAGGAGAGGATTGGGACGAAAAAACGAGGGTTGTCGATGCCGTTGATCCCGTTCGGTCCTCCGGTGAGTCCCAGGGGATTGTTGATCATGCTCAGCCGGACTATCTCGCCGATACCGATGGTGACTATGCAAAGGTAATCGCCCTTGAGATGGATGACCGGCGTGGTGACGAGCCAGGCGAAGAGACCGGCGGCGACGGCCGATACGGGCAGGAGGAATAGTATCGGGATTTGGAAGCGAGTATTGAGGATCGCCGTCACGTAGGCGCCGATGGCGTAAAAGGCCGTATGCCCCAGGTCGAAAAGACCCACCTCGCCGAGAACGATATTGAGGGAGAGCCCCAGAAGGGCGTAGATGCCCACGTAGAACCCAACATCGATCCAGTAGTTGTCCACGAAGGGCAAAAGGGGAAAGAACATGAAAAATGCCGCCGCGACGATTCCGATGATCCGGCGGCCCCGGGTATCGCCCCCCTTTCCGGGATCGCCGGGAGCCTGAAGAATTCTTCTCAGTATTCCGGAGCTTATATTCATCAGACTTTTTCCGCCGTTTTTTCGCCCAAAAGCCCCCTGGGTCTGAAGATCAGTATGGCTATGAGAAGGATGAAGACGAATACATCCTTCCACGCGCCGCTCACATAGCCGGCCAGAAGGGATTCCACGACACCGAGGATGAGGCCTCCCAACATGGCGCCGGGGATATTGCCTATTCCGCCCAGGATCGTGGCGGTAAAGGCCTTGAGCCCGTAATTCCACCCCATATTGAAGCTGATCGCCCGGTAGTACAGGCCGTTCATGAGCCCCGCGACGCCGCCTAAACCCGGGCCCAGGGCAAAGACGAAGAATATGACCTTGCGGACATCGATCCCCAAAAGGGTCGCGGTTTCCCTGTCCAGGGCGGCGGCGCGCACAGCGGCGCCGAAGCTGCTCTTTTCCACGATAAGCCAGATCGCGAGCATGAGGGCGAAGGAAATTCCCAGTATTGTCACCTGCAGGAGGGTTACGGGAATACCGAAGAGGGAAAAGCGCAGGGATGGTACCACCGAAGCCGGAAAGGCCCGGGGCCGGGAGCCCCAGATCGCCATGACGGCGTTTTGGATGAAAATGGCCATGCCTAGGGCCGAGACGACCAGGGAAAGTCTGCCCGAAGGGTACACCGGCCTGTAAGCTATCCGTTCCACCAGGACGCCTGCCAGCGCCACGCTGAGGGCGACCAGAAAGGCGGTGAAGGCCATGCCCCCCCACAGGCCCATGGACGCGGTGATCTTGCCCGTGGCTCCGGTGAGAAGGCTGTAGCCCAGATAGGCGCCCAGGGCGAAGAGATCCCCGTGGGCGAAGTTGATAAGTTTCATCACGCCGTAGACCATGGAGTAGCCCAAGGCGACGAGAGCGTAAAACGAGCCCACGGTTAATCCATTCACAAGCTGTTCAATAAAAGTGGACACCTTTCTCCCTTTATCGAAAAACATACGGCAAAGCCGTCGGGCCCCGCCTCGAAGAGATTTTCGCCAAGCCCCCGGGCGGCCGAAAGGCCGCCCGAACCTAGAGTCCCGCTACCACGAGCTTTCCTTCCGGATCGACCTTGTACATTTTGTAGGGGACATCCCTGCGGTCTCCCCGGTCGGTGAAGAGCAGGGCTCCGGTCACTCCCTGGACACCCTCCATCCTTCCCCTCATGGCCTCCGCGATGGCGTCCGAGTCCAGCTTGCCGGCCTTGTCGATGGCTCCCGCGATGGCGTACAGAGCGTCGGCGGCGTAGACGGGCCAGGGGCTCGAAGGCAATTCCTTGAATTTTTCTGCGTAAAGCGCCTTAAACTGGCTGGCGATATCGGTGGTGACATCGGTGACCAAGGGTTCCTGGGTCATCAGCGCTCCCGCGGCCACATCCAATCCGGCGATCTTCACAAAGTCGTCGTTGATCGCGGCGTTCCCGCCGATAAAGGGACAGTCCAGCCCCGCGTCCCTAGCCTGACGGATCAAAAGCCCCGCCTCGGGATAATAGCCGGTGAAGTACCAGACATCGGGCTTTGTCTCGCGAAGCTTTGTCACGGCCGCGGAAAAGTCCTTTTCCTTCGGGGTGACGGCGTCGAAGTAGACCACCTCGGTTTTCCCCTGGGCCACATAGGGCTCGAGGGCTTTCATGGCCTCGTCGGCCACGCCTTTGGCGAAGGTGGAGTTGTCGTGCATGATGGCTATGCGCTTGGCACCCATGGTCTCGACGGCGTATTTTCCGAAAAACAAGCCCTGCGCGTCGTCCCGTCCACAGGTTCTAAAGAAATACTTCCGCTCCCTGTCCATGGTGAGCCTGACCGCGGTGCAGCCATAGCCTACCGACACTATTTTGTTCTTTTCGTAGATATCCGCCGCGGGCTCGGTGACCGATGAGCCATAGCTGCCTATCACCGCCGCGGCCTTTTGCGATACCGCTTTTTGGGCCGCCAGGGCCGAATCCTTCGGGTTGGAGGCATCGTCCACGATGAGGATTTCAACCTGCTTCCCCAACAGGCCTCCCGCCTTGTTGATTAATTCCGCCGCGACCTCAACGGACTGCTTGGCCATCTGACCTTCGTAGGCGTAGTCGCCCGTAATCGGAGCCTGCAGGGCGATTTTGACAGTCTTTCCGGACTGTCCACCGCCGCAGCCGGCGAGCAGAGCCAGAAAGAGTGCGACACAGCATATTCCGAGGACGAGCCCAGCCTTTTTTGTTGTCATGCGCATCTTCCTCCCTCCTTTTTCCCATACTATAACGCTGCATAAATATACGCAAGATTCGGGGACTGATTTTTTCTTGACAGCCCTGGTTACAGGATATAGCCTGATTTATCGGAGCCCAATGCTGTTCCGGAGAGACTAATGCGTAGGATCAGTTCCCATCCCGTTCTGAAGCTGCCAGAGGGCAGGAAAAAGGTGGTTTTTCTTTTCAACGGGGAGCCCGCGGAAGGCTATGAGGGAGAAGCGCTTTCCTCGGCGCTCGTGGCGTTGGGGAAGAGTAGTTTTTCGTTTCACCCCAAGGATGGGGCTCCCCAGGGGCTATTTTGCGCCAATGGGCAATGTTCCCAGTGCACGGTTCTCATCGATGGCATACCAAAAAAATCTTGCCTGACAGCCCTTGTGGAGGGGATGGATGTACGCAGCCTCAAGGGCCTGGCAACCCTGCCGGAGGTGGACGAGGGGCTGCGGCAGGCGGAACGCAGGGCGCTCCATACCGATATTCTCGTGATAGGCGGCGGGCCTTCGGGGCTTTCGGCCGCCTGCGAGCTGGGCAAGATGGGCTTTCAGGTGGTCGTGGCCGACGACAAGGAAAGGCTGGGCGGAAAGCTTGTGCTCCAAACGCACAAGTTTTTCGGCTCGGAAAAGGACTGTTACGCCGGAGTCAGGGGGATCGATATCGCCCTGAAGCTGGAGGAAAAGTTAAAGAAACTGCCTACCGTGACGGTTTTGAGGAACTCTCCCGTGGTGGCCATATTCAAGGACAGAAAGGCGGGGATCTACAAAGATTACAGCTCCTATCTCCTGGTCGAGTTCACCGCCCTTGTGGTGGCCTCCGGCGCCAGGGAGAAAACCCTATTGTTCCCCGGCAACGACCTGCCCGGGGTTTTCGGGGCCGGGGCCTTTCAGACCCTGGTGAACCGCGATCTGGTTTCGGCTTCGAAAAGAATACTCATCGTGGGTTCGGGCAATGTAGGCCTCATCGCCGCCTACCATGCCCTGCAGGCGGGGATGCGGGTGGTCGGCATCGTCGAAATTATGGGAAAGATAAATGGGTACAAGGTCCATGCGGATAAAATCCGCCGCATGGGAGTGCCCATACACCTTAATACGACGATTCTCAGGGCCGAGGGCTGCCCGCCCGGGCAGGGGGAGGAGGCGGGGACGGAAAATCGCCTCTGCCGCGCCCTGGTCGCCAAGGTGGACGATCGTTTCAGGCCTATACCGGGTACCACCTTGAGCTATCAGGTGGATACGATATTGATCGCGGCAGGACTGGCTCCGTGCGACGAGTTCCTCCGCCAGGCCCGGAGCTACGGCATTCTTGCCATAGCCGCGGGGGACGCCGAGGAAATCGCCGAGGCTTCCAGCGCGATGTTCGGCGGGAAAATCGCCGCCCTCACCCTTGCCCGGATGCTGGGGAAGAAGCTGGAATTGGAAGCCTCCTGGCTGTCCACCAGGGAGGTGTTGAAGGCGAGGCCGGGGGATAGTTTTTCCCGGAGCCCCCTTATGCCAGGTTCGGAATGGAGGCCGGTATTTTTCTGTTCCGAAGAGATCCCCTGCAATCCCTGCGCCACCGTCTGCCCTGTCTCATCCATTTCGCTCAGACCGGTTAGGGGCACCATCATGGATCTGCCCTATTTTTCCGGAGCTACCTGCATAGGTTGTTTTTCCTGCGTCGCCATCTGCCCCGGCCTGGCGGTCAGCCTGGTCCGAAAGCTTTCGGACACCGTCGCCGAGCTGGTGCTGCCCTGGGAATTCGAAGCCGACTTCCCCGATGGACATCTGATGGATTTGGTCGGGCAGGAGGGGGAGTTTATCGAGACTGCGCCGGTCGTCGGGCGCAGAAGGAATCCGAAGAACGGCACCTGGCTCTTGCACTTTACGACCAGTCTCGAAAACGCCTCCCGAATCGCCGGAGTCAGGGTCCAGCCCGAGGAGTCGAACCGGGCTGTCGCGCCGGACCCCGCCGATCGTCAGGGGGAAGTGGCGGATCCGATAGTCTGTCGTTGCGAAAGGATACGACTCTCCGAGATAGTGGCCTTTATCAAGGACAACCAGGTCCGGGATATCAATCAACTGAAGAGTCTCAGGGTGGGTATGGGCGCCTGCGGAGGGAAAACCTGTTCCCAGCTTCTTGACAAAGCCTTCGCGCTGGCGGGGGTCGATCCTTCGGAGGTGGAGGCCGGATCTCTGCGCCCTCTTTTCATGGAGATACCCATGGGGGAGATCGTCAACGAGGGGCTTTCGAAAATCGGCGGCAAAAACGCCGGGGCCAGGGGCGCCCCATGAAGACCTACGACGTGATCATTGTCGGGGCGGGCTCTGTCGGCCTTCCCCTCTCATGGAACCTGGCCGCGAAGGGCTTCAGGGTCGCGGTGCTGGATCACGAAGCCTCCTGGGGCAGGGGGCAGAACAGGGCCGCGATCGGCGGCATCAGAGCTACCCACTCCGATCCGGCAAAAATAAAGATCTGCCTGGAATCCATACGAATCGTATCCACCATGAAGGAAACCCATGGGCTCGACCTCGAGTGGCGGCAGGGGGGCTATCTCTATGTCGCCTTCGATCGAGGGATGGAAGCTTCCTTTCTCTCTCTGCTGGAGATTCAAAAGGCCTCGGGGCTCGATATCGACTGGATAGGTCCGGATAGTGTCGTCGAGCGCGCCCCGGGCCTGAACAGGGAAGGGCTTCTGGGCGGCACATTCAGCCCGGGCGATGGTTTCGCCTCGCCCCTGGCGGCCTCGACGGCGTTTCATAAGTTGGCCATGGATGCCGGGGTGGATTTTTTCTTTGGCGATCGGGTCGACGCCATCGCGATGAAGAATGGGCGAATCCAGAACATGGAGGCGGGCGGCGAAACATGGAGTGCCGCCCTCTACGTCAACGCCGCGGGCGCCGAGGCATCGGAGTTGGCCAGCCTGGCGGGCCTGGATATACCCATCCACCCCGACTGCCACGAGGCGGGGGTGACCGAACCCGTGCGGCGCTTCATGGAACCGATGATCGTCGATATACGGCCGGACGCCGAATCGGGGAATTATTACTTTTACCAGGCAGAGACCGGGCAAGTGGTGTTCTGCATAACCCCGAGGCCTCAGATTTGGGGAAGGGACAAGGATTCGACATCGAACTTCCTGCCTCTCTGCCTGCGCCGGATGCTCGAAATCTATCCCAGGCTGCGCAACCTGCGGGTGAGGCGAACCTGGAGGGGGATGTATCCCATGACGCCGGACGGGCTCCCCCTTCTCGGCTATCCCGAGGAAGCCCGGAACTTTTTGCACGCTGTCGGAATGTGCGGTCAGGGCTTTATGATGGGGCCGGGGCTGGGAAAAATCCTGGCCGAATGCATCGAGTCGGGCGGTTGCGCCCAAAACCCCGCCGGAAGCACGGAATACGGCTTTATTTTCCGGGATCTGGCCTGCTCGAGAACCTTCGAGCACAGCGAATTTCTTAAATAAATGCCTTTTTGGATCTTGACCAAAATCCCCGTTTGCGCCATATTCCTACTATTCCCATAGGAATTTAAGGAGATACGCGCAATGTTCCAAGTTCCCGCGAAAACCCAATACGCGATTCGGGCCTTGGCCCATCTCGCGCGATCCGGGGGGGACAGCGCCGCGCGGATATCCAGCGCTCAAAACATTTCGGTCAAATATCTGGAAGGTATTCTGAACCAGCTCAAGCTCTCGGGCATCGTGGTCTCGGACAGGGGCAGGGGCGGGGGCTATAGGCTCTCCAGGCCGGCCTCGGAAATTCTCATGATCGATATTGTGGCGGCCATGGAAGGCGATCTGAGACCCGTCGAGTGCGTCGACGACAGCACTGTATGCAGCATGGAAGCCTTTTGCATGCCCAGAAGATTCTGGCTGGGCTTGAAGGATTCGGTGGAGGGCTATTTGAAATCGGTCAACCTGGGCGATCTCGCCGAGGAGCCCTTGGTGACCTTCTGCGGGACTGGACAGAAAAAGGAGCACGATAATGTCTAAACCCTTTGTCTATATGGATTACAACGCTACCACGCCCTTAAGGCCCGAGGTGAGGAACCGGATGGTCGAAGCCCTGGATGTCTACGCCAACGCCTCCAGCCTGCACGAATCCGGGCGCAGGGCCCGGGCGGAAATAGAAGAGGCCCGGGCTTCCGTGGCCGCCCTGATAGGCGCCAGGGACGCTTCGGGGCTTTATTTCACCTCGGGAGGATCGGAATCCAACAACACGGTATTCATGACCATGTATCAGCTCGGCAGGAAAAACCCCTCCCGGCGCAAAATCATCACCAGTGCCATCGAGCACCCCTGTGTCATGAACGCCGCGGCCTACCTGGCCGAGGAGGGGTTTCCCGTTGTCTACCTGCCGGTGGATTCCTTCGCCAGGATCGATTTGGATGCCCTGAAAAAGGAACTCGGCCCCGACACCCTCCTGGTATCCATCATGGCGGCCAACAACGAAATAGGCACGATCGAGGACATACGGACAATCGCCGCGATGGCCAAAAAGGCCGGCGCCTTTGTTCACAGCGATGCCACCCAGGCGGTGGGGAAGGTACCCGTATCGGTCCAGGAGTGGGGAATCGATTATCTGACCCTGTCGTGCCATAAAATTTACGGCCCCAAGGGAGTGGGCGCGCTTTTCGTCCGCCCCGGGGCTCCCATCCAGCCGCTTATCAGGGGAGGGCACCAGGAAAACGGAGTCCGGGCGGGAACTTACAACAATCTGGGCATAATCGGGTTTGGGAAGGCCGCCGAACTCGCCTTGAGCGATCTGCCGGAATTCGGCCCACGGCTCGCGGCGCTCAGAAAGCGGCTTATGGATGGTCTTGTATCCCGGATACCCCATGTGAAGATAAACGGCCATCCCGAAGAGGTTTTGCCCAATACCCTCAATCTTTCCTTCCCCGGCGCCGAGGGCGAGTCAATTCTTTTATCCCTCGACCTGGAAGGAATCCAGGTTTCCACCGGCTCCGCCTGCGCCTCGGGCAGCCTCGAACCCTCCCATGTCCTGTTGGCCACGGGCCTCGGGCCGGAGCTGGCCCACGGTTCCATTCGTTTTTCCCTGGGCAGGAACAGCAGCGAAGAAGAGGTGGACTATGTGATAGAGAAACTGCCGCCGATCATCCAGAGACTGAGGCGGATGTCCACGGTCAATCCCCGTTGAGTTGAGCTTGAGTCAAGGTTTGGCCCTGCCCAAAAGCGCCGCTCGAAGGGCGGCCTTGGGATGGCGGCCTGGAAACAAGGGTCCGAAAAAGAAAGGATACCAGGAAAAGGAGCGATACTATGAACGCCTTCCAGTGGCTTTATTCCGATGTGGTGAAAGATCATTTCGTCAATCCCCGCAACGTCTTCGATCCCGACGAGGGTTTCAAGGCCGACGCCGAGGGCGTGGTCGGCAATATTAAGTGCGGCGACCAGATGATGTTCCTCCTCAAGATAAAAGACGACCTCATCGAGGACGTGCGCTGGAAGACCTACGGTTGCGCCTCGGCCATAGCGAGCACCTCGATGTTGTCCGAATCGGTCAAGGGCATGGGCATCCGAGAGGCCTACAGAATAAAACCCTCGGATATCGCCGCAAAGCTCGGCGGATTGCCGGAGAACAAAATCCACTGTTCGGTGCTGGGCGATAAGGCGTTGCGGGCGGCCATCGACCAGTATCTGGAAAAACAGGGCCGTAAAGGGGAGTTCAAGGGCGAGGACGCCGTGGTGATCTGCACCTGCCTCAATATCACCGACAAGGATATAGAGGAAGCGGTCAAGGCGGGAGCCCGCGACTGGCAGAAGCTCCAGGAGGCCACCAAGATCGGCACGGTCTGCGGGGGATGCAAATCCAAGGCCGAGGAGCTCCTCCACGAATTCGTCCACATTTATTCTTAAGGACCTGTTCTTATGGCCCGGCTCCGGCGGAATCCGACATGAATCCCGAGGATTTTCGCGCCCTGGTGTACGAAAAAGCCTCGGCCTGCCATCGGGACCTGCCCTGGCGAAGGACTCGCGATCCCTACGCGATCATGGTATCGGAGTACATGCTCCAGCAGACCCAGGTTGTAAGGGTGGTTCCGAAGTACTCAGCCTGGCTGGAGCGCTTTCCTGACTTTCAGGCTCTGGCGGAATCGGCTACCCAGGAGGTGTTGCGTTACTGGAGCGGCCTGGGCTACAACAGGAGGGCTTTGGCGCTCCAGACTTCGGCGCGGACAGTGGCGCGGCAATACGGTTCCCGGCTCCCGGAGGACGAAAAGAGCCTTCGCGGTCTGCCGGGCGTGGGAAAATACACAGCCCGGGCTATCCTGGCCTTCGCCTTCGACAGGCCTACGGTATTTCTCGAAACGAATATCAGAGCCGTCCTGCTGAAGCATTTTTTCCCCGAAGAGCGGCAGGTGGCCGAAGCGACCCTCGAGGAAAAGGCCGCCCTGGTCGTCGATACCGAGGCTCCCCGCAAATGGTATAACGCACTCATGGATTACGGCGCCGAACTCAAGCGCGTCGAGGAGAATCATTCGGTACGCTCCTCGAACTATAGAAAACAGACGGCCTTCGCCGGTTCTTTCCGGAGCTTGAGAGGCGCGGTGCTCAAGAGGCTTCTGGAACAAGGGCGGGTCTCCAAGGAAGAGCTGTACGCCGAGCTGTCCTTTAGCGGCGCGGAGATAGAGCGATGCTGCGAGCTTCTTGTCAAGGAAGGTTTCGCCGCCTACGAGGGGGGAGCCCTGGAGATTAGGGATTAAGTCTGGCTCTTTATGTCGCTCGACTGGCCAGGTCGGCTAAACCGGATTCTGTCCTAATGGTCCTTGTTAAACAGTCTGGTAAAAAAACGAGCGATCCCATCGACAAGTCTGCGGAAAAAACCCGCCCTGGGAATATCCTTTTCCGCGACCAGGTCGATCGCCGAGATATCCCTGCCGCCCAAAGAGTAGACTAGCCTGCCCAGCCTGCGGCCTTTTTCGACAGGGCCGTCCACGTAGCGCTCGGCCTCGACTCTCAAGGATAGTTCGCTTTCCCTGCCCTTGGGCAGGGTGACCGCGTTGGCTGAGGCGTTCACCAAGCCGACCTGGCGCTCGGCCCCGAACCAGACCCTTGTTTTCGGAAGTTCCCCCGCGTCGAGGCTTTGGGTGCTGAAATTGGAGAACGCCCAGTCCAGCAGCCTGGTCACGTCCTGGGTGCGCTGCCTTCCCCCACCGGCGTAGGAGGATCCGGTGCCTCCCAAGGTTACGACGATAAACCGGGAGTCTTCCCGCTTCGCCGTGGCCGCCATATTGAAGCCCACCTCGATGATGTACCCGGTTTTCAGGCCGTCGGCCCCGGAATAGCTGGTGATCAGGGAGTTGCGGTTATATTGGACGATTCTGCCCTCCGGAACGTAACCGGGGGCGGAATGCTCGGCCCGGGGAAACTCTATGTAGCGGACCGCATGCAATTCTTCCAGAGATTGCGGGTGGAGTTCGAGGTAGCGTTTGCAGAATTGGGCGAACTGCCGGGCGGTGACGAGGCTGAATTCCGAAAGGCCCGAAGGCTCCACGAAACTGAGCTTGTCGAAGCCCATCGCTTCCATTTCCCGGTTCATCCGCTGGGCGAAGGCTTCGTTGGACCCCGAAATCCTCCTGGCCAGGGCGTAGGCCGCGTCGTTGCCCGAAACGACGGCGGCTCCGAGCATCAGGTCCCGCACGCTCACCTTCATGCCGGGGTGCAGGTACATGATCGAGGAGCCATAGGGAATATAGGGGGAACAGTCCCGCTTGTCGATCTCGATGATTTCCCCGGGGGAGAGCCGGCCAGCCTCGATCTCCTGGTAAGCGATGTGAAGGGTGAGCAGCTTGGTGAGGCTGGCCGGCGGCAGCAAGAGGTCCGGATTCTTGGCGTAGAGGAGGGTGCCCGTCGTGGCATCTATCAGCGCCGCCGACCGGGCGTTCACCTGGGGAGC
>LVBN01000009.1 GCA_001603165.1 Spirochaetales bacterium Spiro_12
ATGCCGGGGACCGGTCTCGAACCGGCACGCCGCTCGCGCAGCAAGGGATTTTAAGTCCCTGGTGTCTACCAATTCCACCACCCCGGCGACGATGAACTATGATACCTGTGGCTCTTGGCCAAGGTCAAGGAAGCGGGCCGATTTCAAAAGTCTCTTAGCTTTTGAAATCGGCTTTGTAGTTTCGTCTATTTTTATGCTAGAAGCATGAAAACAGACGAAACGTACGCATCTCTAGGGTAGCTTTTTCACAACTCGCCTGAGTTTTGAAAAAGCCTCAAGCCCTAAAAAAAATATTGCCCCTAAAGTCTGAATAATTGTTCCAGAAATACCGCCACCCCGTCTTCATCCACCGAAGGAGCAATCGCCGCCGCTTTGGCTTTGAGTTCTTCCGAAGCGTTGCCCATGGCTACTCCCATGCCGGAAGCGAGGAGCATCTCCTCATCGTTCTCGGCATCGCCGAAAGCGATCACCTGGTTAAGGTTTCCGCCAAATTGTTCGACACAGTACTTCAATCCCGTGGCTTTGCTGACCCCGGCTATGACTATCTCGAGCATGAAGGGAGCCGAGTATACGATCTGAATCGATGCGCCGAAACGTTCGGCAAGCCTTATTCTGATGGGTTCCAATTTTTCGTGATCGTCCATGAACATGAACTTGGTGAACTCCAGGGTTCCATAGCTGTCGAAATCAAGCTTCAAGCCTTCTTTGCCCGCCCTTTTTACATAGTAATCAGTGTATGCGTTGCGGCGCTCGTAGCACCACGAGTCGCCCAGGTAGGCGTGGTAGTGGGAGTCGAAGCCCCGGGCCAGGAGATACATTTCCCGGGAAAGGTTCTTATCCATATGGAAATGGGCGATACTCTTGCCCGAACCCTGGTAGATATCGGCTCCATTGGAACAGACATAGCCGTCCACGCCTTCCAGGGCGCCTAGCTGACCCTTGGCTGAGGACAGAACCCTGCCGGTGGAGATGATCAGTTTCTTGCCGATTTTTCTGCAAGCATTGAGGGTGTCCCTTACGCGGGGCGAGAGGACATAGTCGGCGTTCAGAATGGTTCCGTCCAGATCCAGAGCTATATAGCCGTAATCTTTTTGATTCATCGGGCTTCCTTTTCTTTTGTGCCGGCATGGTACTCTAAAAGCTCGACTCTTGTCATTGCCGAGACGCTCCTTTACATGAATCCGGCGTTCGTTCACAATGCCTTAGCTATGACCGATGGATTTATTCTCTCTGACGTCGGAATACTTCTCCCCGAAAGGCTTTTATATGAGGGCAGTCTCGTTGTAGAGGCTGGAATCATCCGATGGATCGGCGAGGGCGAAATTCCCCAGGAATGGGCTGGCGGAGCGCGGATCGGAGACCTGCCTGTAGTCGAGTGTGGTGGAGTATGGATCAGTCCGCCTATTATCGAGCTGCATATACATGGAGCCTTCGGCTATGGCTTTGAGACAGCCATTGATGGAGCGGCTTTACGGGATTTAGCTGCGAAGCTGGAAACAAAGGGCGTGGGGCGCTTTTTACCCACGATTTTATGGGATGAGGCTGCGGTAAAAAACCTCCTGACTGCCATCGACGACTCCGGACTCTACGGATCGGTCATTCCTGGAATTTACCTGGAAGGGCCTTTCATCAATTCCAAGCGAAGGGGGGGGATAGGCCTCGAGCAGATCTGTCAGGTTGAGGTGTCATTACTGGAGAAGGTGCTCGAAACCTGTGCGGGCAAGCTGAGGATCATGACTCTCGCTCCTGAATTGCCGAATATTGAAAGCCTTTATCCGCTTTTAAAAAAGGCGGGGGTTATGATCGCTCTCGGTCATTCCGATGCTAAAGCATCGGCGAAGCTGCCGCCAGAACCTTTTTCGATTACGCATCTGTTCAACGCGATGAGCGGATTCGACCATAAAGAAGGCGGACTGGCCAACATTGCATTGGACGGTGGCGCCGGCTGGGTCGAACTTAATGCGGATGGTGTGCATGTGAGCCCTCAGGCGATGCGCAGCGCCCTACGCTGCATAGACCCCGCTTCACTGATATTGACTAGCGATGCGGTGGCTCCCGCAGGGCTGGGGTACGGGGATTACAGTTATTTCGGCAAGGCTGTGCGCTCCGATACCTCGGGGGTCAGGTATGCGCAAGAGGGAACGTTGATCGGATCGAGCTTGCTGGGCATCGATATAGTGCGTTCATTTGCCGCCGCGACCGGCTGCGGGCTGCCGCAGGCCTTTTCCTGCATGAGCGCCAATCCGGAAGCTCTTCTCGACTGTGCAGGGGGGGCCGGCGGAAGCCGGCTTGAGTCTGGGGAAAAGGCTGATTTCTTTATATGGAACAGGGATTTTAGCGCTTGCAGGAGAATCGATGGCCGCATTCCCCGGGACTTGAGTCTTGGCGGCGCAGCTTCGTTACTCGAAAGGTTATAGATCGATGATACACAGAAAGGCTTCGGCCTATATACACAAGGGAAATCTCGAAAACAACCTGCGACAACTCAGGGCAATCGCGGGTAGCTCGAAAATTTGCGCGGTCATCAAGGCCGATGCCTATGGGCATGGGGCGGTTATAATCTCACGTGTCCTGGCTGATGCGGGGGTGGATTTTCTCGCCGTCGCCTACCTTGAAGAGGCATTGGAGCTGCGGGAGGCTGGAATAAAGACTCCCTTGCTCGTTCTGGGCACGACTGATCCGGGCAATGCGGACATAATCGTGTCCAACCGCATAAGCCAAACCGTGTTTACCCAGGACCTGGCCAAGGCCTTGTCCGAATCGGCGCTCCGCCTGGGCAGACCGGCCTTTGTGCATGTAAAGATTGATACGGGCATGCACCGCCAGGGTATCGAACCCAGACAGGCGGGCTCCTTTGTCAGTTTTGTGTCCCGGCTCGGCGGGGTAAGAATCGAAGGCTGCTATTCCCATTTTACCGAAGCAGACAACCCTGATTCGGATTTCTCTACCCGTCAGATCGAGGTATTCAATAGGGCATTGGATGCGATACGGGCGGAAGGAATCGAGCCGGGGATCAGGCATATGGCCAATAGCGCGGCGTTATTGCGGATTCCCGAATCCAGAATGGACATGGTAAGACCGGGAGTGCTCCTCTACGGCTTGTCTCCCGACGCGGATCATCGGCTACCCGGGGGCTTTAAGCCCGTGATGGAATTCCGCGCCGCAGTGACTAGCCTCCGGGATATCGGCGAAGGGGAGGGGGTGAGCTACGGGAGGATATTCACCGCCTCTAGGCCTACCCGCATCGCTCTGCTGCAGGTAGGCTACGCCGACGGCTACTCGCGCCACCTTTCCAACAGGGCGGCGGTGGTGATACGGGGAAAGAGGGCGCCGGTGGCCGGCAGGGTATGTATGGACCAAATCATGGTGGATGTAACCGATATTCCCGAAGCCCGGGTCGGCGATGAGGCGACTCTCTTCGGCCTGCCCGAGCTGCCCGCCGGGGAGCTGGCCGAGATCATGGGGACCATAGACTATGAGGTCAGTTGCGGAATATCCAAGCGGGTACCGCGCGTGCTTATCGAGAGGGGCTGATGAGCGTTCAGTTCAGAAAATACCAGGCTCTGGGCAATGACTATATCGTTATCGATCCCCGGGAATTTCCCTTTATCCCCGAAGCCAAGGCCATCAGGGCTATCTGCGACCGAAACTATGGCGCGGGGTCGGACGGCATTTTGTTAGGTCCCTTGAGCGGCTTTTCCGATCTTGGCGGGCTGCCTGCGGGACACATCGCGCAAGGCGCGAGTCCCTGGGTGAGAATATTCAATCCCGACGGCTCGGAGGCCGAAAAAAGCGGGAACGGATTGAGAATCTTCTGTCTGTACCTGGCCGAAGAGGGCTATGTGGAAGACCGTCCTTTTTATGTCGAAACGAAGGGGGGAAGGGTCTCGGCCCAGGTGGAGAGCATCAATCCTCCTAGTATTCGAATCGATATGGGAAAGCCTTCCTTCTCCGCGAGGCAAGCCGGCTTGGCTACCGATGCAAAGGAGCTGCTGCTCGCCAAGCTCGAACTGGCCGGTGAAAGCTTCGAGGCGAGTTTCGTTTCCATGGGTAATCCCCATTGCGTGATTTTCGTGGAAGAACCAACGGCGGAGCTCGCGAAACGCTATGGTCCCTTGGTGGAGCGTCATCCGCTTTTCCCCAAGGCTACGAACGTGCAGTTCGCCAAGGTCCTGGACAGGCATTCCATGCGGATCGAAATATGGGAGCGGGGCGCGGGGTACACCCTGGCCAGCGGTTCTTCTTCCTGCGCCGCCGCGTCGGTGGCCAAGAAGCTAGGGTTGGTGGAGGGCCCGGTGACGATGAACATGCCGGGGGGGCGGCTCGAACTTGATGTGTCCACCGATTCGGTGACGATGAAGGGCCCCGCGTTGCGCGTTTTCGACGGCTGTTTTTCCGGCGCCTTACTAGCGACTCTCGGTTCGCTGGGCGCTCTGCGGTAAAGCGAAGGGGATGTTATGAAGGATCGCAAGGCTATTCTGGCTGAGGCCGAGGCTATGAAGGATTGGCTGGTGCGGATACGAAGGGATTTGCACGCCATTCCCGAACCGGGGGATGAGGAATACAAAACCCAGGAATACCTGTGCAAAACCCTCGAACAGTTGGGTATTCCCTTCCGCAAAATGCGGACAGCCGTGGTGGGCCTCGTGGAAGGCGCCGCGCCCGGGGCCGTCGTGGCCCTGCGCGCCGACATGGACGCCCTGCCGGTCCAGGAGCCGGATGACAGGCCCTACCGTTCCCGTCACGATGGGTATATGCACGCCTGCGGGCACGACGCGCACATGACCGTGGCCCTGGGCGCGGCGCGCTACTTTTCGGCGCACAGAGACGATTTCGCGGGGACGATAAAACTCCTGTTCCAGCCCGCGGAGGAAACCACCGGCGGGGCTGCGCCCATGATCGCCGACGGGTGCCTGGAAAATCCCCGGGTCGATTACGTGCTGGGACTCCATGTCATGCCCGACGTTCAGGCGGGCATGATCGAGCTGAAACACGGGGCGCTCAACGGGGCTTCCGATTTCCTGGGGATAAAAATAAAAGGCAAGGGCGCCCATGCCGCCTATCCCAGCACCGGAATCGACGCGATAATGATCGCCGCGAAAGTCGTTGACGCCCTGCAGTCAGTGGTGTCGCGCAACGTTTCTCCCTTGGAGGAAGCGGTAATAACCGTAGGTACGATAAATGGCGGCCAACGCAACAACATAATCGCCGACGAAGTATACATGACGGGCACCATAAGAACGACAAGCCCTGATGTGAGATCTAGAATCGCGCAACGCGTCAATTCCATAGTTGAAAATATTTCCGCCGCCCTTGGGGGCTCCGGCGAAGTGGAAATACGCCCGGGATACACTGCCCTGATAAATCACAAGGCTGTAGTGGACCTGGTCGAAAAAGAAGCGAAGGCTTTATTCGGGGATAAAAACCTCCTGTGGCGGGAAAAGCCCAGCCTTGGCGTGGAGGATTTCGCGTTTTTCCTGCAGGAGCGACCGGGCGCCTTTTATCATCTGGGCTGCGGGAATGGCGAAAAAGGCATAAGGGCGCCGCTCCATTCGAAGCTCTTCGATATCGATGAGCGTTGTCTACCCGTCGGCGTCGCCCTGCAAATATCCGCGGCCCTGGGCTTGTTGAAGGAGGGATGCTGAATGGACATCGGCGAATTCAATTCCCATGCCAGCGTACGGTTCAATCACCTGTTCTACGACGGAGTCGATACCGTGGAACTCGCCTCCCATTACGGGACGCCTCTGTATGTCGTTTCCGAATCCGCCGTCAGAGAACGTTGTTCGAGCGTGAGGAAAGCTTTTCTCGAAAAATACCCCAATACGCGCGCGGTTTACGCCTCCAAGGCGTTCCAAACCCTGGACATGTGCAGGATCATCGACCAGGAGGGGCTGGGGATCGACGTGGTTTCGGGCGGCGAATTGTTCGCCGCCTTGAAAGCGCAAGTAAATCCCGGGGCGATCGTCTTCCACGGGAACGCGAAAACCCTGGACGAACTCGAATACGCCATAGAAAACGATGTCGGACGAATCATTTCCGACAACCTGCGGGAGATCAGCGAAGTAGAGCGCATCGCCGCCCGCCTGGGCAAGAAGGTAAAACTCCTTTATCGGATAACCCCCGGCGTGGACAGCCACACCCATCGCTTCATCTCGACCGGAAGCCTGGATTCGAAATTCGGCATTCCCCTCGATTCCTCGGTGCGGAACGATTATATGCGCGCCGTCCTCAACTCCCCTCACATCGATTTTAGAGGCTTCCATTTCCATATAGGCTCCCAGATCAGGGACAATTTTTCCCACCTCGCCGCCCTCGGCGTCGCCCTGAAACTCATCGTGGATGTTCATACGGATTACGGATTCGATGTGTCGGAACTCAACCTCGGCGGCGGTTTCGGCATCCGCTATCTTCCCGGCGATCCGGAAACGGAACTCGGCTATTTCCTGGATCCCATGATGCAGCTTATCCGCTTCGAAATGGAAAAGGCTAAAATCCCCATGCCCATGGTAACCATCGAACCAGGACGGTGGATCATCGGCGAAGCAGGCATTACCCTCTACGAGCTCCGTTCCGTCAAGACTATTCCCGGGATTCGAACCTATGTGGGCGTGGACGGAGGAATGACGGACAATATAAGACCGGCCCTCTACGAAGCCAGGTATCACGCCATCAGCGCGAACAAGGCCGACTGGAGCCACGATACCGTCGTTACCATAGCCGGAAAATGCTGCGAATCGGGGGATATCCTCGTCAAGGATGTGGGACTTGCCGAGCCGAAGCCCGGCGATATCGTCGCCGTTTTTTCCACCGGCGCCTACAATCACTCGATGGCTTCCAACTATAACAGAATTCCCCGTCCGGCGGTGGTCATGACCACCGGGGAGGGGAGGCATCGCCTATCGGTGCGGCGCGAAAGCTACGAGGATATGCTGATCCGGGAGTTTTAGCCCTCGATCGGCCGACCCGGAGGCTTCGCCCCGGCGCCCCGACACCGGGGTCGGAGCCTTAAAAGAGCAGCTGCAGGCCCGCCAAAATCGACAAGCCCTGGATAATGAAGGTGAATGTTTTTTGGGGCACCCGCTTCACGAACCTGATTCCCAGGGCCAGGCCGGCCAGCGACAGGGGAAAGATAAGGGCGTCCAAGCCGAAATGACTAACCGTGATCGTGCCGAGGGCAAGGCTGAAGGGAAGCTTGAGCATGTTCGTCGTCATGAGAAACCATGCGTTGGTGCCGGCGAAATCTTCTTTTTTGAGATCTATGGCCAGGAAATAAATCGCGATGATCGGCGCCGAGGCGTTGGCGAGCATGGCGAAAAAACCGGCGAACAGACCCGCCAGCAAGGGAAGGCTTTTCGTTTCGCCCTTTATCTTGAACTTGAAATATTTAAGACCCATACCGATCAATGTGATGAAGACGATAAACAAACCTAGTATCGGCTTGAAGGTCTCATCGTCGATGTTCTTCAGAAGAATGAAACCGAGAGTCAGGCCGCTGAGCGAGCCCGGAAGCACCCACCTGAGTGTCTCCCATTTTGCCTTGCGCCGCCAATACAAAACGGCGACGATATCGCTGGCGATCATGAGGGGAAGCATAATACCGGTGGCCATTCTCGAGGGCATGGTCATGGCCACGAAAGGGGTGAAAAAAGTCACGATTCCCGCGATTCCGCTCTTGGCGACACCTATGGCAAAGGCGGCGAGGCACATGACGGCTATCGCCGCCGGGCTGAGTTCCATGGGAGGGATACTACAGGGAAAGGCGGCGGAAGGACAAGCGGAATGAGAATCCAATGCCTTTTCAGGGTATGGATTTGAGGCCGACAGCCTTTATCACGCCTGCTTTCGTTTTAGATAACGGTCCAGGAGCACGGCGAGGAGGATGATTATCCCCTTGGCGACCAACTGGAAATGGGCGTCCACGGCCATGAGGTTGAAGCCGTTGTTCAGAATGCCGATGATGAAGGCTCCGACCAGGGTGCCCCAAATCGTCCCCCTGCCTCCCATGAGGCTGGTGCCGCCTAATATCACCGTCGCGATGGCGTCGAGCTCGAAGCCTTCTCCCGTATTGGGTTGGGCGGAGGAGAGCCTGCCCATGAGCACCATGCCCGCCAGCGCCGTGAGCATCCCTCCCATTACATAGACCTGGAATTTGACCTTTCCCACCTTGATCCCCGAGAGACGGCTCGCCTCTTCGTTCCCGCCCACCGAATAGACGTGGGTCCCGAAGGCTGTCCGGGTGAGGAGGAAATGCATAAAAAGGACGACGATGAGCATGATGATCACAGGCACGGGTATGCCCAGGAGGGCGCCCTGCCCGAGGGCGCGGAAGCCCCCTTCGAACCTGATGATCGGCGTTCCCCCCGTTATGATCAGCGCGATTCCCCGGTAGATGGTGAGGCCGGCCAGGGTGACGATAAAAGGAGGAATCCCCGCCCAGGCCACGAAGGCTCCGTTAAAGGCTCCGGCCGCGCCGCCGATGAGGATGCCTGTGCATATCCCTAGCAGCGAGGATCCGGTGGCTTCGATGATAATCATCGCCACGCAACTGGAAAGCGCCACCAGGGATCCCACCGAGAGGTCGATGCCGGCGGTGATGATGATGAAGGTCATGCCGGCTGAAATGATGGTATTGATAGAGACCTGCCGGGCCACGTTGACGAGGTTGGGAAGGGTGAGAAAGGATTTGTTCGCCAAGGACATAGCAAGGCTGATGACGAAGAGGACGCCGAACGAGCCGTAGCGGGACATAAACATCGAAAGACCGCTTCGTGACAGCATTTTCATATTCCTTCACTCCCATTCCTGATTGTTTGGCCATAGTTGAGTCCCGAGGCGTACTCGAGGATTTTTTCCTGGCTGGCCTCTTTTTTGTCCAGCGAGGCTACGAATCTTCCTTCATGCATGACATAGAGCCGATCGCTCATCGAGAGGAGTTCGGGGAGATCGGAGGATATGAGGATGATTCCCTTGCCTTCCCGGCATAGGGCGTTCATTTGCTGATACATTTCCAGCTTCGCCCCCACGTCTATCCCCCTGGTGGGTTCGTCCAGGATAATGATCTTCCCTTTTCGGGCGAGCCACTTGGCCAGAACCGCTTTTTGCTGATTTCCGCCGCTTAAGGTGGAGATATCCACGGTATCCGAAGGACATTTAATGGATAGCTTCCCGATATACTCGGAGGAAACGGCGGACTGGCGCTTCCGATCGACGATGCCGAATCCCGAAAGCCAGTCCATAATGGTGATCGTTATATTGTGAAGCACCGACCTGCCTAAAATAAGCCCATGCTCCTTCCGGTTCTCCGGCACCATGCCCATTCCCAAATCCCGGCCCTGCCGGGGAGAGGAGACCGAGACCTCGGTTCCGCAAATCCTGAAACGCGTTTTAGGATCGGGGTCGGCGCCGAAAAGCTTGCGGGCCCATTCGGTTCTTCCCGCCCCCACCAGGCCGGCCAGGCCGACCACTTCTCCTTGGCGAAGCGACAATGTAAGCCCTTCTTCGCCCGAAACGCCGTCTTTCGCTTCCAATAGGAGTTCTCCGGGCTCGATAGCCTCTTTCGGATAGTGATTGCCGATGGATCGCCCCACCATGCGGGCGATGAGTTCGGGAAGCGAGAGTTCGCCAGCGGCGCCGCTGTAGACGCTTTTCCCGTCCCTCATGACGGTTACGCGATCGGCGATGCGAAAAATCTCCTCGAGCCGATGGGAAATGTAGAGTATGCCTACCCCGGCCTTCTTGAGGGTTTCGATTTTTCCGAAAAGAAGGTTTATTTCCGTTTCCGTGAGGGAGGCTGTGGGTTCGTCCATGAGGATAAAACCCGCGTTGCGCGAAAAAGCCCGGGAGATTTCCACCAGTTGTTGTTCCGCCATACCCAGGTTCCCTGCAATGGCGCTCGGATCGAGAGAAAGGCCAAGGAGGGAAAAAACTTCATCGGCTTTTTCTTTTAGCTTCTTTTTGGACATGAGGAATCGGCCCACCATCCATTCCCTGCCCAGGAAAAGATTGTGAGCCACCGAGAGCCAGGGCACCAGGCTGAGTTCCTGGTAGATCGCCGCGATTCCCACCTGCGAGGCGGCTCCCGGGGTCCTGAGGAAAATTTCTTTTCCGTCCAAGAGAATCCGGCCCGAGTCGGGCTGGAGGGCTCCGCTCAGAATTTTGAGTAAGGTGGATTTGCCCGCGCCGTTTTCGCCCAGGATCGCGTGAACCTCGCCTCTTCGTATGGAAAAGGAGACCTCATCCAGGGCCTGGACGCCGGGAAAGCCTTTCGATATACCCAGGACAGAAAGCCCCGAGGCCCCTTGGGGAGTCTCGAGGCTGTCCTTTGTTTCGGCCTTACTTTCTGAACTGCCCGACATTTTTTTCGGTCACGAAGTTGACATCCATGATCTTCATCGCCTGAACCTGCTTGCCGGCGAGGACATCCCTGGCGAACTGGACACCGATTCTTCCTATATCGTAGGGGGGCAGGGCAATGGTCATATAGAGCTTGCCCTCCGCCACCGCCTTGAGGGCGTCGGGGTTGGCGTCCATGCCGGTGATTTTGATGCGCTTGTTCATAGAGGAAGCGGCCGCCAGGGCGCCCATGGCCATTTCGTCGTTAAGGCAGAGGATGGCTTCGGCCTCGGGGAATCGCAGCAGCATGTTTTCGGCCACCGGCAATGATTTGGCCCTGTCGTAGTAACCGGTCTGGGAAGCCAGTACCTGGATGTTCGGATACTTGGGAAGGGTGGCGTTGATGCCCTTGATCCGGTCTTCGGACGATGCCGCTCCGGGGGTTCCGGTGAGAATAAGGACCTTGGAAGGCCTACCTCCCAGGGTGCTCGCATACCAATGGATAAGCTGCTCGCCCAGAACCACGTTGTTTGTGCCGATAAAGGCGGTCATGTTGCCTGGGTTGAGATTCCGCTGCAGGGCCATGACGGGGATACCCTTGCCCAGGGCTTTCTGGGCCAGGGGTATGGCTCCGTCGTCCACCCCGTTTATGAGTAAAACTTTGATATTCTTGGTCAGCGCATCCTCCACGTCGGCCACCTGCTTTTCGATCTTGTTCTGGGCATCCAGGATGATCACATCGAAGCCGAGAGCCGCTGCCTCGTCTTTTACCCCCTGGGCCATGGTTGCGTAGAACGGATTGCTGGTGGTGGAGACGCTGAAGGCGATGAGCACCGGCGCGGCGAACAACTTGGGAACGACCAACAGCAGCGCAGCCGCAATCAATAGAAGCTTCTTCCCCTTCATTTGATTACCTCCTAAAGCTTTAGACCATCTATACGGTCTTTCGGTTAAGAAAATGAAACTAAAATATCCGCCAATAGTTGTAGATTGTACAATCCTATTGCTTAGATGTCAAATTCTTTCTTCATTTTGTTGACTAATAATAAATACACTTGTACAATAGCCAATAATGACATCGCGCGCTTTGGCGGCCTTGGGATTGAGACCGGCCGGGGGCGCGCTTATAAAAGGTGGCAGTACAATGAATTCGGAAACGAAGGACATAGAAGCCCGCGCCCGGGCAATCGTAAAAAACGGCGGCGTTCGATCCGCGGTCGAAAGGGGAGATATACCGCAGTTCCAGTCTGTTTCGACAGTGGAGGCCTTGGTTTTGGGGCTCTTGAACCAGGGGGTGAGAAAATTCCTGGGCGTTTTCGGCCATGGAAGCACCGCCCTCGGGGAAGTGCTCTCCTGCTACGAGGCTGCGGGAGCGCTACGGATGTGGAACCTCCGCAACGAGACCGAAGCGGCGCACTGCGCTACCATGTTGAAATGGCATTACGGGGAAACTGCGGCTGTCGTAACCTCCATAGGCCCTGGGGCCCTCCACGCCTTCGCCGGCTCTCTTGCCGCTGCCTCTAACGGGATCGGTGTCTACCATATTTATGGCGATCAGACCACCCACGGCGAAGGACCCAACATGCAGCAGATTCCCATCGCGCGACAGGGGGGCTTTCTTTCCCTGGTGAATACCATGGGGTCGGGCTACCAGATCCATACGCCGGAATCGCTGTTCACAGCCCTCAGAATGGGCGCCGCGACGGTCTTCAATCCCGATTTTCCCGGTCCGTTTTTTTTGCTTTTGCCCATGAATACCCAATCGGCGGTGATGGAAGCCTGCAATTTATTGGAGATTCCCGAGCCTCCCCGCTGCGCTCCGGCAGCCAGTATGGACCGAAAGGCCTTTATCCAGGCTACCGCCCTGGCCCGCCAAGCTCGTGCCGTGACGATCAAATTCGGCGGCGGCGCGGCCTCCTGTGGGCCCGAGATACTGGAATTGGCCGAGCTTTTGGATGCCGTGATCGTTCCGGGGGCCAAGATGAGCGGGGTGGTTCCCTATTCCTCCAGACGCTGCATGGCGGTAGGCGGTTCCAAGGGGAGCATCTGCGGAAATTTCGCAATGAACGAAGCCGACCTGGCGATCGTTATCGGCGCCAGGGCCGTATGCCAGTGGGATTGCTCGGGAACGGCATGGAAGAAGGCCAGGGCTGTCGTCAATTTTAACACCAGGGCTGTGGACGCGGGACACTATAACCGCACGGTGGCGGTCGTCGGGGACGCGAAACTGAACTTACGCGCCTGGATCGAAGTCCTTAAAAAGGAAGGGTTTGCGGCAAAAACCGCACCATCGCCCTGGCTTGAGATAAATCTGGCTAAAAAGCGGGAATGGCAGGAATTCAAGAAAAAACGTTTTGAAAATCCCATCCTTTTCGACCCCCTGTGGGGGAGGGAAGTCCTCAGCCAACCGGCGGCCATAGAGGCCGCCTATCGCTTCGCCCTCCGCAAGGGCGCCGCCCGCTACTTCGACGCGGGCGACGTCCAGGCGAACGGCTTTCAGATAGCGGAGGACGAAGCCTATGGCCTGACGTTCTCCGACACCGGAGCCTCATACATGGGGCTGGCCGCCAGCGCTCTTCTCTGCACCGCCCTGGCCGACCGGCCCGTCTACACCTTCGCCTTTTCGGGCGACGGCAGTTTTACCATGACCCCGCAAATCATCCTCGACGGGGTGGAGCATGGGGCGAGGGGATGTTTAATCATTTTCGACAACCGGAGCATGGCGGCCATAGCCGGGCTCCAAAAAGCCCAGTACGGCAATGTCTACCGGACGAAGGATTCCGTGAATATCGACTACAGGGCGCTGGCCGGGGCAGTCGAGGGTGTTAACGCCCTGTTCGGCGGCTACGATATCGCCTCGTTCACTAAAGCCCTCGAACAGGCCTACGCCTATGATGGCCTTTCGGTGATTACGGTGCCGGTTTATATGGGCGACGATGAACTCGGCGGTCTGGGAGTCTTTGGAAGCTGGAATGTCGGGCCCTGGTGCGACGAAGTACAGAAGGAACACCACCGGATCGGACTTTGAACGACCATGCGGCGCGCGCTATCAGAAGCATCGGCCGATGATGCCCGCCTGCCGCGCGAGTAAGGGGGATGCAATGAGAGTGGCGGTAATAAGCGAAGTCAGCGCCGCGGACAAAAACCCTGCCATCATGGCGGCGCTGAGCGGACGAGGCCTCGAACTCATCAACGCGGGGATGAGGAGCAAAAGCGACGAGCCTCAATTGCTCTATACCCATACGGGTTTCATGTCCGCGCTTCTTATTCATCTGGACATCGCGGACCTGGTGATCGGAGGGTGCGGCACAGGCCAGGGATATCTTAATGCCGTGATGCAGTACCCGGGGATGACCTGCGGTCATTTGCTTTCTCCGCTGGACGCCTGGCTCTTCGCCCGGATTAACAGCGGCAACTGCGTATCCTTGGCCCTCAACCAGGGATACGGCTGGGCGGGGGAGCTTAATCTCGGCTTTATCTTCGATCGCCTTTTTTCGGTCGAGTGGGGCTCCGGATACCCTGAGGAGCGCCGCGAGCCTCAGCGAGAGTCCCGGGAGGCTCTTAAGTCCATTTCGGAAGCGACCCACAAGAGTTTTCCGGAAATACTCCTATCGCTTCCCGGGCAGATCGTTCTCCCCGCCCTGAAGCACCTTGTCTCGGAGGGGATACTGAACCTGGAGTCCCCGGGAAGGGAAACGATCAAGGAAGCGGCGAGAAAACGGCTGGGGAGGGAATGATATGGAAGTCGGCAACATGAATGAAGGCTTTGTATCCCTGTTGCGGATCAAGGATTCGGAGATACGGATTCTCTGCCTCGAACAGGGTCGGGACGCGGTGGATAGGGGAATCCACATCGGCGGTGCTTTTTCTGCGGTCGTTCCTCTTGTGGCGCTCTATTACGGCGGGTGCATGCGGTATTCGGTGGAGGAACCGACCAAGCTCGGACAGGACATGTTCGTGCTCAGCAAGGGGCACGCCGTGGCCACCCTGGCTTCGATCTATGCCGATCTAGGCTACTTCGATAAGAACCTGCTCAAGAACTCCCGCTCCCAGGAAAGCCTATTGAATGGGCATCCCGGTCCCCTGCTGCCCGGTATCCATATCGCGACGGGGCCGGAGGGACATGGATTGGGCGTCGCCCAGGGCTTTGCCTTGGCGGGCAAGGAAGAACCCCGATTCGACGTGTTCTGCCTGACCGGAGACGGAGAGATCCAGGCGGGCATGATCTGGGAGGCTGTCATGTATGCCGGGGCCAAAAAAGTGGACAACCTCTGCCTTCTGGTGGATGTCAACGGCGGCCAGTTGGACAATCCGCGGGCTACGGCTTTTCCCATGAACAATATGGAAGGCTGGTTCGAATCCTTCGGCTGGAAGGTGGTCTCTGTGGACAGTACGGATTATCCGGCCCTCCTACAGGCCCTGGGCGATTTCAAGCAAAGCCCCCGGAGCGGAAAGCCCACCGCCATTCTTTGTCGCGCCCGTAAGGGCTTTGGCGGCTATTCGAGCTTTTGCGTCAGCCACAAGGGCGAAATTCCTCCCGAGCTCGCAGCCCAGGAAATCCAGTTCCAGGAACGGCGAAAGAAGCTGCGTACCGAACGCTACCAGGAGATTCTCGCCTCTCTTCCTTCCGAGGAAGCCGCCTCGCTGGCCGGGCGGGGCAGGGCGATGGGAATCGGAGGCGAAGGGACCGATACCCACGGTGTATCGTTGAAGGACGTATCGGAAGCCGGCCCCAAGGTACGGAAAGCCCCGCCGCGGGACAAGCGGATTCCCTACGATCCCGATCGGCTACCTGTCCTCGATCCCTCCCGATCCTACATGGCCAGCTGGGTGATCAGCGAGTGCATGAAGGAATTCGGTCGTTCGGGAAAAATCGCTACGGTCGACGCCGATCTGGCTTCCACCAGCGGTTTGGAAGCCGGTCTTGCCTGGGCGGATTCAACGAAGGCTTTCAATGTCGGGGTGGCGGAATCGAACATGATAAACATAGGCGAAGCTCTGGCCGCGCTCGGCTACAACACCTGGGTGAGCACCTTCTGCCCCTTCTTCGACTGGAGGGTGATGCGGAGGATTGCCATAGGCTATCAGGAGCGCCAGGAGGTGATCGAATCTTCCGGCTGGCTCTCCAGCGGCCACAACCTCGACTTGGTATTCCTCGCCGCCGCCCCCAATTTTGAGACTAAAACGAACGGCTCCACCCACATGGGCAACGATGACGCGCTCCTGTTCGGCGAACTGGCCCATCTTAAAATAGTCGATATCTCCTGCCCCAACCAGCTCATCGGGTTTATGCGGTGGGTTATGGAGGGAAACAAGGGACTCGTCTACGCCAGAATCATGCGTTCCGCTTCGGCGCTGCTTTACGGCTCGGATTTCGTCTTCGGCTATGGACGGGGATATCGGCTCAAGGGGGGACAGGATGATGAGGCGGTCATCGTCTCCGCCGGTCGGGGCGTGCACGAGGCGCTGTCGGCGGCGGCTCTTCTCGAAAAGGAAGGTATCCGGGCAGGGGTGGTCGACATGCCCTCCTTCGACCCTGAGATGATGACGACCCTCGTGAAAGACGGAAGACCCATCATCCTGGCGGAGCACAATAACGGGTTTTTATATAAAATGGCCAGGGAAAGCCTTTTTGGTAAGGATCGCGCCGGCCGCATAATCGCCCTTAATACCCTCGATTCGAAGGGAGAACGTCAGTTTATCCATTCCGCGACCTATGATCAGCTCCTGGAGCGCTTTATACTATCCCCTAAAGGAATAGCCCAAAGGATACAAAGGGAACTCGGGCGATGACAAAGGGAAGGAACAAGAGAAAGAGTGCGGCAGGAAGGTTTGGGGATGGATAGTATAGGAATCGGAATCATCGGATGCGGAAGGATTGCCGATATGGCGTACGAAGGATACCGGGCGATACCGGCGGTCCATATTGCCGCCGTCTGCGATTCCGATGAAAAGACAGCCCTGCGCCGCTGCGCCGAATGGGGGGCGCAAAGACACTACACCGACTACCGGAGGCTGTTGGAAGATCCCGCCGTGGACGCGGTGGAAATACTCACCCCCCATACCTCCCATGTCGATATCAGTCTGGATGCCATGGCAGCCGGAAAGCATCTGGCTTTGCAGAAACCCATGACCATCGATAGGGTAAGCGCAGAGCGGCTTGTCCGCGCCGCCGCCTCGGCCGCGACAGTGTGCAAGGTTACGGAAAACTACCTCTTCCACCCACCTGTCCGATTCGTTTCCCGAATAATCGGGGAGGGGTACATAGGCAAGCCCTCGTCTCTATCGATCAAGCTGATAGCCGGCGGCAAGGGGGGCTGGCCGGTTCCCCCTTCGGCCTGGGCCTGGAGGCTCAGGGAATTTGCCGAAGGCCGGGGAATGCAGACCTTCGATCACGGGCATCACCTTTGGTCCACCGCGAGATTTCTCCTGGGGCCGATAGAAAAAGTATCAGCCTGGATCGGGACAACAGCGTCGGTGATCGATTCCCCCGCCGCCGTCATGTGGAAGTACAGGGGGCGGGAAGCCTTCGGTCTCTGCGAATACGTGTACAGCCAGGAAATGGAAATACCTTCCCGTTATTACGCTAACGACGAATGGATACAGGTTTCTGGTTCGGCCGGCCTCGTCACGATAAATCGCTGCACGGGAAATCTCCTCGCGGGTCCTTCGGTGAGCCTCTATTCCGGAAACGAATGGCGGCATTTTCAAATTCCCTCGGATTGGAAATTGGGATTCGTCGGTTCGGCATGGAATTTTGTCAGGGCGATTCGGGGTGAAGAGAAGCCCCGGCTCAGCTTTCCGGAGGCGATGGAAGTCCTCTCGATCGACCTGGCCATCGCCCGCTCGGCTGAAACGGGAAGGGAAGTGCGCCTTAGGCCGGATGGCGCCATCCTCTCGCCCCTGAAGGCTTATGTCGAAAAGCGGGGCGAACTCCGGGAGGCCCGGGCGGCGAAGCGCCTGCTGGCAAAAACGGAGAGCCTGGAGAATTCCGAGAAATCCTGCCTTCTGGCGGTTCAGCTCACCCGAGGGCTTCCTTCCAGGATGAGCTCCCCGGCGCTCGTGCGGGAGGATATGCGGATTGGTCTGGAACTGGCCGGGGCCGCATTTGCCGGAGGCGTAAAGCGAATGTCCGTCTTCTTTATGCGGGGAGGGGAGGTTCGTGTCGAGGAAGACCGGCTTCCGGCCGATCCGAATCTGGTAATTACAAGCTCCGCCAGCGCCTGGGCCGATGTTCTATCGGGAAAGCAAACGATCGAGTCGACCTATTTGCATGGGAAATTGAAACTGACCGGAGCTATAGAAACTGCGCTCAGCCTGAAGAAGCTGCTCCGTTTGTAGGCTCGGTCCCGGTAAGGAGCTTGTTTATCGCCGCCGCGGCTTCCTGTATGATGCCGATATTCCGTTCAAGGTCCGGCAGCCCTCTGTCCTTGGTTCCGGAGATGCCGATGGCGGCGATGATCTTACCTTGGTAATTGATTATCGGGCAGGCGAGACAGACCACGTTCGGTTCGTATTCTTCGATATCCGTTCCGTACCCTTTGGCTTTTACCTCGTCGAGTTCCCCGCTTAAGGCGTCTAGGTCGGTGATAGTCCGTTCCGTGAAGCGCCTCAGCGTCTGTCCGCCGAAAAGAATATCCAGCTCTTCCCGGGAATAGTCGCAAATAAGGCACTTGCCGACCGCGGTGCAATGAAGCTCCTCCGTGTCTCCTATGTTCGTGTTGGTCAATATCCGGTTCGTTCCCTGCTCTCTGTCAATGAATACGGCCTGGGTACCCGATTTAACCGCAAGATGGGCATTTTCCTGGGTTTTCCTCGCTATTTCCCGCAGATAGGGCGAGACGACCACGGGAAGCTTCATTTGCTCGTAGATCGACGAGGCCAGGCCGAAGATTCCGAACCCCGGTTTGTAAAGCTTTTTCCCCTCCTCCTGCCTGACTAATCCGTGCCTGGACAGGGTGGTGAGGATGCGGAATACAGAGCTCTTATCCAAATCCATCACCTCGGCGAGCTCGGTCAGCGTAAGTTTTTTTTCCGGATGCGAAATGATGTATTCGAGGAGAAGGAGAGCCCTGTCCACCGATTGGATGACCGTGTATTCTTCTTTCATTATAACCTAAGTATACAATAATAATTGGAATTTGTTGTTCGGTAATTAAGGCCGATTGGGGTTTATTTCGAGATATATGCCTATAAAAAAGCCGACAGTCATAAAGAAAAGAACCAATCGCATGGGCGCTTTGCTTGACATTTCCCCGTTTTCAGCCTGATAGTAAGACGTCGCAGGTTTCCGTCCCGCCCCCTTTCAGCAGGGAAGCGGCGCGGAATCAAAAGGGAATCCGGCGAGAATCCGGAACTGCCCCGCAGCGGTATGCGAGAACGAACGCCGTTTATGGCACTGGGAGCGCCACGCCCCTGGGAAGCTTCGGCTAGTAGGAAAATGACAAAAGGGCTCGCGAGTCCGAAGACCTGCCTGCGATCCGTCCTCATCGAAGAGGACGGAATTCATCGACTCGCCCGAGGGGGCGGAAGGCGAACCATGAACATCCACGAATACCAAGCCAAGGAGATTCTTGGTCGTTACGGCATTGCTGTGCCCAGGGGAAGACTGGCGGTATCGGCGCGCGACGCGGCGATTACCGCCGACGAGTTTGGCGGCCATGTCGTCGTCAAAGCGCAGATCCACGCAGGCGGACGAGGCAAGGCGGGCGGCGTGAGGTTTGCCGCGACGCGCGATGAGGCTGCTAGCCTGTACGAGGAATTCCTGGGTATGCGCCTTATAACAAGGCAGACCGGCCCCGAAGGGGCACGCGTCCGTCGTGTCTATATTGAGGAAGCCCTCTCCATAGCCAAGGAATATTACCTATCGTTGTCCATCGATCGGAAGCACGCGCGGATCGCCCTCCTCGCCTCGGCGGCGGGCGGCGGCGATGTTGAAGAGGCTTCGCAGGGAGCATTCGCCCGGGTACTCATCGACCCCTGCCTCGGTCCGACGGCGCATTCGATGCGTGCCCTCGCTGTATCGCTTGGGCTCGAAAGCGCTTGTCGTCGGATGTTCTTCGGTATGGTTCAAAAACTCTACGAAGTCTTTACTTCCTGCGATTGTTCCCTTCTTGAGATCAACCCGCTGGCCCGGCTCTCCGACGGCAGGCTTCTTCCTCTGGACTGTAAGATTTCTTTCGATGACAACGCCCTCTTCCGACATTCCGAACTCTTGGCGTACCGAGATATCGAGGAGGGCGCGCCGGAGGAGTTCGAGGCATCCAAGTATGGGCTTACCTATGTGAAACTCGACGGCGATATAGGATGCATGGTAAACGGCGCCGGACTTGCGATGGCCACCCTCGACGCCCTCTTGCTCAGGGGAGGGACGAGCGCCAATTTTCTTGATTTAGGAGGAGGGGCGAGCAAGGAAGCGGTAAGAAAAGCTTTCTCGCTTATTATCGAGGATCGCCGCGTCAAGGTGATTCTTATCAACGTGCTCGGCGGCATAGTGCGCTGCGACGTGGTGGCGGCGGGCGTCGCCGAGGCGATCGCGGAGGCTTCGACGGCGAGTTACGCCCTGCCGAAGCGCCACATACCCATCGTGGCGCGGTTCGCGGGGAATCGGGCAGGGGAGGGGCGTTCTCTCCTCGAAGCGATCAAAGACGACGTCTTCCCGATTCGATTCGCCGAAACCATGGATGCCGCGGCGACGCTGGCGGCAGAGGCGGCTGGCGCCGAAGGAAGGAGGTAGGTTCCATGTCGATTCTCGTCGATAAAGATACGAAACTCATTGTGCAGGGGATAACGGGAACCGAAGGACTGTCACACGCCCGGGCGATGCGCGACTATGGTACCAGGGTGTTGGGGGGGGTGTCACCGGAGAAGCCCGGCGAAAGGATAAACGGGTTTCCCGTCTACAGGAGCGTAACGGAGGCGAAGGCTGAGACAGGGGCAAATACTTCGGCGATCTTCGTCCCACCTGCAGGCGCCGCCGATGCCATTCACGAAGCGCTTGAAGCCGGGATTGAGCTTATCGTCTGTGTTACGGAAGGCATTCCCGTGGCCGATATGATTCGCATCCGCAGAGTCCTTCCCGATTATCCCGCATCGCGCCTGATCGGCCCCAACTGCCCGGGCGTGATCAGTCCCGGCAAGGCGAAGGTGGGGATCATGCCCGGGGCTATTCATGCCCAGGGCTGCGTGGGCATCGTCTCGCGCTCCGGAACGCTTATGTATGAGGCGGTGGCGCAGCTTGGAGCGCTCGGGCTCGGCGAATCGACCTGCGTCGGAATAGGGGGAGATTTTCTTGTCGGGATGGATTATAGGGAAGTTCTTGCTCTTTTCGAGGGCGATGACGAAACCAATGGAGTGTTGCTCATCGGGGAGGTCGGCGGTATGTCTGAGATCGAAGCCGCGGAATACGTTCGCTCGACTATGACGAAACCGGTGGCAGCGTTCGTCGCGGGAAAATCGGCACCCAGGGGGCGCAGAATGGGGCACGCCGGAGCGATTGCCGAAGATTCGGCGAGCTCGGCTGCCTCGAAAATGGAAGCGCTTCTTTCAAGGGGGCTGACTGTCATCGAGGACCCCGCTTGCATGGGGCAAGTGCTGAGCTGGATGCTTCAAAACTCTCCAATTCTATTATAGGGCCACAGTGCGACGAGCAGGGTCGAATCGTCTATAGTGAAATGCATAGTAGCGTTTCTGTTTCATTGGGAGTTTTAGGACCATCATTTTATTTAGACATTGATTCTGTCAAAGGTGTAGCACCCTCTGGTTTTCAGACCATTGTGTTGCTGATTTATTCTTGGCCTCCGGTTGAACCGCATGTTTAGTCGAGAAAATGGATGAGTACTCTTATTTCTCAACACGAAAACTGACAAGGTGTATATAAGCCATATTAGGTTTCTTCTTTCTGATCGTAAAGTTGAAGGTTTACTCCATTAAGGCCATCGAAGAAAGCTATCTTAAGGCCTAAACCGCGATCAACAGGTTCTTTTATAAATTTTACGCCTTTCGCTTTCAAATCACTGGCTGTCTTTTCAATATCATCTGTTTTAATAGATAAGTGATGCACCCCAAGCCTACCCAACCTTTCATCATCTTTGTATACTTCTTTTGCGATCAACTCAATCCGGACATTTCCTGCGTCCAGATGAAGCGATTTCGCTTTTCTACGAATTACAGACATCCCTAACACGTTTGTATAATAATCAATTGCTTCGTCAAGATTATCGACTAGTATTGCGACTTTCCAAATTTCCATAATCTTAAAACTCCTTAAGATAAGTATTAATTATCCACGCGCATCTGACAGATGATTTTTTGCCGCGCTAATTAAAAGAGCCTTTAAATGAACTCCGATGATTCCGAATCCTTTATTAATCATTGACTTCGGATCCTCACCATTTTTTAAAGTAATTCCAATAGTCTTGCCTGTCTTTTTTCCTACGGCAAGGATTTTGTTCATAGCATCTTGCATGAGAGGATGATCAGGTTGGCCGGTAACTCCCAACGCTTTGGATAAATCCGTAGTGCCTATTATTACTGCATCCAAGCCTTGAGTGCTTAATATTTCTTCTATATTATCAATTCCAATTGCACTTTCAACTATACCTATTGCCATGGTTTCACAATTAGCGGAAACGGCATATTTTGCCAAGGGTTCTGTTAAGCCGAAATCGGAAGCATGAACGGAAGCAAGGCTTCTTTTGCCTTCAGGCTCGAATTTGACAGCATCTACCAAACGTCGTGCAGTTTCGGCGTTATCCATCTCGGCAACAATAATTCCATGGACTCCAGCATCGAGGTAAGGAAGTATTACTTCCGCACGGTTCTCCGGAACCCTGACCAGCGTTGTAATTCCACGCAACTCAGCAGCAAGGACCATCGGTACGACACTTTCGACGTTAAGGGAAGAGTGGAGGCAGTCGATATTGATATAATCAAATCCAAGCAGGCCAAGAATCTCAGCACTCTGAAGCGAAACTTCTTGTAATGTAACACCTAGGGCAGGTTCTCCATTAGCCAGTTTGGATTTCATTTTGTTAAATCTCATATTATATTCCCTCCACTCTTTCATCAAACAAATATAATCAAGGTATAGCGATACCCTTCACCCCAAGTCTAATACGATAAAGAGATGTTGAAGCACATAGATATAAGGTCTTCCAATCGTCGTCACCCCACGCGAAATTAGCTGCTTTTTCTGGAGGAAGAATAGTACCAAGATGGTCGCCGGATGGATTGAATACCCAAATGCCAGGACCGGGGCCAGAGCAATAGACATTCCCCTCGGAATCGACTTTTAAACCATCAGGTACTCCCGGCTGTTCACCTTCAAGCTTTGCGAAAAGCCTGCCGTTAAAAATGGTTCCATCTTTTCTCACATCATAAACTCTAATGAGCTTGTCTTTTGTATCGTTGATATAAAGCAATGATTCATCCGGAGAAAAAGCCAGGCCATTAGGTTTAGTAAACTCTTTTGTTAAAAGGATGAGTTCTTTTCCATCGGGATCAACTCTAAAAACACCAGAAAAATCTAATTCTTGAGGTCTGATTTTCCCGGCTTTATCGGAAACAATTCCGGAAGTAGGATCAGTAAAATAAATATTGCCATCTGTTTTAATCACAACATCATTAGGGCTATTTAAGCTTTTGCCTTCAAAATGGGAAGCGAGTGTAGTCACACTTCCATTTAATTCATAACGTAAAACACTTCTAGCCATATGATTGCAGGATACTATTCGGCCTTGTTTGTCTAAAGCATTCCCATTCGCTTTGCCGCTAGGATCGCGGAAAACCGTATGCCCTTCCTTGCTAGACCACTTATGCATCTTATCACCATAAATATCGCTAAAAATAAGATATCCGGCATTATGGAACCAAATGGGGCCTTCGATGAACTGAAAACCCTCGGCGAGTTTTTCGAAAACTAGAGGGCTTGGAACGATACGCTCGAATTCTTTACTCACAGGCTTCTCCTTTTATCATTCTTAATGTTGTCATATAAATACGACATATAGATTCAACTAATTAGTAATAACAAAAAATCAATACTATTACACTTCAATGTCATCCCTCCTAAGAGTTTTGCCCTTTCCTAACTGCATGACTATTCCTAAAATCAGTGAAAAAAGGGTAGCGATAAGGAATCCAACGCAGAGAGGATTTTTTATGAATATGTCGAGACTCCCATCGGAAATTGTCAGTGCCATTCGAAGATTATGTTCTATATTTGAGCCAAGGATGATACCAAGAATAACAGGGGCTTGAGGGAAATCCATTTTTTTCATCAAATAACCAACGATACCCGCAATGGTCATTATCAATATGTCGGTCGAAGAACCACGAAAACTGTAAACCCCAAAAATTGAAAGAAACAAAACAACAGTAGAAAGATAAGGGCGTATCTTATCCATCACCCAGACTAAAACAGGAACGAATGCCATATTGATAACTACAAGCATAACATTACCGATATACATACTCGCTATAAGTCCCCAGACAACATTGGACTGTTCGGTAAAAATAGTTGGCCCAGGATGAAGCCCGAACATAAGTAGAGCTCCAAGAAGTAATGCCGATACGGCGCCAGCAGGAATACCCATACTAAGCATTGGAACGAAAGCTCCACAAGTAAGGGCATTATTAGCGGTTTCAGGTCCAGCGAGCCCAGCAATAGAGCCTTTGCCAAATTTTTCTGGGTGTTTGGAAAGCAACTTTTCGGTACCATAGCTTAGAAATGAAGCCAAAGTAGCTCCAACACCTGGCAGAGTGCCGGAAAGGAATCCAATTACCGTACCACGTGCCATAGGGCCTGCGGCTTCCTTGATTTCGCTTTTGGACGGAAACATTTTAGAAAGACGCAAATCGGCTTTTATTAGTGTTCCATTTTCCGGATTTTCGAAGTTTAGTATTATCTCACTTAAGCCAAACAAACCCACGACTATAGGAAGAAAATCTATTCCTCCGTAAAGACTGGGATGCCCGAAGGTAAATCTAGGTAAGCCAGTAATGACATCAAGGCCGACAAGACTAATTGAAACACCAAGGCAGAGAGAAATAAAACCACGAACCATTGATTTACCAGCGAAAGAGGTAACCATAGAAAATGCCATTAACAGTACAGTAAAGTATTCGGCTGGGCCAAATTTCAAAGCCATATTTGCAAGCGCTGGGCCGAGAAACATAAGCCCAATTACCCCAACAGTTCCACCGATAAAAGAACCTATAGCCGCTATGCCGAGTGCTTTACCGGCTTTACCTTGCTTAGCTAATGCATAGCCATCGAATATCGTTACTACCGAAGATGCTTCCCCAGGTAAGCCCATGAGGACTGCAGTAATAGTACCACCATATTGTGTGCCGTAATAAATACCTGCAAGCATAATCATTGCTGCCGTAGGACCCAATTTATAAGTTGCTGCTAGAAGCATAGCAATCGCGCCTGTGGGACCAATACCAGGAAGCGCCCCTACCAAAGTACCGACAATTACACCAAAGGCACAAAAAGCTAAATTTGCAGGCTGTAAAGCAACCCCAAAACCCTGTATTAGGAATCCAAATACATCCATCAACACCCCCTTATCGTACTAATAGCCATGTAAATAATCCTGCAGGAAGGTTGATTCCAAGTACTCGCTGGAAAAGTACATAGGTAAATACACTCATAACTAAAGATGCAATAATAGTTTTTTCCCATGACAGGCTTTCGATCACTCGAAACTGAAATAGTCCTGTAATGAGAATTGTCGGCACTGCACCAAGACGTTCCCAAAGGAGAACAATAACGAATGCCGATCCTACGTATAGATATGGCTTAAGTACTTTGGGGAAAATGATCGCTGAATTCGAAGCGTGTTTGGAAAAAAAACGCTCGAGTAAATAAAGCAAATCCAAAACAGCAAATGCAATTGCTAATATCAATGGGAAAAACCTTGGCCCGGGAGAACCTTCGTCCATGATTGGCATACCCCGGGTTAATACAAGCAGTGCGATAGCAAATATGAATATAACAGCCGTTGTTATAAGCTCGGGCAAGGTAACTCTTATTCGCATATTCACCTACTTATTTATACTTAAAAAGGTTACTTTGCATTGGGTTCTGATTGGCCTAACCGGTGAAAAAAGATCAATAGGACCCAAACAAAGACACACTAACTATTGCTGTAGTAAAGGAAGGATATTAACGTAACTCTCATATGAATCTATAATATTTGCTTTAAAATCAGATGAGTTTTTATATACAATAGGCAATCCTAATTCGTTATATCTTTTTTGAAGTTCTGGACTGTCTAAAGCTTTTTTAAAAGCATCATGCAAGGCCCTAATGACCTCAGGAGGAGTGCCTTTAGGTGCGGCTATTCCACGCCAAACACCACCTAAAACATTATAACCTTTTTCTTTGAATGTAGGCACATCAGGCAATCTCGGATCTCTGGAATCAGCCATAACTCCAATTACCTTCATTTTTCTCTGTTCAGTCATAATCCTAAAATCTGCCCAAGGACCGACGCCAGATGCAACATGCCCACCTGCAACCATGGTTGATACTTCAGCAACACCCTTTGTATGAATATACTTAAAATTAAGGTTATACTTGTTTTCCAGAACCAAACAGGCTACATGATTGGCAGTGCTATGACCTGCTGTGGCTATTGATATTTTCGTTGTTTTTGCTGCATTTAGGAATTCATCTAAATTAGCATACGGACCATTAGCATAAACAGATAATGTTGCCGGATCGTAGGTAAACATTATAACCGGATCGAATGAATCAATCTGATAATCGACTTTTTTTGTAACAATATTGGTTATAGCAGCAGATGTGAGCGCCAGGAGTTGATAGCCATCAGGTTTTGCTTTTGATACTTGAATAATTCCTTCTGTACCACCCCCGCCTGTTTTATTGGTAATTAGTATTTTTTGGCCAAAATACTTTTCCGCTTCTGATGCGAGAACTCTAGTACTAGTATCGACAGCACCTCCAGCGGCAAAAGTAACAATTATTTCTACAGGTTTGGTGGGGAAAATGGTTTGCGCACTTAAAGAAATCAAAATCGAAAATAAGAGAATTAAAATGAAGAAGATTGATTTTGAAAAAGTCGAAATTCCTTTCTTTTTAAAATTACACATTTCCACCCTCCTCAAGAAGCTTAAAATTCTATATAGCTTTGCCATTTGAAACGATCGGCCCTGTAAAAAGAAATGCCAAAAATAATCGCCTCACTTTTATCCTTGCCAAACAGTACTGTCTTGCGTAACACTACCGGACTACCTTCCATAATATTTAAGCAAGAGGCAATTTCAGGAGAAGCGCCTATCGCCTCTATCTGATTTGACATCCCAGTCCATACGACATTGGTTTCTGCTTCAAGAATTTTCCTAAGTACGCCTGTTTGAAGCTTGCTTTCAGTTATTACGCTAGCCCAAGGTAAACGAATATACTTGTAATCAAGTGTAAGGGGGACATCATCGGCGGTACGAAGTCGTTCAAGAAAAAGAACTTTAGTGTCCTCGCGAATCATTAAGTTACTTGATACTTCATCGACCGCACGAATCCATTCCATTTTTCTTGTTTTGATTGTCGCATTTCTCCCTTCTTTAGAATAACGATAGATATAATTGGAAGGCTCATCGATGTTTTCGATAATCTGTTGAGGAGGAGAAGCAAAAAGTCCCACACCTTTAATGGAACGAATGATACCTTCCTGAATAAGACCTTCTATTGCATGCCTCGCCGTAAGTCGGTTTACGCCAAACCTTGCAGCGATTTCCATAACCGTAAAGTGCATCCCTTCGTCTTTGCCTTTTAGAATCTCATTGCGGATGCTTTCTCTGATTAACACATATTTTGGCAGACTGCTTTCATTATCCATTTTAATCACCATTTATGTATGCATTTAACTATTTGTATCGTTTTCTAAACAAAGGCTTTATCTCAGATATAGGGGCTTTCTTGCGTATAAGCTCACGCATCACTTCTTCATCAGCGCAGATTTGACGAACTTCATCAAGAACAAACTGGACTTTATCAGCAGGCACAACACAGACACCAGAATCATCCGCAATAATCAAATCACCAGGAATAACTTGAATATCATGCAAGGTAACAGGTCCATTGACTTCGATAGCCTCAATGCGACACTTGCCGGTAATGGGTGTCCTGCCTTTGGCCCATACGGGGAAATTAAGTTTTTTTATTGAACCGATATCCCTTACAGCGCCATTGACAACTAATCCAGCTACTCCTTGCTCAACCGCAACAGCCGCAGCCTGTCCTCCCATGTTGGAGATGTCAAGGTTGCCTCCCATATCGGCAACAAGAATATCGCCAGGTTCAGCAAGATAATAAGCTTCTCTAGAGGCCATTCGTATAAAGTCTTTGTCATGCAGTCCTTGGGTAACTGTTTTTCGTTCGGGGATGCTTCTTAAAGTAATAGCCGTTCCAATAACTGTTTTCCCTGGTATTATCGGCTGAAGATAGGTCGCAGCTACAGCCGAATGTAAGCCCATTTTATCTAGTAGATCGGATACTGTTCCTGTTAGATCTTCAAAACCATGTAATTCTTCGATAATTTTTTTGTCTATACGAGGAAATTTAAGTTTTTTTATTCTCTCTTGAGGAACAACCCCCCAAATACGACCCGCTTTCAAGTACTCTTCATATTCTTGTTTCAGAGTTTGCGACATGTCTACTCCTATATAGATATCTATACATCTATTCTTAGTAAAAGCTTAATACATTATTTGGATTTGTCAAGGTATAAAATGACTATTGGGGAAAATTATTAAAAACCTACAATAAAATACAGCTCTCAAAGGGTTTACACTTTTTCTTGCTCGATAAGTCAGAGATTGATGCCAATCAAATAACAATTCCTAATGCTTTGAGACGTGTGGTGAACGTTAGTGATGATTTTCGTTTGTCCCAGTTCTCCCTCAGAAGGTAGCAGCCGGCAACGGCCAGGAACTTATCGATGATGTCCGGGAAATTGCTCTTCTTCCATTCTTAAAGCGTATGATGCGAGGGACCACCCCGAGCAGGGCTTGAGCCCTGGAGGTTCGTGGCGATTCGATGACTGGCGTCCACATATTCGACGGTGATATGATCGTATTCGTACCCGGGGAGATCCGCGGGGATGGTATCTATGTCCTCAGGGTAGGGGACGAGCTTATCGTCAAACGGGTTGAATTTGATCCCATTTCTCGAAAGCTCCGGATACTGTCTGAGAATCCCTGGTATCCGGATCGTATTGAGTCGGCCGACGGGCAAATGGTTTAAATAAGTATAATATCCGAGGCTCGTGAGAATTTGAAAATGATGAAATAAGATTTTTTCTGGTTCAATTTGAGGATCATCTCGAGGAGTACGTGAAGAAAAGCACCGGGGCGCTGATGTTCAGGATGGGTAGATTTGCATAAAAAGCGCAAACAAAGTATCTCAATTAATCAGTAGCGAATATGCTCTTTCGAAAGAAAATTGGAAAGGGTACTTTCGGCGACTCCAAAATATGCCGCTGCTTCGCTCCTTGCTAAATCATTAAGGTACTCACTAGATCTAATTCTTATCAAAGGGTCTCCACTTGCTCGAAGTCGTTCTTTTATTTCTGCAAGCACCTTTGTCAGCTCCTTTACGGGCATTAGTAGATGAACAGCAAATATGTTCGCTTGTGATTCATACCAACGATACGCTCGATCAGATTTTGACATATGAAACGATAAGTAAGATTCTTTGTCGTGAAAATCTTGTCGTCTGTAGAGTTCTGCATGAAGTACGAGATGGCTAATTTCATGGGCAAAGGAAAACCTAAGTTTATTCTCGAACCTATCACTCATATATTCATATTCATCAACATAGAGTATGCGGAAATCACTTGAGATAAATGCATCTATATTTATAGAGCTACGTAATCCCCTAATCGGCTGAATCGATATGCCAAGATCTTGTTCTATCAACGCTTCAATATCTACTGGAAATGTGTTGAGTTTCGGGAAACGTGCTCGAAAAGAAGCTACTTTTTGTTTTATTTCTGAAATCTCTAAAAACGGCGGGCAAAGATCATCACTGAGCATCACTTCCCCTTTGCAAAAGATCAATAATCTTTCTAAAATCTTCTTCCGACGGTTTTATGTTATCAACAGTTCTCAAAAAAGCAGGAAGTTGATCGAGGAGCACATCGTTCGTCATCACAAACTTTGGAATAGATCCTGCGGCAATCTCAGCCTTTGATATGAAGTCATTAATTTCTTCTTTTTTTACTTTTAAGACTGCCGCAATCTTTTTAAGCCTTTGATGGTCAACCGGTGGCGGCATCAAACCGCGCTCTATCTTACTCCAGTTACTTGGATCCTCTTCAGCTGTCTTACAGAAGTCTCTTAAAGAGAAGCCGCTGGAGAATCTTAGGGCTCTGAGCTCATCACCAAACATTTCCTTCCCCTCCGTTTTTTCGTGTGGTATATAAATACCACAACCTTAATATTATTTCAATAATGGTAGTTGTCAAGAAAAATCGTAATATTTTAGGTTCTGTCCCAAAACTTCCCGAAAGCACTCCGTTGATCTTTAAGCTGCATAAGCCGCTCTATCATATGAGGTCGATCATAATGGGAGGTCATATTCTCGGACTTGTGCCCGATCACGGCCTGAAGTGTCTTTTCTGATACTAGCATTCGCATCCTTGTATTGAAGGTGTAACGCATAGCATGTGGTGTCATCCGGCGTCCTTCTAGGTTGATCCCCGTCTGGCTGAGTCCTGCTTTCCATCTTCGGCCGAGTGTTTTTTTCCGAATTGGTGTCCCGCGGTGAAGAAAAAGCAACCCTTCGCGGGGCGGCACGGAAGCAAGGAACATATCGAGGATCTTCATCATTTTCTCCATCAATACAACCGCCCGGACGCGCAGATCCTCGTCAGTGGCCTTCTTGAGGCCAACGGTTTCCTGTTTCGAATTGAGGCCTTATCGACGATAAGCCCATAAAGCATTTCGCCGTTGGGAAGCTTGTGCCGTACTATTTGATCATCTGATACCGCCCTGAGTTCTCCTGACCGGAGCCCCGCAGAGACTCCAAGACAGCACATCGCCCCAAAGAGGATTCCTGTCCCGTGATCGCGGCCGTCCTTAAGCTGCCATATCTTCTCCAGTTCGTCACGGTCTTCGGGGAAGAGCTTTGCGAACTCCTCATCGGTCAGCGTATCCTGATGCTTCGAACCTCGTTTAAATCGATCAAACTTCGGAACTATTCGAATATACCGCGATCGTTTTGCCTCCCTGAGCGCGATTCCCATGGTTTCTATAATGGCGTTCCTTAACGAGTTAAGTGTAAATATTTACTTTATTACATAAAAATAGCCGCCATTTCTGGCGGCTATGCTATCTTTCGGGCTGAGAGGATTTGAACCTCCGACATCTTGGTCCCGAACCAAGCGCGCTAGCCCCTGCGCTACAGCCCGATAATGAAAAAACCCGTCAGTGAATGACGGGTTTTACGCCCTCAGGCGATCGGGAGCGACGGGGCTCGAACCCGCGATCTCCGGCTTGACAGGCCAGCGCGATAACCAGCTTCGCTACGCCCCCGTGTCATTGCTGACGAAGTTGGAATATACCGGGAAAAGGAGGCGTTAGTCAATAGGAGAGGAGTATCGCCCCGGACTTTTCGTCCTTCTCTTCCTTTGTTCCCGCGGCTTTGGCTTGGGGCAGCGGAAGAAGGTCTCCGCTGGAAAAAAAGACGCGCAGGGAAGAGTAGCGCAGCAGGGTATAGCCTTTTGGCGAACAGCAGTAGCGACCCGACAGGCCGTTGGGCAGGGCGAAGCTTTCGGAGAGCACCCTGAGGTTTGCCTTGCCGTCTTTGAGCTTTGCCGTCGCAGCCAGGGGGTCGGGGATAGCGGAGAGAAGGAAGGAGAACACCAGTTTTTCCTTGCTCAATCCCGCTTCCGCGGATAGGGCTTTCAGCCAGCCCGGGGCCATATCGGCGCCGATGGTGAAGTGGCACCATGGATACTTTTCCCTGTGCTTGGGCATTACCACCGCTTGGGCGTTCTTAGGTTTGAATCTGGCGCCCCCATCGCTGCCGGGACCTTCGAGGCTCCTGAATATTCCTGGCATGGGGCAGTCGTTGACGTGGGGACAGGGCGAGAGGGGCGGGGCGCCGAAGGACGACAAGGCGGCTCTCAGGGCGCTGATAAAGGACCCGGAGCGGGGGTCCCCGGGTTCGACCAGGAGGACTGAGCCGGTATCCTTCAGGTAGCCGAGCAATTGCCTGGCCGTAAGGCTGGCGCGTATGCCCAAGGGGACCTTGCTCTTCCAGAAAAATTCGTTGAATACATTGGCCGCCGTCAAAAGATCGGCCTTTTCCGGCAGCGCGATGCCGAACTGATGGCGCCGCAGGGTTATCGTCCAGGGGGGAAGAGAGCCGCCTAAGCGGAGGCAGAGGCTCTCGAAGAGCGTCAGTCCGACCTTGAGTATCCGCTCGGTTCTGTCGGTGCAGATGATGCCGAGCTTCTTCGTTCTAAGGTCGGGGCGGGAGAGATAGAGCGCTATAGGAAGGGTGAGGGGGCCTGAGCCCAAATCGACGATGGTGGCTTCGTCGTCCAGGCGGAGCTTCAGGGTCGGTAAAAACGATGAGAGGCGCAGAAGGTTCCAGGGGAGGAAATAGCGCAGGTAGGCGGAGTAGTACGCCGGGGCGCTCAGGTATTCCGAGGCTCTGTGCTCGCGCTCCGAGGTGAGATCCTCCCAGAGGGACCGTATATTCCTGCCCAAGCCGAGCCTATGGTTCCGGGAGAGGGGGACTATCTCGTCGAGAATTCCAGGAAGGATACCCAGGGCGCGAAGGCAGTCCGGCGCTATCGAAAAGCTTTCCAGCGGGGAGGGGCTTTTCTGCGCGGGCGCCGAAGGGCCGGTGCCCGATGGGGTTGTATTGGAATGACCGCGGCGTGGAGCGCCCGGGTTTGAACGTTGCGGCTTCGATCTTTCGGGTTTTGTGCGGCCGAACTCCGAAGGTTGTGGCTTCGGCCGGCCTGGCTTAGGCGAGGCCGGAAGCGCCGGTCTTTTCCCCGGTCCTTCGCCCCGGGCTTTCCCGGGCTTGAAGCTCCGACCTCTGTCTTCGTGCGTATTTTTCGGCATCGTCAATTGAAACTCAGGACAACTTTGCCCGATTCGCCCGACAGCATGGCCTGAAATCCTTTTTCAAAGTCCTCGAAGCCGAATCGGTGGGTGATGACCGGGCTGATATCCAGTCCGGAAAGGAGCATCGCCTGCATCTTATACCAGGTTTCGAATATTTCCCTGCCGTAAATTCCTTTGAGAAACAAGCCCTTGAAAATCACCCGGCTCCATTCGATGCCGGCATCGTCGGGTAGAAGACCTAAAAGGGCTATCCTGCCGCCGTTGTACATATTGTCGATCATCTGCTCGAAGGCTTGGGGGTTGCCGGACATTTCGAGCCCTATGTCGAAACCGCCCACCATGCCCAGCTCATGCTGCACATCCTTGAGAGATTCCTTGGAAACGTTCACCGTCCGGGTGGCTCCCATGCGCAGGGCTAATTCCAGGCGCCAGGGATTAATGTCGGTGATCACCACATTTCGAGCGCCCACGTGCTTGGCGATGGCGGCGGCCATGCAGCCGATGGGGCCGGCTCCGGTTATGAGCACGTCCTCGCCGATCATGTCGAAGGAAAGGGCCGTGTGGGTGGCGTTGCCGTAGGGGTCGAAAATCGAAGCGATTTCGTCGGGTATGGAGCTATGCAGGTGCCAGGCGTTGGAAGAGGGGATGGAGATATATTCGGCGAAACAACCATCCCTGTTTACGCCGATACCGACCGTATTTGGACAGAGGTGGCGCTTGCCCGCCCTGCAGGCCCTGCAGAGGCCGCAGACGATATGGCCTTCGCCCGAAACCCGTTCCCCAACCTGATACCCCATCACGGATCTTCCCATATCCACTATTTCCCCGACGAATTCGTGGCCGATGATCGTGCCGGGTTTGATAGTGCGCCGGGCCCAGGGGTCCCATTTCCAAATATGTATGTCGGTGCCGCAAATGGCGGTCTTTTTTACCTTGATGAGCAAATCGTTGTCGCCGACCTGGGGCATGGGAACTTCTTCCATCCAGAGCCCGGCGTCGGGCTTGCTTTTTACGAGAGCTTTCACGCCGCCCTCCTTATTATGCCGAGTATATCCTAAAAACTGTTTTTCCACGAGTATTCGCGGATCCGCCCCGATTCGATCTAGAGCAAAAAGAATAAAGCGGCGCCGCCGACCGCAACCGCCGCCCCGATGAACTCGGAAGCCGTAACCTTTTGTTTTAAGATGAAAATGGTGGGGGGAATGATGAGCACGGGGGTAAGGGCCATAAGGGTCGAGGCGGTGCCTGCCTGGGTGTAGCGAACGGCGAGCAGGGAAAAGGAAACGCCGAGAAAGGGGCCGAATACGGCGCCGGCCGCGATGTTCCTGAAGGCGAGCCGCTCCTTCGGAGTCTGTACGAATACCGCGCGATGTTGCCCGAGGATCAGCGTCTGGGCGGCAAGCCCGACGATGGCCGCCACGATGCGGATCTGGCTACCCGAGATTACATCGTAGTTTTTCACCCCTATCTTGGAAAATATCAACCCGGCGGCCTGGAAGAGCGATGCGAGCAGGGAGTAGACATAGCCCTTCGTCGATTCCTGCCTCTTCCCCTGTTCCGGAACGGTGGTTCTCCGCCTGGAGGAAACGACTATCAGAATGCCGGTAACGACGACCAGCATTCCCAATAACCGGGAGGGTAGCATTCGCTCTCCGAGAAAGATCAAGGCGAATGTGGCTGTGAATAGGGGAGTGAGGGCCTGGAATACCACCGCTACGCGGGAACCCACGAGAATGTAAGCGTTGAAGAGAAAGAAATCGGAGATGACAAAGCCGATGAGGCCGGAGACCAAAAGATAAAACCAGGTTCCCAGCGGCGCGTCCAGCGGGAAGGGCATGCCTCGGGTGATGAGCCCTGCCAGCGATAAAAGGAAGAAGGCGAAAATGACTTTCCAGAAATTGACCGCGAGGGCGCCCACTTTTCTCGATGCGCTTTCGAAAAAGATGGGCGAAATCGACCAGCATAGGGCGGTGGCGAACGCGGCGAGGGCGCCCAGTTTTTCCATAGGAGCGGAGTATACTCCCGGGCTGGGTTTTGTTCCAGTGAGCCGGCGTCACGACGAAGCCCTCCCATGGCAAAGGCGAAAAAATTTGACTTTGTTTCCGGATAACTATACAGTAGAAAATAGATAGGAGGGACAAATGGCAATAATCACTATAGCGCGCGAGTTGGCATCCCTCGGTGAAGAGACTGCCCTGGAGCTGACGAAAATCTCCGGGTACAGCCTGATCGATAAAGACTATCTGGAGGAGAAGCTCAACTCCATCGGCATAAGCGCCGAGAAACGGGAAAAATATGACGAGAAGAATCCTGGTTTTTGGGCATCGTTGTCGCAGCAACGGGATAATTACCTCCATTATTTGAAGACAGCGATTCTCGACGCGGCCCAGGAGAACAATTGCGTGATCATGGGAAGGGGGGCTTACGCGATCCTGAGGGGGGTGCCCCACGCCGTATCGGTCAAAATCACGGCGCCCATAGCGGTGCGGGTGGAGAGGGCGCGGAAGCTCTATAATTGCGACAACAAGAGGGCGTTGCAGATCCTCGAGGAGAGCGATCACGATCGGGGCGGTTTTCATAAGTATTTCTTTTCGACCAACTGGGTGGACGCCAGGGAATACGATCTCACCATCAACACGGGAAGTACGGATCCGATCCACGCCGCGGTGGCCATCGATTCCCTGCGAAAGGCCTATATCGACAAGGAAAAGGAAGAAGCGGGGGTGCAAAAAATCGCCGATCTTGTGCTCGCCCAGAATGTGGTGACCGAGATCATCTATGCGCGGAAAATCCCGGTGCATTTTCTGGAAGCCACGGTCGAACGGGGATCGGTGGTATTGCACGGAGTGGCGAATGCCCAGTCCTCCATCGATTCGGCCCTCAACGCCGCCCATGAGGTATCCGGTGTCAAACACGTGGAGAGCGCGATTCAGCTGGTCCAAGAATTCACAGTGATGCCCTGATCCGATGAGCTACATCTCAGGTCTGCATGGAATCCTCGAACAGCTGCGTAAGGGCGCCGACGGCTGTAGCCTTCTGGTGGCCGAAGGCCCTGATGCGAAACGCAAGGGACCGAGGGTTCGGGATATCCTCGAGTTTGCGGCTAAAAATAAACTGCCTTTGCAAACACTGGGCCAGGAATCGCTGGACGCCATAGATCCGGAGAATAAGGGCATCATTTTACGATGCGCCGACAGGGGGACAGGTCAGAAGGCGAGCCTGGACCAACTGCTGGCCGAGGCGCCGGAATCCTGCCTGGTACTGATACTGGACCATATCGAAGATCCCCAGAACCTGGGAGCCATCCTGCGTTCCGCCGACGCCTTCGGTGCCTTTTTCGTCGTGGTTCCCACCAGGCGGGCCTCGCCCATGAGCGACGCCGTGGCCAGGGCCAGCGCCGGCGCCTCGGCCTGGGTGCCGCTGGTCATGGTGCAGAATCTCGCCGACGCCCTGGCTAGAATCAAGAAAGCCGGTTTCTGGACCTACGGAGCCGAGATGGGGGGCGCGGCGGTGGAAAACTGCGACTTCGCCGAACGATCCTGTCTTGTTTTAGGTAACGAGGGGGAGGGCTTATCCCGCCTGCTTTCGGAAAGGGTGGACAGTCTGGTTTCCATACCCATGCGAGGTCATGTGGACTCGCTCAATGTATCCGTGGCAGCCGCGATTCTCATGCACGAGTATCGGCGCTCCCGCCGGGAATGAAAAGGCGCCGAGCCAGGACTCGGCGCCTTTTCATTGCGTGATCCTTCCTCTTAAATATCCCAGATCTCCCTGAACGTGTGCTCCTTTTCGCAGTAGCGGCACACGAAGGTGGAACCGGACTTGCGCAGGAATTCGGTGGGGACTCCCTCGTTGTGCCTGGGATTGGATATGCAGTTTTCATTCTTGCAGGATATCTCGTCAAAGCCGTAGATCCTGGGGGGCATCGAAAGCCTGAATTTTTTGGCCACCTTCGAACCTCGTATGAGATTGAGGGTGCAGCCGGGGGCTATGGCCGCCAGCTTCTTCAGATCCTTTTCACCGAAACTGGTTATATCGGGCAGGGATATGATTCCCTTGTACACTTCAGGCCCCTTGAAAGAATGATAGACCCCCTGGCTGGAGCGTACGTTGAGCTTGAGAATCTTCCGCACCGCTTCGATATTGCTCCAGATATCCTCCACCGTCTGGCCCGAGGCGATGTGATCTATGACGATACCCTCCTCCACGGGTTTGATGCCGACCTTGTATTCCGGCTTTCGGTGTTCCAGCACCGCGGCTTCGAGGATGAAATCTTCGACGATCTCGGGCTCCATGGCGAAGGCGCCCTCGAAGTCCTGGCCGAGGAGGCCCGAAACCATGCCGATTTCCACGATCCTGGTCCAGTAACCGTTAGCGGACTGGGCGTCCCATCCGTTGAGCGGCAGATCGTCCAGGAAGGAGGGGATTGTGGGATGCATCCGGTCCCTGGGAAGAGGATGGTAGAAGCGAGTGCCCTCGGGAAGGAGTCCCAGCATATCCTTTCTGAAGGTTACGCTGCGCCTCAGACTGGGCGCCCGTTCGAGGACCGACTCGCCCATCCGTTCGAGTTGGAGGCGGGTGAAATACCAGATCGGGGCCACCTTGCCGGAGGCCAAGTATTCGTCCAGGGACTGGAATTGTCGCACCGAAAAGCCGTTGTTCTTCATTTTTTCCACATAATAGGGAGGCATGGATAAGAGTTCGGGCGCTATGAGATCGACCTCGACGTTCTTGAATATTCGCAACCCATCGGCCTTGGAGTGAATGGTGCGGCCGTGGTAGAGGTCCCCGGTCAGCGCCAGGTGAATATGGTCTTCCTTCCATTGCGTGTGCTCGAGAAAGGAAAACTCGTCCAGTAATTCCTGGGTTGGGTGCTCGTGCTTTCCGTCGCCCCCGTTGATGAAGCCGGGTCGGGGTTTTCCCGAAAGCTCGGCGTAGCGGGCCAGGGCTTGCTCAAGCCAGCGGCAGGTCCCTTCCAGCTTGGTGCGCATTACGAAACAGGAATCGGCGGAATAGCCGTAGAGCATTTTTATCGCGTCCGTGATGGATTCGTTTTTATTGAAGGAGCTGGAAGCGGCGTCGAAGACGTTCGTCCTGGCGCCCAGGAATTTCGCGGCGTTGCGAAAGGATTCCCTGGTCCTCGTAGAGTCTTCCATGAAAATGAGATAAACCTGATAATCCCGGTCGTTGATCTTGAACGCGCCGCAATCGCCGCCGGCCATGGCGAGGGACTTGAGTTCCCGGGATTTGCGGTACAGATACCGCTGTTCGTCCAAGGAAAGGTCGTTGACCACGGAAATCGTTCTTCCCTTGAATGGTCCGCTTCGCTTCATTCTAGCCTCCTGTTTTAGGGGCTTTGGGCGGCGACAGGCGCGCCAAAGCCTCGATATGTCCTGTTTGCGGATAGAAATCGAATACAGTCAGAGAATCGATTTTCCAACCGGAGGAACAGAGATCGCCCAGATCCCTGGCCATGGTGGCATGGTTGCAGGAAATATAGCTCATGCCGCCGACAGCGGCGTTTTTCAGCCATGTTCTGGTTGACGGAGAAAGGCCGCTTCGGGGCGGATCAGCGACGATCCAGTCTATAGGCGCCGCCGCGCCACGGCGGGATCGGGCCGATTCGGCCCGGATCCACTCCTCCACCTCGGTGGGAACGAACCGGGCCTTGCGGGCGTTTACGTTTTCCCTGGCGGCTTCCAGGGACAGCGTGTCGCTTTCGACCAAGGTGACTTCGTCAAAGGATTCGGCGAGCCCGGCGGCAAAAAGGCCGGCCCCGGCGTAGAGATCCAGCGCCCGGGTACCGGAAATTCCCGATAAGGCTTCGCGCAGCAGAAGCTCGGTCATCGTAAGATTGCTCTGAAAAAAATGGCTCAAGGGGAAGCGGTAGGAGCGGCCGCCCACGAGAGCCTGAGCTTTCGCATCGAGCCCCTCGATCTTAAGGGGCCCGGACTGGGCAAAGAGCACAAACCGTTCTTTCGGTCCTATTCGGGCTTGAAGCTCTTTCGAGGGTTTGCCCTTTCTGTTCTGGGTTTTTAGCCAGTCCGAAATGGGCTTGGCGGCGATCGGGCACCCCGGAGCCCGTATGGCATTGCCCGAGCTGCGTTTCATATAACCGAAGCCCTGGTCCACGGTTACGTGAAGTTCCACCCTATTCCGATAGGCATAGGGAGCCGATGCCCGAAGGCTGAACTCTTGTTCCGGAAGTTTGGCTATTCTGCTGAGGGATTCCGCGAAAATTTGTCCCTTCAATTCCAGCTGCCGGGAGTATTCGATGTGTTGAAGATCGCAGCCTCCGCAATCGCCAAAAAGCGGGCAGGGGGCTGCGACCCGATATGGGGAAGCCGAAAGGTTTTCCAGGATTTCCGCCCGAAGAAAATCCGCAGTCTCTTCGGTAATATGGCAGAGAAGCCGCTCGCCGGGGATGCTGAAAGGGATAAAGACGACCTGACCATCGGAAAACGCGATGCCGTCCCCGCCCGAGGCGAGCTTTTCGACGTTCAGGATTCTCCGATCGGCCATGCTGAAAAAGATAGTACGCCGAGAATGGCGAATTCTGCAAGTACAAGAGCGCTATCGGTGATATAGTAAGCGTATGGATGTACATATCAGATCACAGGGAGCCGCGGGCGAGGTCACGGGCTCGAAACACCTGGTGGAGTTCGAGGGTAAAAGGATCCTCGTGGATTGCGGAGCTTTCCAAGGAAGGAGGGCGGAATCGGACGCGAAAAACCGAGCCCTTCTTGGAGATGTCGAGCCTGGATCGGTGGACGCGGTGGTGCTCACCCATGCCCATTACGATCACTGCGGACTTTTGCCGTACCTGGTCAAGAAAGGTTTTTCCGGCAACATCTTCGCCACGGCCGCCACCAGGGATCTCGCCAACCTTGTCATGATGGATTCGGCTCACATCCAGGCCCGGGACGCGGATTATCTTTCCCGTCAGGCGGCCAAGAGGAACGAAAAATTCGACTGGAAACCTCTCTATAACGATCTGGACGTGGTGAAAACCATGGGTCAGTTTGTAACGATCAATTACCACAGACCGATCAATATCGCGGAGGGGGCGAGCGTGGAGTTCCGGGATGCGGGGCATATCCTGGGTTCGGCGCTGGTTCGCATGACGTTGAAGGCGAAAAACGGCGCTCAGCGGGTGCTTGGCTTTTCCGGCGACCTGGGGCGGAAGAACAAGCCGATAATCCGCGACCCCGAACAGCTGGACGGCTTGGATCACCTTGTGCTGGAGAGTACCTATGGTGACAAGCTGCATGAAAACACCAGCGACGCGGTCGAAAGGCTTGCCGAAGTCGTCAGGTCCACCGCCGAGGCCGGGGGGAAGGTGATTATTCCCGCGTTCGCGGTGGAACGAACTCAGGAGCTTGTCTTCACCCTCCATTTGCTTCTGGACCAGGGGAGAATCCCGGATATTCCCATTTGGGTGGATTCGCCCATGGCGGTGGACGCCACGGGAATCTTCCGCATTCACCCCGAATGCTACGATAAGGAGACCCATGAGGCCTTTACCACCCACTCGAAAAATCCCTTCGGCTTCGCCAGTCTGCATTTTTCCCGGAGCGTGGAGGATTCGAAAGCCCTGAATGAGGCGAAGGAGCCGATGATCATTATCTCGGCGGATGGAATGTGCGAGGTGGGGCGGATTCAGCATCATCTGATCCATAATATTTCCAAGCCCCAAAACACGATCCTCATCGTAGGCTATATGGCCGAGGGCACCCTTGGGCGCAGGATCATGGATGGGGCAAAGGAAGTAAGGATACACGGCGATTTTTATAAGGTGGCCGCCAATGTCAAAACCATCGATGCGTTCTCGGCCCATGCCGACTGGCGGGAGACCTTGGATTGGCTTTCGGCGACGGATACGAAAAACCTCAAAACCATATTCCTGGTCCACGGCGAGTCCAAGGCGCTGGAATCCTTGAAGGGCAAACTTCAGGGGGCGGGATTCCCTTCGGTGGAAATTGTCAGGGTGAATCAGCATTACGCGCTGGTATAAGCCAGGGGTCCGTGGATGGAAAAGTACTATGCCGGCATAGATATTGGCGGCCAGGGTCTGAAAGGGATCGTCCTGGATCAAGCCGGGATTTTGCGGATCGAGGCGATGCGAAGCACCCCGGCCGGCGAAGGAAGGGACGCGGTGCTTCGCATCGTCGCCGATCTGGTGAAAGAGCTTTCAAGCCTCGGCCCTCTCTCTTCGATGGGTGTGGGCAGCCCCGGCGGCGTGGACAGAGCCGGGGTGGTCGTTGGAATGGCGGCGAATATCTCCGGCTGGGCCGGAACGGGTTTGGGGGAAGCCGTCGCGGCGATGGCGGGGGCTCCCTGTGTAGTGCGGAACGACGCCAACCTGGCCGCCTACGCCGAATGGGTCGCCCGATCGGACAGCTCCTGGGCGCTTCTCTTCATCGGTCTCGGAACCGGTATAGGCGGAGGTTTCGTGGAGGATGGCCGAATACTGGGCGGTTGCAACGACAGGGCGGTGGAGATCGGCCACAGCGTCATCGAACCCGGAGGAAGACGCTGCGCCTGCGGCGTTGCCGGCTGCGCCGAAGCCTACGCTTCGGGGCCATCGATGGGAAGGATCGCGGCCGATCTGGCTTTAGGCAGAGACGCTGGACTGGGCAGCTTGGAGCCCCGGGGCTTGGGCGAATCCTTGGAGGGCTCCGCGTTGGCGGCCCGCGCGCGCGCCGGGGAGCAGCTCAATGCGCACGATGTGTACGCCGCCTACGCGCGGGGCGACTCTTTGGCAAAGCTCGTCGATTCCATCGCCGCGGCGGCGCTTGCGCGGGCCGCCGCTATCGGGATGGCCCTCCTGGCCCCGGATACCCTGGTTTTGGGCGGCGGTGTTATTGAAGGAGCTCCCCATCTCTGTTCGAGGGTCCAGGAGCTTTTGCCGAAGCTCGTCTACCACGATGGATGGAAGGATTGCCGGGTGGAAAAGGCCCGTTTTTCACATAAGGCCGGGCTCTATGGAGCCGCATTTTACGGAGCTTCCCAGGTCGAGGACCCTGAGGGTTTGGCCGCTTTGGCAACTAAAGCATTGGCGTGTTTCGCTTCGCCCTGAGGGTAGTCCTGCTTCTCGCCGCGACGGGTCCTCGAATGGCGAACGATAACGGACAGGCTCAAAGTTTGTCGATTTTTTCCACCCGTTCCTCATGCCGGCCCCCCTGGAAACGGGCGTTCATGAATACCTCCAGAAGATCCTCGGGCCTCTCCCTGTACTGGACCCTGCCGCCCAGGGCGATAAAGTTGGCGTTGTTGTGCTCCTTGGCCATGAGCGCGGTAAAGCTGTCGTGAACGAGGGCGCAGCGAATGCCGGGCTGCCTGTTGGCCGCAATGGAGATGCCTATTCCTGTTCCGCAGAGAAGGATGCCGAAGTCGAATCCCCCTTGCTTGAATTCTTGCACCGCCATCCTGGCTATGTCCGGATAATCCACCCGTTCTTCGCTATCGACTCCGAGATTTCTGACTGTATGGCCTTTCTGGGATAACCACAGCTCGATTCTTTTTTTGAGATCGACCGCGCCATGGTCGTTGGCTATTAGGATATTCATTGACATATCTTACCCGCGAAAAAGGGTCCGCGGCAATATTGAAGCAAGAGTCTCGGCGTGGGGCGTTACAGGCATGGGAGGTTCGTTGCCAATGTGGAAGGTCCTGGCGCTTTGTCTCAGCCTGTGGGCTTGCTCGCCTAAAGCGTCGGAGCTTCTCTTGCCACTCGGGGATATCCGCCCTCCATCGGTCGTGGACGCAGGGCAAACAGACGCCCACAGCTTCACAATCCTCTTCGACGAAGATGTCCTTCCGGTACTGGGCAGTTTTTCCTTCCATCCTGCGGAGATTTCCGCCACTCCGAGCGCTGAAGGCCCGTTGCTGAAGGTCGGGCTGAATCCCGAGGCCGAACCTGGGAGGGAATGCAGCCTTTTAGGGGAGGTTAAAGATGCCGCAGGCAACAGCACAAGATTTCTCTTCGGTTTTGTCGGTTTTAACCCTATTCCGGCAAAGCTGCGGCTCAACGAGGTCCAGCCATGCAAGAACACGGCGGCAAGCAACTTCCATAGGGATTATATCGAGCTGCTGGTGGAGGAGGCCGGCAATCTGGGCGGGATCCAGTTGCAGTGGAGCAGCACGGTCAAAGTAGTCAGCTATTCTTTTCCGCCCTGCTTCGTGCGTGTCGGTGAGCTGATAGTGCTCCATTGTCTGCCGGAGGGGGTTCCGGAAGAAAAAGACGAATGCGGCGACGATCGCGGTCTCTCGGGCGGGGTGGACGCGCATCCCGGGGGGAGAGACTTCTGGGCTTCCGGCGGGGGAATCCCCGATGCCACAGGCGTCATCGTCCTGCGCAGCCGAGCCTCCGATCCCGTGGAGGACGGTGTGTTCTTTGCCGAAAAAGGAAAGCTTGGCGAGGTCGATTCTTCGAAAATCTCAATGCTTCTTGGCGAAATGGCTTCCCGGGGAATCTGGGACTGTTCCGAGCCACCCCTTTGGGAGGAGGCGCTGCTGTGGAAGAGCTCAAGCTCCAGACCTCTTCACTGTCTCAGAAAGGAGTCGAAAGGTAAGGGTTCTTGGTATATAGGCGAAAGCGGGTCCCAGAGTCCCGGTAGCCTGGAGCCGGGGGTCCTGGCCGCAAAGGGCGGCCGAAAAGCCGGCAAGCCCGGTTCTCCGTAACTCCGGAAAATCCCGGGCCGGCTACGCTCAGGCCTTGATAAAGTTTTCGATCTCGTGCTTGGGCAGGGCTCCTACCTTTTGCTTAATCATTTGACCGTCCTTGAAGTAAAGAAGGGTGGGAATGGAAATAATGCCGTACTGAGAAGCGATATCGCCCTCGTCGTCGACGTTCACCTTGCCAACTTTGACTTTGCCTTTGTACGCCTCCGCGATCTGAGCTATGGAGGGGGCTATCATTCTGCAGGGCATGCACCACTCGGCCCAAAAATCCACAAGAACAGGAATGGTGGACTCCAGCACTTCCTTTTGGAAATTCGCTGATGTCAGGGTGACTTCGACGCTCATGATTGCTCCTTGGTATATGGT
>LVBN01000010.1 GCA_001603165.1 Spirochaetales bacterium Spiro_12
GGGATTCGACATTGTCGCGACCCGAAGACTCGACGCGGTCCCGGACGGGGGCAAGGGCCTTGCTCCGGGCAAAAGGCTGAGTTCCCGGCTCTTCTACGCCCTTATGAAGGTGCTCGGCGATGTGAAAATCGAGCCGGGTTCGGCGGACTTCAGGCTTCTGTCCAGAAGGGCGGTGAAAGCGCTCCTCTCCATGCCCGAGCGAACCCTCTTCTTGCGGGGAGCCGTGCCCTGGATAGGCTTTCCTTCCACCGAACTCAGTTACAGGCCGGGAAATCGCCGGAGCGGAAGCAGCAAGTACAGCTTTTCCGCGATGCTCTCCTTCGCCCTGGACGGAATCACTTCCTTCAGCGTGAAGCCGCTCAGACTCGCCTCCATGTTCGGCTGCCTGATATCCGCCGCGGGGTTTTCATACGCCCTTTACGCCCTTATCGTTCGACTGTTCACCGACAAAACCGTGGAGGGCTGGACGAGTCTTTTGATCAGCGTGCTCATCATCGGGGGGATTCAGCTTATATTCATGGGCATCATCGGAGAATATCTGGGCAAACTCTTTCTGGAAGCCAAGCATAGGCCTCACTACCTGGTAAAGGAACGCTCTCCCGGTTTGCCGCAGGATGGGGGGGAATAGAACGATGAACTGGCTGCTCTTAATCTGTGGAATTCTCTTTTCGGCCTCGGCCCAGCTCTTATTGAAACAGGGCGCCCGACTCAAGCTCTGGAGCGCCTCATGGATCGCCCTGGCCGGCGGGGCCGCATTGCTCTATGCCTTGTCCTTCGCCGTCTACGCTTGGGTTTTGAGAAAGCAAGACATAAGTAAAATAAGCCCCCTCATGGGTAGCGCGGTGATCGCCCTGGTGGTGCTGGGGGGAGTCTTTCTGTTCGGGGAAACTTTGAGCCTGAGACGCATAGCGGGCGTACTTTTAGCCTGCGCGGCCGTCGCATTGCTGGCGGGCTAGGAGGCACCATGGGCCGCCCCGGCAAAACGATCTTCGACAAAGCGAAAAGCCCGGCACGGAAGCCCGCGACTTTGAATCCGCCGGCGAAGGCCAAGACCGAAGACCTGCTCTCCTGGCTTTCCCTGGCCTTGGTCTATCTTTTCATGCTCAGCCGTTTCGATCTGCGGCTTTTAGTGTCCGACACCATTCTGACCGGCGGCGACAGCGCATCCTGGTACCAGGTGCTGCGGACTTTAAAAGAAGAATTCCTTCCCCGGGGAAGGCTCTTCGGCTTCAGCCAGGGGAATTTTTTCGGCTACCTGGAAGGCCAACACTATTTTATCCTTCCTTTTCTGTCCGCCGCTCTGCTAGGATCCATCGTACCGCTCACGGTGGCGCTGAAAATCGTCACGGTAGCAGGCGGCCTCGCCCTTCCGCTTACCATGTTTTTCGCCGTCTCCTCGATCAGCGGCAGGAAGCCAGGCGGCGCCATCGCGGCCGCCGCGAGCCTGCTTTTCCTTTTCAACGAATCCTACTCCATTTTTGGAGGGAATTGGCTTTCCACCTTCGCGGGAGAGTTCTGCTACTCCTGGGCGATCGCCCTGCTGCCCCTCCTATTAGCCTCCCTGGTCCGCGATTGGCGGAAGCGGCGCAAGGGATTGCAGAGCGGTCTCATCCTGGCTCTCATCGGTCTTTGCCATTTTTTCGTTTTCATGCCCGCCTTCTTTCTCCCCCTCTTCCCCGCCTTCACTCTGATACCCCGGCTTCGGAATAAAAAACCCCAGAACAATCGCCTAAAACCAACCATGGGCCGGGAAGCCGGCATGGTCGCCCGAATTCTCACCACCTACTGCAGCGCCCTCCTGATTATGGCCTTCTGGCTCCTGCCCATGGCCTCCACCAGGCGCTGGGCCCAACCCATAAGCATGCTCTGGCACTTCAATTCCTTCAAGGACTTCGCCTCCCAGACTCTCCTGTGGATCTGGGCCCCGATGGGACTCGGCTTTCTGCTGTTTTCGCTCCTGCGAAAAAACTCTCCCCGGGAAAGAAGCTTGGCCGCGTTCCTGGTCTACGCGCTGGGAGCCTGCGCGTTTTTATTCTTCATAGCTCCAGGGCTGGGTATGCCCGATATTCGATTCGTCCCCCCCGCCCTGCTCTTCTGCGGCCTAGGCATTTCCCTCTTCCTGGATGCGGCGGTAAAGCGTCTGGGTCGAAGGCTGCCTCCGCTTTCGGAACTCAAAACCACTTATCCAGGCCGGAAGGCCATTGGGTGGCTTCCTTCCCTGCTTACCCTCGCCTGCCTCGGAGCCTCCGTCGCAGGCAGCATGGCCCTAAGCCATAACGCCCCCGCTTGGTTTTCCTGGAATTACTCCGGTTACGAGGCCAAATCCGAATGGCCTTTTATCCGCTTTGTGTCCGAACGCTACAGGGGAAGCCCCGACGATGGTCGCTTCCTCTGGGAGAAGCAGGATCAGCGGGACAATAGGGATTTCGGCTCAGAGCGGGCATTCGAGAACCTCTATCTTTTCACCGGGCATCCGAGTTCCGAGGGAATACACTACGGGTCGAGCATGATGGCCAGGGCGGCCACCTACCTTCAGAGTTCCTATTCGCCCAATCCGGTCGATCCCGAAGCCGAACGCATTTACTCGAAGGTCGATCCCGCCTCCTGGCCGGCCCGTTTCGACCTGTTCAACGCCCAATACATCGTGACGCACTCCGATACGATCCGCAGCCTCTTTGCCGCCCATCCCGACTTCGTTCTCGATGCCTCCATGGGGAAGTTTTCAATTTTCAGATACCTGGGTTTCGCGGACAGCTACCTCAGCGTTCTGCCCGAGAACGCCCTTGCCCTCGTCGACGGAGGAAAGGCCGGGTTTAGGACCGATTACTACCGATTCTTCAGGGATTACGAACTCTATGGCACCCCCTTCGTCAGCATGGAATTCGCGGACCGGGAACTAAAAGCCCGGTTGAGCGAGACCGGCGGACACTGGCCCGACTACGATTCCTACCGGAACGTCGGCCTGGCGAAGAGAGCTGTGGAAGAACAGGGAACCGCCAGGCTGGGAATTCCCCAGGGCTTAGCCGAAGGCATGTCGGGGAGCCCCGGGGAGGCGCTAAAAGAAGGATCCCCGATCATCACGGATGAACATATCGACAACTTCGGCATCAGTTTCAGCACCGCGGCTCCCGGGAAACCCCATTATATAAAAATCTCCTATGCCCCGGGCTGGCGATCCTCGGGAGGCGAGAAAATCTATCCGGTCTCTCCCGGTTTCATGCTGATCTATCCAAAGGGCACGAAGGTGTCGCTGAACTACCGCCGAAGCGGTTGGGAGATCGCAGGGATAGTATTAAGCCTGCTTTCGATTCCCTTCGCGTTCATAATAACTAAAAAGAGACCGGAGAGAGCCTTCCCCTGGAGAGCATTTCTGGCCGCGGGACTGGGGCTTTTTTTCGGTATGGCCTTATATCTGAGCGCGCAAAGCCTGGTAGGGTATCCGGCCTTGGCGAGGGCTATGGCCAAGGCAAGGCGGATCGACCCCGGCGATTTTCTTCGACGAAAGGAGCTTCTGGCCTTGGTGGATCCCTGGGCGACCAGGGAAAACCTCGACCGTTACGACAACAGGCTCGTTTTCGACGCATACAGGCTAAAAAGCCTCGTCCTGGCAGCCGAAGGCCGAACAGAAGAAGCTTCGGAGCTCATCGATACCCTCAGCGCCCGCTATGCCCATACCCGGGTTCTCGATTCCCTGCCCCCGGCGCGCTGAGGGCTTTACGCTGGTTCGTGCAAGGCCTGCGCCCGACGCCCTGCCATGTACGGGCCGCGCCCCGCGCGCCCCGCCTTGCCCGGCGGCAGAACT
>LVBN01000011.1 GCA_001603165.1 Spirochaetales bacterium Spiro_12
AATATCCCGCAGGCCGTTGGCGAAGTCTTTGTACGAAAGGGCTTTCCGTCCCGATAGTTGAAGCCTGGTAAGCGCAAGAAAGCCTTTGCCGGTACTGACCACGATGCCGCTTGCCCTGTCTAGGCCGATTATAGTGCCCGGCGGAGCATTGGGCAATGCTTCGCCGGGTATCTGCGCCAGGTTCCCGGGATAGGGGACGGCGGCGAGGATATTCAAACGCTGCCCCTTGATAAAACTATAGCTGCCTGGCCAGGGGTCGAAGGCGCGGATCATGGCGTCCAGGGCCCGGGCGGGCCTGGTCCAGTCGATCAGGCCATCTTCCTTTTGAATTTTTCGGCAATATGTCGCCTCTCCCCGCTGAGGCCAGCTTGTCTCCCGGCCTTTTTCGATAGCCCTAAGGACATCGATACAGAGTCTGGCGCCGATGCTCGCGCAGCGATCGGAAAGAAGAAAGGCGGTCTCCCTGCCATCCAGGCTAAACTCCTCCACGGCGAGGAGTTCTCCGCTGTCCATCTTTAGGGCGATACGCTGCACCGAAACCCCTGTTTTTTCGTCTCCGTCGAGAATGGCCTGCTGTATGGGCGAACTGCCCCGATGGCGGGGTAGAAGGCTCGGGTGGATGTTGATTCCTCCCTTAGGAAAAAGGGCCAGGAATTTGGGGCCGAAAAGTTTGCCGTATGCGAAGGCGACCAAAATATCCGGTTTAAGGTCGGCGATCCGCTGTCGTTCGTCAGGGCCAAGCTTTTCAAATTCGAAGAGGGGTACGGTTCCGCCGGAAATTCGGGGAATCGCCTGGGCCACCGGCGTGGGGAGTATTTCCTTACCCCTTCCCTGGGGCGAGGGGGGATTGCTGAGAACCGCCGCGAGTTCATGCTCTTCAGCGATGGCTTCGAGGCTCGGTATAGCTATGGCCGGACTTCCGGCGAACAACACTCTCATATGAAGGCTATTACATCTTTACCAGGCGCTCGTAATGCCTCAAGGCCCTTTCGCGCTTGAAGGGGCTTATCCTGTCGATAAAAAGCTTCCCGTCCAGGTGATCGTTTTCATGAAGGATAACCCTGGCGAGCAGACCTTCGGCCTCAAGGCTGAAAGCCTTCCCCCTTTCGTCGAAGGCCTGGATTTTCACCGCCGCGGGGCGTTTGACCATGAAATAGAGTCCAGGAAACGAAAGGCAGCCTTCTTCGTACTCCACCTGCTCCGGGCTTGTCATGATAATCTCGGGATTGACGAAAACCCTTTTTCGATCTCCCTCGACATCGGTGACGAATACCCGGCTCGAGACGCCCACCTGGGGGGCGGCGAGGCCGATTCCACGGTCGTGTTTCATCGCTTCGAACATATCGGCGCACAGGAGTTCCAACTCCGGGCCGAACTGGGTTACCGGCCCGGCCTTGGTTTCCAGCACCGCATCTCCGTATATAACGACTTCCCGCATTTCAACAGCTCCTATCTAAATTTCGGAATATCGAACCTGTCGCCCGTCCCGATCCCCACCTTGGCGAACCAGCCCTGGGGCACTTCCACAGCGTAGCGGACGCTCCGCTGGGAAAGCTGGGGATCCTCGGAAAAGGGCGCAAGGTCTATTATCTGAAATATAGTACCGTCGGAGCCTAAATAGGCAAGGGAAAGCGGGATGGAAGTGTTTTTCATCCAAAAAGCCATCTTTTGATCGCTTTCGAAGACGAAAAGCATGCCCTTCCCCTCTTCCAGGCTTTTACGGAACATCATGCCCCGGTTCCGCTGCTCTTCGGTGCTGGCGATTTCCACCTCCAGGGATATATTCCCCACCCGGATGGTCGTCGTGGGTAGTTTGGGGTTTGGTTTGTCGATCGCTCCAATCTGGCCCGACTTGCCCGAGCAGGAGGCGCCGAACAGCAGCACCAGCGCGAGGAGGACAGGCATGCGGAACCTTACCGAGGTCCTTGGGGTACGAAAAAGCATTTACCGCTCCTTAAAAGTTCGGATCAAGCATATACCGGCTGCGGGGTACAAAAAAAGGCTGCCGTCGAGGGCAGCCTTTTCTTTTGGACTTAGGTTTTTTAAGCCTGGGTCCGGAACGCTCGATTCAGCGCATTGGATTTATCAGTAGCCGCCCTTGGAATCGTGGGTTTTTCTGGTTTTCTTCATAAGCTTGCGGGCCAGGGCTTTCTGCTTGCGGTTCTTGATAGTGGAGGGCTTCTCGAAATACTCCCGTTTTTTCCATTCACGAATAATTCCCTCTTTTTCCACCATGCGCTTGAAGCGCTTAATGGCTTTCTCGAGGGGTTCGCCGTCTTCGACCAGTATTTGCCGGATAGTAATCACCTCCCTTCTTCGTTGGCATGCTAGAATCCACCGGAAAGCCATGTTTTGTCAAGTATCGGGCGGGAAAGCCAATATTCGGGGTTTACCGATTGCGGACCAACCCGGAGTTCCCAATGAAGATGCGGCCCCGTGGACAGTCCCGTGGAGCCGACCCTGCCTAAAAGTTCGCCGGCGGCGAGCAGGTCTCCTTCGGCGACGCTGATGGCGGAGAGGTGCATGTAGATTGAAAAGAGGCTGGGCAGGTGTTCCAGTACAATGGTATTGCCCGTGACAATGCGGTCGCCGGCGAATACCACCCTGCCCGGCGCGCAGGCCAGCACGGGGGTTCCGGTAGCCGCCCCAAGATCGATGCCGCCATGAAGGCTCGTATCGACGCCGCCGTTGGCATAGAGGTAGCGTCGTTGGTCGGCGAAGCCGGCGGTGACCCTCCAGGGATCGCCCAATGGCTTGACCATGGTATCAAGGGCGAAGAGGGCTGTCGGATCCCTGGTCTTGAAAATTTTGGCGAAAACCTCGGTTTGGGCGTCCTTGGCCGGGTCGGGGGCGCTGCGCAGGGCGGTATTCGCGCTGTCCAGGGCTATGTCCTCCCGGGCAAAACGTTTCGGTTCTATCGCGATGTCCCGAACGAGTTCCCGGAAACGGAAAGCTTCCGAGCCTTGGACTGCCCGGACTTTTGCCGCGAGCCGCAGGCGGGCGGCGCCGGCCTTCGCGTTCGTCGGAAGGGCAAGAATAAAGCCGTAGAGGTAGCCCGGGGCTTCGGAGGGCATGAAGAAGGCCGGCGCCGCCGCCAGCCGTCCGCCCTCCTGGCTTGTCAGGCTCAACTCCGCCTCGACCAGCGGCTCCCCGCTCTTGAGCCAGCAGATCAAGGGATCACCCGGCGCTATGTGCCCGGGAGCGTACAGATCCTGGGCTCCGGCGAGGGCCGCGAAAACGGTAAGGCTAAAGAACAGAAGAAAAATCCGCCTCATTCCCCCACCCTCCGGGGCCCCTCCGCGGAACGCTGATTTCATTAGGATAAAGCTCCTCCTTCCAAAGCCGACAACGCCCTTTCCCAAGCCAGCCATATATCTTATACTGCAAACAATTGTCATTCCCGTCCAGGAGAGTCTCATGCTTTTTTCGATCGGAAACCTGATCACCCTCGGCATAGTCCTCATTTTTTTCTTTGTCTACCATAAACTTACGGCCAACAACAGGTCCCTCGAAAAGGTCAAGCGTTTGGCGGACAAACTCGAGGTTCAGCTCAACGATTATGTCGGCGAGCGCGCGGAGGAACTTAAGCACTACGGTATCGACCTGGATGTTCAGCAGAAAGCGGCAAAGATAGCCCTGGAAAAACTGCAGACCGCCCAGGCGGCGGTCGCCGAAAAGGCCGAGGCGGTGGGCGTCATCGCCGAGCGCTTTAAGGAATACGACGAGGTGTTGGCCAAGCTCATGGACATGACCGCCAGGGTCGACGAAAACCTGAAACGCGTGCACGAGGAAGAGGTCTTCGCCGAGGGCGTGAACCGCAAACTGGATTTGGCCAAAAAGAGCCTTGCCGCGATCGAGCGCGAGATGCCCCTTCTCCGCGAAGGTTTCGCCCAGGATGCGCAAAAGACTATCGAAAACTTCCGGGATTCTATTCTCGCCGAACTCCAGTCGGCGCTGACATCGGTGGAAACCGAGCTGAACACGGTGCGGGACGAAGCCCTGGCAGCCTTTGAAAAAGCCCAATCCGCCCGGGCCTTGGTGGACGAGGAGTTCGAAAAGGCCCTCGCCACAGCCCAGGACAGGGCGAGTTCGGTCGAAGACAAAGCCTTCGCCACCCTGCGGACTTCCATCGAAACAAAGGCCAAGGAAAATTCCGATGCCGCCGAGGCTAAGACCCTCGCCCTCAGCCAGAATATCGACCGCCGCATAGCCGAACTCGAAGCCGAAGCCGAGCGCCGCCTGGTCCAGGTCGGCCAGGAAACGAGCAGTCAGGTGGGCTCCCTCAAAACCCTCATCGAAGCCTTCAAGGAGGATTGGAAGCGCGAGGCCGAGGGAATGATGAACGACATAAGCGTCAAACTCGCCGAGGCCGAGGAAATTTTCGCCCGAAAAGCCAAGGATGTGGCCGACCAGCTTGAGCGGGCCCAGGCCGAAGCCCTCAAAACCCATTCGGATTTGGAAATGCGTTCGACCGCATTCATGGCGCGCCTGGAAAAGGAAACGACCGAAGCGCAGACACGCCTGGCCAAGGAATCCGCCGCCGCGATCGAACGCCTGGGCAAGGATTCAGCCGAAACCTTGGCACGCTTGCACGGCGAACAGTCCGAAACCCTGGAAGCGATCGCCAGGGAATCCGGGGAGGCCAAGGCGACCATGGCGGGCGAAGCCCTCCGGGCCAAGGAAGAAGCCGCGAAGGCCAAGGAGGCCTCGGCCGCCCTCCTGGCCGAACTCACGACAAGACAGGACGAACTTCGCGCGTCCCTGGAGGCGACGAAAAATTCCATCGAGGAAGAATTCGCCTCCTTCGGCCAGGATTTCGAAGACCACAGAACCCGGTTCGAAGAAAATTTCATGGCCGAGACCAAGGCCTTGGGCGCCAGTCTCGACACACTCTCCGGACGTATCGAGGAGTTGAAACGAAACGCCTACGACAGGGTTAAGGATAAATTGAAAGGCTTCGAGGACGGCATGTTGGCCGAACTTTCGGAGCGCCGCGGCAAGAGTTTCAAGCAACTGGACGGCTGGCTCTCCGACATGGAAAAAACGCTTCAGACCATAGCTTCCGAATCGGCGGGCAGAAGGCGCGCGGAGGAGGAAAAATTCCGCAAGGAATCCCAAAATCGCATGGTCGAGTTGCGGGACGAACTCTATTCCCAGATGGACAAGCTCAAGCGCAGCGTATTGTCGGTAAAGGAAGATATGGAATCGGAGGAAAAGAAGCTCGCGAGCAGGGACGCCGCCGAACCCCAAGCCGGAGGCTAATCGACCTGATCATTTCCTCTTGGTGCTGAAAGAGCCCAGCCTGGCGGCTGGGCTCTTTTATTCGGTTGAAAGCCGAAGTCAGCGGATGATCGCGTTCAAGGCTATCTGGGCCATCGACTTGAACTGAGTCTGCCGCTCCTGGGCGCTGGTCGCCTCATGCTTTACCAGGTGGTCGGACACGGTGAGAATGGCAAGGGCATCGACGCCGTACTTCGCGGCCAGGGTATAAAGCTCCGCGCTTTCCATCTCCACCCCGAGGACGCCGAAACGCGCCCAGAGCTTCCATTGCTCCGGATCTTCGGTATAGAAGGAATCGGAAGAAAGCACCTGCCCCACATAGGGATTCAGTCCCGATTCCATGGCCGCGTCGTAAGCCTTGCGCAGAAGGGAAAACGACGCGGTAGGCGCATAGTCCATGCCGTCGAAACGAATTTTGTTCACGTTCGAGTCCGTGCAGGCGCTCATGGCGATGATAAGATCCCTCAGATTCACCCCGGGCTGCATGGCGCCGCAGGTTCCGACGCGGATCAGGCGCTTGACGCCGTAATCCCGAATAAGCTCGTTCACGTAGATCGAGAGACTGGGCATTCCCATGCCGGTCCCCATCACCGACACCCTCACGCCCTTATATTGGCCGGTGTATCCGAACATGTTGCGCACTTCGTTGAAGCGTTCGGCGTCCGCGAGCAGATTCTCGGCGATGAATTTCGCCCGCAAAGGATCCCCCGGAAGGAGGATTTTATCGGCGACTTGGCCCTGGGCCGCTGCGATATGGATGCTCATACTTTTTCTTCCTCCGAAGCCCTGCTAGGTACGGGTCAGGCTTCCATGCTACGATACTAGCTGGAATAACGGAAATTTTGCAAGTACGCGGCCAAAAAGCGGTAACGCAAGGATGACGGCGGTACCGGGACATCAGGTATTTTATGCGCTCAAGCAGGCGGGGGAGCAACGATGAAGCTGTACGATATCGTTTTCGAGGATGCTGCGATTGTGGCGGCGAATAAATTAGCCCCCTTGCCGGTACAGCCGGACAAGTCGGGGGACCGGGATCTCCAGAGCCTGCTCAAGGCGGAACTGGATTCCAAGCCGGGCTTTTTGGAGGCCGCGCATCGGATAGATCGGCGCTGCTCCGGCCTCGTCATATTCGCCAAGACGCCCGAGGCTTTGCGGAACCTGGAAGCAGCCTTCAGGGAACGTAGGGTGGCGAAACGTTATATCGCCTGCCTCGAAAAGGAACCCACGCCCCCCGAAGGAACGTTCGGTGGAAGCCGAACTCTCCTATAGTTTGCTGATGAGAACCGATCGGTACTTCTTCGTGGAAGCCAGGCCCCTGACAGGCCGACACCACCAGATCCGCGCCCAGTTCGCGGCCATGGGCTGGCCTATCAAGGGAGATTTGAAATACGGCGCCCGCAGAAGCTC
>LVBN01000012.1 GCA_001603165.1 Spirochaetales bacterium Spiro_12
GGCTTTATTGGTCGCGGGGCCGAGGGCCTTGGGGGCATTCAATGCCAGGAAGACTCCCGTAAGATCCTACTACTGCGACTGGGGCAAGTGGCTGCCGGTCATGGAAGCCTATGAGGCCAGGAAACCGGCGTATTTCGGCACTCCGGCGGTCAACCTCGTGCGCGCCCTCAATGTGAGCTTGGGGCAGATTCTCGAAGAAGGCATGGAGCTTCGCTTCAGACGTCACGAGTTGGGCGCGAGGGCGATGAGAGCCGGACTTAAGGCGATGGGTATGGATTTTGTCCCGGCGAGGGAGGATCTCTGCGCTTCGACCCTGACGGCTCCCTGGTACCCCGAGGGAATCGACGCTTCGGTCTTGAGCCGGATCGCCGCCGAGGGGGTCGTGCTTGCCGGAGGCTTGCATCCCGAGATCAAGGCCAGATATTTCAGGATAGGACATATGGGGGCCAGCGGAGCCACCGAGATTTTGGCCACCCTGGGGGCTATCGAGCGGGGGTTCGCCGCTTCGGGCTATCGTTTCGGGGCGGGCGAGGCCGTAGCCGCCGCCCAGGCCGTATTGGTCAAGGGTTGATGTGAAAGGAAGCGTTTCAGGGCCAAGGGGGCGGCATGAGGATTAAGGCGGCCGAGATAGAACTCGTAATGGAGAAAATACTTCTGAACCGTGGGTGCCCGACTGCCCATGCGGCCAAGGTAGCCAAGGAGATGACCCGTAATTCCTTGGAGGGCACTTATTCCCATGGGATAAACCGATTTCCCCGGCTTGTGGCCCAGATAGACGAGGGGCTCGTGGACATGGGAGCCGAACCCCTGCGCATGGGCGGGTTCGGCGCCCTGGAGAACTACGACGGCCGCCAGGGCTTGGGTATCGTCAACGCCTGGATCTGCATGGAGCGGGCTATCGATCTGGCCTCGATACACGGCATAGGCTATGTGGCGCTGAGGAACACCAATCATTGGCTGAGAGCGGCTACCTACGGCTACCAGGCCTGCGCCCGGGGAATGGCCGGCATTTGCTTCAGCAATACCTACACGAACATGCCGGCCTGGGGCGCCAAGGACGTGCGGCTGGGAAACAACCCCCTGGTTTTCGCCTTTCCTTACAGAAACGGGGATATCCTGGTGGACATGGCCATGTCCCAGTATTCCTACGGATCCCTGGAAGTGGCCGTATTAGAGGGAAAACGTATGCCCACCGCCGCGGGGTTCGATGTCCGGGGCAATCTCACCGACGATCCTAAGGCGGTGCTGGAATCCAAGCGGCTTCTGCCCGCGGGCTTCTGGAAGGGCTCTGCCCTTTCCTTCGGTCTGGATGTCTTCGCGGCCGCCGTCTCCCTGGGCGATACGGTACAGGCGATCGGCAAGAAGGGAAGCGGGGAGCGGGATCTCTGCCAGACTTTCGTGGCCATCAATTTCGCCGCCGTGGCGCCGGGCGAAAAAGTCGAAGCCATCGTCCGGGGCGCCGTGGAAGACCTCCTGGCTTCGACGCCCGACGGAGGGCCGGACCCCGTGGTGTACCCGGGACAGCGCATGCGCGCCACCAGGGATGAAAACCTGGCCAAGGGGATTCCCGTGGACGCCCGGGTATGGAAGGAGATTCTGGCGCTCTAGCCCAGGGCCGGCGCAGGGCGGCGAGGGGCTAAAGCGCGACGACGCATCGGGCTTTCGATCGGATTTGACGATACCAAAGTCAGGTCACGGGGCCGAAGCTCTGGCGCCGGGTCAGGGCGGTAGGCTAGTATCGCTCCATGGAGCATACGATTCTCGATCGGGCTCTCGCCCGTCTTAACCACAATAGCGACTGGCTCTACGCCCTGGCCGAAAAATTGTGGGATTCACCGGAGCTTGGTTTTTTCGAGTTCAAGACAGCGGATATTCTCGTCTCTGAACTCGAAGCGCTGGGGCTCTCTCCCCGCACCGGCATAGCCAGGACGGGGGTGGCGGCGGAGCTGGGCGCAAAGGATGATCCCAAGGTCCTGCTCCTGGCCGATATGGATGCCCTTCCCAGCCAGACCACTCCCGGCGGAAATGTCCACGCCTGCGGGCATCACGCCCAGATGGCGGTCATGCTGGGCCTGTTCAGGGCGCTGGCCGAGACAGGGGCGGCCGAAGCCTTGGGCTTGCGAATAGTTTTCGCCGCCTCGCCGGCGGAGGAGTATGTGGATCTGGGTCGGCGGCTCGAGCTTCGCCGCGACAAGGAAATCGTCTATCTTTCGGGCAAGCAGGAGATGATTCGTCTTGGTTTTTTCGACACTCCCCAGCTCGTTATCAAATACCATTCCATGGGGGACGCTCCGGATCGGGTCGCGACGGTCAACGGCGGCATGAATGGGTTTATGGCCAAGCGGGCGGAGTTTATCGGAAGGGCCGCCCACGCGGGGGCGCATCCGGAAAAAGGAGTCAACGCCCTGAGCGCCGCCAGCCTGGCTCTGCAGGCGATCCATGCCCAGCGGGAAAGCTTTGTCGAGAATGACCATATCCGGGTGCATCCCATTCTAACCCAGGGCGGGGCCGTGGTTAATTCGGTGCCGGACAGGGCTGTGCTGGAAACCTACATACGGGGGGCATCCCACGAAGCGCTGCTCGCCGCGGCGGCCAGGGTCGACCGGGCCCTCCGGGCCGGCGCCCTCGCCCTGGGCGCCGGCCTCCGGATCGTCAACAGCCCGGGCTACCAGGCCTTCGATCCCGACCCCGGGCTCGGGGCTTTGCTCGGCGAGGCCGCCGCGGCCGTGGTGGACAATAAGAATATCGATTTCAATTACCGATCCTACGCCTCCGACGATATTGGGGACGTGGCCTGCCTTCAGCCTACCTGCCAGCTCCGTTTTTCGGGCTTCAACGGCGAGATCCATTCGGCCGGCTTCGCCGTCAAGGAACCCGGGCGCGCATACCTGAAGCCCGCCGAGATTCTGCTCAGGACCGTCGCCGCCCTCGGCGCCGACGATGGGGCGGCGGCGAAGAGAGTGCTGAAAGCTTTTACTCCCCGGTTTTCCGTTTCGGGGTATCGCGCGTCCTTGGACCGACTGTTTTCGACCCTCGAATATCCCGGCGAGGCCCTTTAGTTGAAGAAAGCGCCCTGGTCGCCTTGGGCCGCGTTGATGTTGCAGCTGTCCGAGCCCCCCAGGAAGGTCCGTAGACCGGCCGGGCGGGAATATCGAAGTTGGTCCTTAAGTAAAGGGTTTCCACCTTGGTTCTGGCCCAGGGAGTGCGTCGCAGGAACCTGAGGCTGGATGTAAGGCTTGGATCGTTGGAAAAACAGCGGATCCGTATGCGGGAGGCCAGGCCCTCCCATGTATAGTAATCCACCAGGCGGGTTAGTATGGCCTCCAAGGTAAGGCCGTGGAGGGGATTGTTCGGCTGCTCTTCGGACATGGCTCATACTACGCTAAAAAGATGCTCTTCGGATACTCTCGCCCGGGCCGGCGCCCCGGCCCGGGCGAAATGGAAAAAGGAGTGGTCCATGTACAAAGCGGTTGTGTTCGATTTCGGCAACGTACTCTGCGGCCTCGATCGGATGGCCTTCGCCCGGGCGGCGGCGCCCAGATCCAAGCTTTCCGCCCGTGATTTGGATGCGGCGCTTTGGGGCGGCAGCCTCGAACGGGAGCACGAGACGGGGCGCTTCGATTCCCGGGGATTCTACCGCCGGGTCGCCGCCCTTGCGGGCTTCGAGCCTTCCTATTCCTACGAGGAGTTCGCGGGCGATTACCGCCGCATCATTCTCCCCAATCCCGACGGGGAAGCCGGATTGATCACCGCCAGAGATCGTGGGGCGCGCTGTTTTGTTCTCTCCAACACCTCCTTTTTGCACGCCCGCATGATCTTCGAGAACGAGGTGCTGGCTTCCATTCCTGAGCTGCATATCCTTTCGTATAAAGTAGGTTTAATGAAGCCCGACCCCCGCATCTGGCTCAAGCTTCTTGAGTACACGGGGCTCGATGCCGGGGACTGCCTATACATCGACGATGTCGAAGCGTATTGCGATGCCGCGCGGGGCCTGGGCTTCGGCGTATTTTGTTACGACAGGAATACGCATTTCCTTTCCCAAATCTTGCAAGACGTGCTAAAATAAAACGCTTTGTGATACGTGGCGTCTTCTGCGGCGCCGCGAATGTCTGGTCGTTTCGGAGGTAATCATGAAACGTGTATTGTTAGCTTTTTTCTGCGTCGTGGCGGTTTTCGTCGCAAGCGCGGCGTCCAATGAAGTGGTGGTATACACGGCCCACGAGGAATCCATCATAAACGCCCTGGTGCCGATGTTCGAAAAAGAAACCGGTATCAAGGTGAACTATGTGAAGCTCGCTTCCGGCGATGTCATCAAGCGGGCCAAGGCCGAGGCGAACAATCCCCAGGCCGATGTTATCTGGAGCATCGGCGGCGAGCAGCTGGAGGCGGAGAGCCAGATTCTCCAGGCCTACACGCCCAAGGATTGGGACAAGATTGTGGGCGTGTATAAGGTGGGGACCAACTGGCTGCCCTACACTGGCATCATGAACGTTTTCGTGGTGAACACCAAGATGCTCAGGCCCGAGCAGTATCCCCAGACCTGGACCGATCTGCAGGACGCCCGGTTCAAGAAGCTGATTTCCTCGGCGCCCGCCGACAAGTCCGGCTCTGCCTATATGCAGCTGGCCAACGTGATCGCCATTTACGGGGAAAAGGGTTGGGACATTTACAAGGGGATCATGAAGAACATGGTGATCTCCACCTCCTCGGGCGCGGTGCCCAAGTTCGTCAACGACGGCGAGCAGGCGGTGGGCCTGACGCTGGAAGACAACGCCTTCAGATTTGTGGAAGGCGGCGGCCCGGTGACGATCGTGTATCCTAAGGACGGGACGGTGGCGGCGCCCGACGGCATGGCGATTCTCAAGGGAGCCCCCAATCTGGCGAACGCCAAGATTTTCACCGATTGGTGCCTGTCCAAGCCTGTGCAGGAATATCTGGTGAACGCCATGAAGCGCAGGCCCGTGCGTACCGACGTGGCGAGCCCCAAGGGATTGCCCGCGATGACCGAAGTGAAGAGTATTCCCTACGATTTCGGCTGGGCCGCCAGCAACAAGAATGCCTTCGTCAAGAAATTCACCGATATAAAGATGGATCTCGGACTCTAATCGGGGATTCGGGCTCCGCGGCTCAGGCTTCGAACCGAGGGCCGCGGAGCGCTCGTAAGCAGGAAAAAGCCCGGGAAGCTTGCTAAGGTCCCGGGCTTTTCTCATAATACTAGTATCCAGTCCCGACCCATGGAGAGTTCAATGACGTCCATAAAAATTACCGGCGTTGAGAAAAGGTTCGGCGAGCTTTTAGCCCTTTCCGACATAAATCTCGCGATTGAGAAGGGGGAATTCTTTACCCTTCTCGGGCCTTCAGGTTGCGGCAAGACCACCCTGCTGCGAACCATCGCGGGGTTTTACCGGCAGGATAAGGGCGATATCTGGCTGGGCGGGGAATTGATCAATGATGTTCCGGCGTATCTGCGCAATACGGGCATGGTCTTTCAGAACTATGCCGTGTTCCCCCACATGACGGTGTACGAAAACGTCGCTTACGGGCTCAAGGTACGCAAACTTCCCGCCCAGGAGATCGAAAAACGGGTGAAGGGCGCCCTGAGGAATGTTCACCTGGAGGGCTACGAAGCCCGAACGCCCGACAAGCTCTCCGGCGGGCAGCAGCAGCGGGTGGGTTTGGCCAGGGCCATGGCCATAGAGCCCAGGGTCCTGCTTTTCGACGAGCCGCTTTCGAATTTGGACGCCAAGCTCAGGGTGGAGATGCGCGACGAGATACGGGCGGTGCAGAAAGCCCTGGGGATAACCGCCGTCTACGTAACCCACGACCAGGAAGAAGCACTCGTAATATCGGACCGCATCGCCGTGGTCAACTTCGGGAAAATCCAGCAGGTAGGTCCGCCCTGGGAAATCTACAAGAACCCGGTCAATCTCTTTGTGGCCACCTTCGTCGGCAAGATAAACGCTTTGGACGTGGTTCTGGGCGAAGACCTGGGCTCCGGCCTGCGCCGCGCCCAGGCCGGCTCGTTAAGCTTCGCCGTCCCCTCGGCGGGCACCGAGGGTTGCAGCGACGCGGTGCTGGCCTTCCGGCCGGAGGAAGTGGTCGAAACCGCCGACGCCGCAGGCGTCAACAGGCTTTCCGGCACCCTGGTCTCCACCGCCTTTTTGGGCACCGTGGTGAGCATGGAGCTCGAGCTGGGCGGCAGTACGATCGTGATCGAACGGCATAGGCCGAAAAAGGGGGACATCCCCGCGACGGGGAACAGGGTCGAGTTCGCCGTACCTCCCGAATCCTGCTTTATTTTCGACAAGCGGACGGGCGCGAGGCTGCGCGCCGAGGAGGGGCGATGAACCTTAGAGGGAAGAGAGCCGACGTCTGGCATCTGGTAACCTTTATCGGCTTCGCCATCGTCATTGTTTTTCTGATCTACCCCCTCTTCGACGTTTTTCAGTACAGCTTCAAGAACAAGGAGACAGGGGAGCTGTCGCTGGCCAACTGGAAGGAGTTTTTCGGCCGCGCCTATTATATGCGGGCCTTCGGGCACTCCATGTTTATAGCCCTGGCGACTACCTTCTTTTCCATGGTCTTGGGCATACCCCTGGCCTTTTTCACCACCCGCTACAAGATCAAGGGATCGAACCTGTTGACCACCCTTTCGGTGCTCGCCCTATTATCGCCCACCTTCATCGGCGCCTATTCCTGGATAACCATGCTGGGGCGAAACGGATTTCTGAGGAACCTTTTCAGTTCCATAGGCATCACTCTGCCGCCGATTTACGGCGCCTTGGGTATAATCCTCGCGGATTCCCTCCAGTATTACCCCTTTATCTCCCTCATGCTGGCAGGTTCCTTGATGACTATCGATCGCTCGCTGGAGGAGGCTTCCGAAAACCTGGGGGCCCGGGCTACGAAAACCTTTTTCTCCGTCACCATGCCCCTGGTGCTGCCCTCGCTTACCGGCGGCGCCCTCATCGTCTTTATGATGTCCCTTTCCAATTTCGGCACCCCCATGATCATCGGCGGCAATTACCTCGTGCTTCCGACCCTGGCCTATAACATGTTCACCAGCGAAGTGGGGGAGAGTCCGGGTATGGCATCGACGGTTTCGATCATCTTGATGCTCTGCGCCGCCGTGGTTATCGTGTTGCAGACCTGGGCTTCGTCCAGGCGCAAATATGCCAGCATGCTGGTCAATCGGCCGGTGGTCAAAAAACTCAAGGGAGCCAAGGCTTTCCTCGCCCATCTGGTTTGCTACTTCATCGTAGGCCTCTCCACCCTGCCGTTGGGAGTCATCGTATTCTATTCCTTCAGGAATACTTCGGGCCCGGTGTTCAAGCCGGGGTTCAGCCTGGGCAGCTACAGGCAGATTTTCTTCGATGTGCCCAAGACGGTGGCCAACAGCTTTATCTATTCCTTCGTGGCCGTACTTCTCATCGCGCTGGTCGGAACGCTCCTGGGCTTTGTGATCGCGCGCAGGCGAAACCTGGCGGTTAAGTTGCTCGATCCTTTGCTCATGATTCCCTATATCGTTCCGGGCACCGTCCTGGGTATCGGATTTATCGTGGCTTTCAATCGAAAGCCCATATTCCTCACCGGCACCGCGATCATCATGATTTTGACATATTTCATTCGGCGCCTTCCCTATTCGGTCAGATCGGCGGCTTCCATTTTGAAGCAGATCGATCCGGCCCTGGAGGAAGCGGGCATCAATCTCGGCTCGCCCCCGGGGCGGACCTTCAGGACCGTAACCCTGCCCCTCATGCAGTCGGGTATAATTTCCGGCGCCATCATGAGCTGGGTGACATCGATGAACGAGCTTTCCGCTTCGGTCCTCCTTTACGTGGGCAGGACCATGACCATGCCCATCAAGGTTTATCTCTCGGTGGCCGACGGCTACTTCGGCACGGCCAGCGCCATGTCCACCATTCTGCTGGCGGTGACCGGCATAGCGATGTTCGTGGTGAACAAGTACTTCAACAGGGGTTCCGAAACCTTTATCGCGTCGTAGTTTTTACGAAACGATGCCTTGTGGGCCGCCCTCCGCCTTGAGGCGGAGGGCGGCCTTCCTTTATAGTGGCACCCATGAAATCGCAGATACTGTACTCCCACCGAAACGAGGGCGGGACGCCGGGGAAAGCCCCCCTCGAGCCCTGGACACCTTCGGTTATCGCCGACGGTCGTTTCTTCGCGCCGCTTACAAAACCTGTCAACATCTATGTGCTTCGCCATGGCCAGAGCGAAGGCAACGCCACGGGCACTTTCCAGGGGAAGCTCGATTTTACCCTGGACGAGCGGGGGCGGGAGCAGGCTAAGGCCGCGGCGTCCTGGCTGGCCGGACAAAGTATCGATACCATCGTCGCCAGCCCGCAGAAGCGGGCGGCCGAAACCGCGGGCTTTATCGCCTCGGCCTGCGGCATAGAAGAGATTCGCTTTCTGGGCAGCCTTGTGGAAGTCGATGTGGGAGTTTTCGCCGGCCTCACCTGGGAATCGTCCAAAGTCAGGTATCCCCATGTTTTTGAAGAATTCCAATACCGCAGCTGGGATGCCGTGCCCGAGGCCGAAAGTTCTGAAGAATTATACCAGCGGGCGATCGCCTCCTGGGCGGCCATTCGTGATCTGGCCGAGAAGGGGGCTGAAAAGATCTGCTGCGTATCCCATGGGGGCTTGATTCAGTGGCTCATGCGCTCAACCTTCGGGGCTACGAGCTGGCTGCCGCTTATCCCTACCTCCAACTGCGGAATCTCGCGATTCGATATAGAACCCACCACCAGGGGAAAGCCGGCATTCATCCAATGGGGGATGATAAATTTCAAGGCGCCTGGTTCGGGCAAAGAAGCCAAACCGGTTTTCTGAGCCTACTGCATCGAAGATTGTTGTGAGGAATGGGCTGGTTTTTCGAGGTCT
>LVBN01000013.1 GCA_001603165.1 Spirochaetales bacterium Spiro_12
GAGCGCTTCGGGAAGCCCGGCTGCGTGTTGCGCCGCGGCTTCCTCCGCCGTATCATTCGATGCCGTATCGTTCGATGCCGCTTTGTTCAATATGGGCCCCTGTGCGTTTTTGTGAATTGTGCGGTTCGCCCGGCGGAAACTATAGGTTGATTATAATTCCCTTACCCTTTCGTTTCGCCTTGTTCCTCCCTGCTCTGGAATGGTACAATCCGCCCGATGATACCCCTGTATTGTTCGTTCATACGCAGAAAAGACATGGATACGGTGCTCTCCTGCCTCGTAACCGATTCAGTAGGCCCGGGCGACTACACGGAGAAATTCGTGAAGAACGCCAGAGAAGTCTTTGGTTTCGATACGGCCATAGCGGTGAGAAGCCCCTATTTAGCGCTGTTTCTCGCCCTGGAAAGACTCGGCCTGGCAAAGGACTCCGCGATCGGATTAAGCCCGTTGGCGCCCGCTTATCAAGCAGGGCTTGTATCCAGCATGGGATATAAGCCGGTCTTCATCGATCACGACGCCGATACGGCCCTTCCTGAAATCGAAACTGTCAGAGCCCAGGGCTGCGCCGCCTACATCCTTTTCGAACCCTTCGGCATTCTTCCCGAAAAAGCGCCGCTTGACGAGCTGGGAATCCCTGTTATCGAGGACGCGAGCCAGTCCTTGGACGCCCAAAGGGAGGGTATACGGGCTGGGACTTTGGGCAATTTCGCCCTCTGTGGTCTCGAACAAGGCTCCCCCGTAACCTCCGGCGGAGGCGCCCTGCTGTTCACCGCCCACAAGCGGGACGCCAGCGTTCTTAAAAACTGCGCGGAAAGCCTGGGCGGGGAGTTGCTGTTGACGGATTACAACGCCGCCCTCGGCCTCGCTCAGCTGCGGAACCTCGAAAAGAGCATCGAACGACGCCGGGAGCTCGAGGCAAGCTATAGGATGGAACTCGCCAGAACCCGCCACCATGGCTTCGATCAGCCCGGCGAAGGAAGGACGGGCTTGTGGTCCTTCGCGGTGATCCTGGAATCGGGCATGAAGGACGCCATAATCCACGCAAAAAGAAACGGAATTGAAGCGGCGCCCGCCTTTGAGGGCAGTGTCGTCATGGGGCAAGGATTCCCCGAATCGACCTGTCCCGGGGCCAGGTCGCTGGCGATGCGCTGTCTTCTATTCCCGCTGCACGAAAAAATCAGTTCCAAGGATGCGGGAACGATTGCCAAGGTTCTCGCAACCCTGCCGTAGAGGAGGGGGACTATGTCATCCAGCCCTGAAACGACCAGGTCCAGGGTGCTCATAATCGCTAATTTGCTCAAGGACGACGCTGCGGGCGAAAGCCTGCTCGCTTCGGACTACTTTAACGATCAGGGCTGGTATCCCGAAGTATTCAGCTTCGAGGGTAATCCCGCCGGAGCTCCGGATTTTAAGAATTTCGATCTGATCCTAAGCCTGGGTGGAGACGGAACCCTCCTTTACGTGGCAAGGCTTGCCGCAGCTCTCGGGATTCCCGTACTTCCGGTAAACCTCGGGACACTGGGCTTTATCGCCGCCAACAGGCGGGAGTCCTGGCGGAACAGCTTCGAGGCATGGCGACTGGGGAAGCTTGAAGCTTCGTCGCGCATGATGCTGCAAGTCGATGTTGTCAGGGGAAACAAAGCCATGGGCAGGTTTTCGGCCCTCAACGACGGAGTGGTCTCCTCCCAGGGCATCGCCAAAATGATCCGCCTCTGCCTGGGCGTCGACGGGGAACGTTTCGGCTCCTACAGGGCAGACGGCCTCATCGTCGCCACTCCCACGGGTTCCACCGCCTATAATCTGGCGGCCGGCGGCCCGGCCCTACACCCGGAAATGCCCGCGATCATCATCAACCCCATCTGTCCCTTCACCCTCGCTTCCAGACCCTTGGTGCTTCCCTCCTCAGAGATAGTCCAGATCACGGTCGACGAAACCCGCCGATCCGGAGCGCTGCTCACCGTGGATGGTCAGGAGACAGTTCCCTTGGAAAAAGGGGATGTCGTCACCTTCAAAAAATCGCCATTCGACGCGCGGCTTATCGTCCCTAAGGAGAATATTTTTTACGAAGCCCTCCGCAGCAAACTGGGCTGGTCCGGGGATCTTGATGCTTGAACGCCTTTCGGTCCGCGATTTCGCCCTGATCGACGAAGCCGAGGTGGATTTTTCCTCCGGCCTGGTGATCTTTACCGGCGAGACAGGGGCGGGGAAGTCCCTTATCGTAGGGGCCATGGGCTTTCTCTTCGGCGGCCGCGCCGATGCTTCGATCGTTCGAGAAGGCGCCGACGAGTGCCTCGTCTCAGGCATCGTCGATATTCGTTCGGTCGCTTCGGCAAAGCGATGGCTTCTGGAAAAGGATCTGAGCGACGACGATGGAATTGTCGTTCTGCGGAGAGGTTTACGCAGACAGGGCAGGGCCTATGCGTACATTCAAAACAGGGCTGTCAGCCGCGGCGACCTTTCGGATTTTTGCGCCCTGCTGGCCGACATTCATGGCCAGCACGAGCATCAGGGGCTTTTGGACCGTAGCGGTCATCTCGGGCTTCTGGATGGATTCGGCGAACTCGAATCCGAGCGCGAAGCGTACCGGCTTCTCTACGAGGAATGGGTGGCGGCGATAAAAGACTATCGGCTCAAGCTCGCCGACGCCGAACGCAGGGAAAGAGAAAAAGACGTACTGGAGTTTACCGCTTCGGAGATACGTTCCGCCAAGATAAAGCCGAACGAGGACGAAGAACTGGAAGTCGAGGAACGGAGACTCTCCCACTATGAAAAGCTCTTCGAGGCGGTCAACGGCGCAGTCGAAAGCTTGAGCCCGGGGAGCCTCGAATCGGCGAACGGCGGGATAGCGGGGCTGCGGCGCTCCGCATCGGCGCTCAGCCAGGCGGCCGAAATCGACGAACAGCTCAAGGAGCATCTTCTGCGGCTTCAAACGAGCCTCATCGATATCGAGGATATAAGCGAAAGCCTGGGTATCTACAGGGAAGGGCTGCGTTTCGATCCCCGGCGATTGGAGGCCATAGAAAGCCGCCTCGCCGAGTTGAGGCGGCTGAAGAAAAAATACGGCCCGAGGCTTGAAGATGTCATCGCCCGGGGAAGGGCCGCGGAGGCCTCGGTCAAGGCCTTCTCCTCCTGGGACGAGGAAAAAAAATCTCTTGAATCGAAGATCGCGGAGCGCCAAAAGAAGGTTTTGGCCCAAGCGGAGCTCTTATCCGCCAAGAGATCCCAGGTATCGTCTGAATTTTCATACAAGGTAGAGTTAGTGCTTTCGAAATTGGGCATGCCGAAGGCGAAACTGCCCTTGGTGTTGAGGCCCTTGCGGGCCGAATCGGGAAAGTTGGTGCTCTCCTCCTCGGGCAAGGACGAGCTCGAAATCCTCATCGCTCCCAATCCGGGGGAATCTCCGAAACCTCTGGCTTCGATCGCTTCGGGAGGGGAACTTTCCCGGGTGGCCCTGGCTATCAAAACCGTGCTTTCCGCCAAGGGGAACCTCTCGACCCTGATATTCGACGAGGTGGACGCGGGCATAGGGGGAGAAGTGGCGGTTGCGGTGGGCGGATATTTAAAAACCCTGGCCCGGTACTGTCAGGTTTTCTGTGTCACCCATCTGGCTTCCATCGCCGTCATGGCGGACCTGCATTACAAGGTGGACAAGATCGAGGAATCGGGTCGCACCGTGACAAGGATCCAGAAGCTGGAAGGACAGGACAGGGAAGGGGAGATCGCGAGGATGCTGGCCGGCGACAAGGAAGGGAAGACCTCCTTGGCTCACGCTTCGGAACTATTAAAAAAGGCTGCCCTATAACTCTTTTCCTTCGCGGGCAAGCTCGTGCAGGGCGTCGAAGGGAAAGAGCGAAGCCATGGTGGTTTTGACGCAACTGGTCTCGCTGTTGCCGAAGCGAACGGATGCCTCCGGAGGGAAAAACTCGCTTAGCACTTGTCTGCAGGCGCCGCAAGGGCTGACCGGATATGCCGCGTCCGGCGTGGCTATGGCGATGGCGGAAAAGTCACGTTTCCCCTGGCTTATGGCTTTTACCAGCGCGCTTCGTTCCGCGCAGATCGTCAAACCAAAAGAACGGTTCTCCACATTGGTTCCGGTCACAACGCTCCCGTCGGCGCAAAGAATGGCGGCCCCTACCCTGAATTTCGAATAAGGGGAGTAGGAATTTTCCGCGGCCTTGAGCGCGGCTCCGAATAAGCTCGATTCATCCGTCATATTTTTCCTCTTCGTGTTGACAGCGGCAATTCATACTATATACCATCACATGACAAGGTCACAACATAGATGAGAACATGGTAAGGCGTATGAGAGAACCCAGACGGAGCCGGCGATGGCGCCGGTCCGCAGTTTATTCTATCGCCGCGCTTTTATTGCTCCTGCTTTCCCAACGGCCTCTCCTGCCTCGGCCCGGTATAAAGGTCAGCCAGGGGGCTATGGCCGATGTGGGAAAAACGGCGACGGACTTGCCGCGCGAGGGTGTTTTCGAAGAGGCGGGGCGCAGCTTCCATATCCGTCCGGATCAGCAGGGAATCGCCGAAAGGGACGAAGGGGGATCCGGTTTCAGATGGGAGAGGGAGTTCGGAAGCCTTATCACCACAGCCGCGGCGACACAAAACCTCTCGGCCTGGGGACTCCTCGATGGAAGGGTGTTTTTGCTGGACCGGGCAGGCGCGGTACTGAGGATCTTCGACCCCCGACAGGAAGGCATAGGTTCCGCCCATGCCTGCGTTTACGCCCTTGCCCTGTCGGAGCAGGGGGAATCCCTGGCGGTGTTATTCGGAATTCTTCCTCAGTATGTTCTCGTCTATGAACGCAAATCCGGCTTTTATTCTTTGAGCTATACAAGAAAGCTGCAGGGGGATCTGAGGAGCGCCCAGAGCGCCGCATTTGCCCGAAACGGCAGAAGCCTCCTGGTAAAGACCGCCGATGGACTGGTCTTTTTCGACCGGGATAGGGGAAAGGGAGCCCTGCTCCATCCCGGGCGTTTCGCCGGAGACGGGGAAATGCTGATCGAAGGCTTCGGCGATGATAGTTTCGCGCTGCTCAAGGCCTCGGCGGACCAGCGATACGTCGGGCTTGTCCGGCACGGGGCGCTGGAAGCCTGCTTCCCCCTGCCGAAAGACAGCTTCGGGTTGATAGCCGGAGAGGATTCCTTCATCATAAGAGGAGGCGAGAGGGATCTCATATTCACCAGGGGGGAATATGAGTAGGGGGAATATGGGTAGACCGCGCCAGCCGGGAGCGGTGCTGGTATTCCTGGTGTTTTTCCTGATCTTTCCGCTGAATTCCCCGCTTTTCCAGGCTCAGAATGCCAGCCCGGCCCGGGAAGAAGCTTCGATGGCGGAAAAGGCGATAAGCATTTTTGTCCCCGCCGCCGGGATCAGCGTCGACTTCGGCGTACCTAAGCGTTTTACCCCCTCGGGAAGTCCCTACCTGGGCAGCGGCGCCCAAATTCAGCCCAGAACCCCGGAAGTGCCCGCGGCGGGGGAGGGGATAGTGCTTTTTTCCCAAGGGGGGAGCCTCCTCAGCTCCGGCTTTCCCCGATCCCGTGACAATTTTATAGCCCTGGCCCACGACGGCGGTTTTGTGTCCCTGTACTCATCTCCCTCCCTGGCCCTCTCGGCGAGATTAAAGAAAAATGGAGTGGCCAGGGACGAAATCGTCGGTACGATCGAGGGGGCGCGGGGCGGTCAGGAAGACAATTACTACCTTCGCGTCATCGATAACAGCTCGAAGCTGGTGGTTAATCCCGCCCTGTTCAGTCCGGGCATGATTGACCGCGCAGCGCCGAGGATCGAGGAAGTCAGCTTGATAAAAGAGGGCTTTCGGCTGAAGGCGGAACCGGAGCGCAGGATTCTCCAGCGATTGGCCCAGGGTGATTACAAACTTGCCATACGCCTGAATGATCCTTCCTATGCGGGCGGGGTGGTATCCGGCCTATTCAGGATCAAGGTGGTACTGGACGGGCAGGTGGCGGCGGACAGGAAGCTCGATTCGGCGCGGAACCTGGACGAGGGCTTGGGATTTCTCGGCTTTTCGGCCCCCTCTTCCCTGCTGGCGGACAGGGATATGCGGTTCCTCCTGGATGGCCATTTCCTTGCCCGGGGCAATCACAGCCTCGAATTGACGGTCTACGACTTCAACGGCAATGCCGGAACGCTGGTCTGGCGCTTTATCGTCGAATAAAACCGCCTTCCGATTGCCGATCCCATAGGCCCAGGGTAGAATCCATACTATGACTGAATATGAATTGACGGCGGAACGGATAGCCATAGTCGAGGAAAGGATCTCGAGCGCGGCGTTTCGATCGGGAAGGAATCCCGACGCGGTAAAAATCCTCGCGGTCACCAAATTCCATCCCGAAGCGGCGGTTCGAGCGGCCTATGCGGCGGGGATCCGGCTCTTCGGCGAGAATCGGGTTCAGGAGGCTGAAAAAAAGTATTCCGGGAGGCTGCGATCCGATTTGCCGGGAATCGAGCTTCATATGATAGGAAATCTTCAGAGCAACAAGATCAACAAAGCCATGGCGCTCTTCGACGGCATCCAATCGGTGAGTTCCCTCGAACTGCTGCGGGCTATCTGCTCGAAAGCCGAATCCATGACCAGGCCGCTGCGGCTCTATCTGGAACTCCACACGGCGGAGGACTCGAAGTCGGGGTTTCCCGGTGAAAATGAGCTTTTTTCGGCTATGGAAGCCTATGCGAAGAGCCTGGAGGAACAAAAGGGAGCTGCCGGCGTTCGCTTGGTTGGCCTAATGACCATGGCTCCTTTTACGCCCGATGAAAGGGCCGTCAGGGCTTCCTTCCGCCGACTGCGCCGGGCCTTCGAGGAGATCCGCCGGCGGTTCGTCCTTCCCGGCTTCGAGGAGCTTTCCATGGGCATGAGCGGGGATTATGCGATCGCGGTGGAGGAGGGTTCGACCATGGTCCGGATCGGCACGGCGATTTACGGAGATAGACTGTGATTCCATCCAGGCGCGGGGCGGGGCGGGGCATCAGGCCGGACATTGGGCGGAGGGCCTTGAGCCTACCCCTGTGCTGCCTGATCGCGGGGCTGGTTTTCGGTCTCGCCGCTCCCCCGCGCTGCGCGGCCCAGGCGGCGGACGCCGACAGCGACACAGGCTGTTTTTCCTCGCCCATACCCTTAAGCTATCAGGGCGAAGCGGATAAAAAGACTACGCGAAAGGAACCGGCCCTCCAAAGAGGCCTGATCATAGCCGCCGGCAGTTTCCCCTTCAGTTATTTCTATATGAATCTCGCCTTCGACCTTGTCCGCTACGCCGTCAATAGCTTCGACAGCCTCTACGCGCCCTGGCCGTTCAGGTCGGCCGGCTCGGCGGCGATAAGCGACGAGGAAACCTTTGTCCGCATCGGCGCCAGCGTCGGACTGAGCCTGGCGATAGGTCTGGCGGACATACTCAGCCGATAGCCGAAAGCTTGACACATCCGAAGCGCCCCTCTACTATTGCACTGGATTTCATCTTTCCAGGTGGAGCTGCAGTATGTCGGAAACAATACCCGAGGCCGAAGGCTTCAATCTCGATGACGCGATTCGAAAGGTACCGGACTTTCCGGTTCCGGGGATTCTCTTCTACGATATAACCAGCGTTTTAGCCAATCCCGATGCCTTCGGGTATTGCATGCGTTCGATGCTCAAGCTCTACAAGGATGAAAAAATCGATGCCGTCGCGGCGATAGAGGCGAGGGGCTTTATCTTCGCGGCCCCCTTCTGCCATAAGCTCTCCCTGCCACTGGTGCTGGTACGCAAGAAAGGCAAGCTGCCGGGCAAGACCATCTCCCAGTCCTACGATCTGGAGTATGGTTCGGCCACCCTTGAAATGCACGAGGAGGATATAATCCCCGGAAGCAGATATCTGATCGTCGACGATCTTATAGCCACCGGAGGAACGGTCAGCGCCACGGCGAAAATGCTCAAGCGCCGCAAGGCCGAACCCGTCCGCGCGTTTTCGGTGATCGGACTCCCCTTCCTGAATTATCGCAAGGCCTTGGGGGATTTACCGATCGATACCCTCATAGAGTATTTCGGCGAATGAGGCGCGGCTGGAAAGTCATCTGACTTTCAGCCGCGCCCCGCTATACAAGGAGTTTTCCCATGCTTAAGCCCCTGGAGAAGAATCCCGGATGGAAGGGACGATCCGGCCCGGTGCTGCTGGTCATCATGGATGGAGTCGGCTACGGTCAATACGCCGAAGGCGATGCCGTCGCCCGGGCGGACATGAGGCATTTCAGGGCCCTGGAAGCGAGCTGCCCCAAAACCAGCCTCAGGGCGCACGGCAAGGCCGTAGGCCTGCCTTCCGACGAGGATATGGGCAATTCAGAGGTGGGGCACAACGCCATAGGCTGCGGCAGGGTGTTCGCCCAGGGGGCTAAGCTGGTGGGTGCTTCTATCGAAAGCCGAAGCATGTTCCAGGGCGATACCTGGAAGGAACTGGTGGCGAACGTGAAGCGGCATGCCGGGAGCCTGCATTTTATCGGTCTTTTTTCCGATGGGAATGTCCATTCCCACATAGACCACTTGAAAGCCATGGTCGCCGCGGCGGCCGAGGAAGGCCTGCCCAAAGTAAGGATCCACTGCCTCTTGGACGGCCGCGATGTGGGATCCCAGAGCGCCCTGGAGTATATCACGCCCTTCGAGGAGTTCCTCGCGGGCTTCAATGCCCGGGGCATGGATTACAGGATCGCTTCCGGGGGCGGCAGACAGTACATTACCATGGACAGGTACGGAGCCAACTGGGCGATGGTCCAGCGGGGCTGGGACTGCCACGTAAAGGGGATCGGCAGGCGTTTCGCCAGCGCCGCCCAGGCCATCCAGACCTACAGAAGCCAGACTCCCGGGCTCATCGACCAGGATATGAGGGAATTCGTCATCGTCGACGACAAGGGACCTGTCGGGCCGATTGTCGACGGGGACAGTGTCGTCTACTTCAATTTCCGGGGCGACAGGGCTTTGGAGATCTCAAGCGCCTTCGAGGATGAGCTGTTCGACAAGTTCGACCGGGGCCCGCGACCCAATGTCTACTACGCGGGCATGATGCAGTACGACGGAGACCTGGGGGTCCCCAGGCATTATTTGGTATCGCCGCCGGCCATAGACCGGACCCTGGGCGAGTATCTGGCGGCCACGGGCGTTAAATGCCTGGCCATCTCCGAAACCCAGAAATACGGCCACGTCACCTATTTTTTCAATGGGAACAGGAGCGGGAAATTTTCCCCCGCGCTGGAGGATTATGTGGAGGTCCCTTCCGACAGGGTTCCCTTCGAACAACGCCCGTGGATGAAATGCGCCGAAATAACCGACCGGGTCATCGATGCCCTCAAGGCCGGAGCCTATGGCTTTATACGATTGAACTTCCCCAACGGCGACATGGTGGGCCACACCGGGGATTTCCAAGCCGTGGTCTGCGGAATCGAGGCGATGGATATCCAGATCGGCAGACTCGCCCGGACGATCAGGAGCGTGGGCGGCATAATGGTCTTAAGCGCCGATCACGGCAATTCCGACGATATGTACGAACACGACAAGAAGATGGGCAAGGTTCTTCTGGACGGGGAAGGCGAGCCGAAGGCCAAGACCAGCCACTCTCTGAATCCCGTGCCCTGTGTCGTTTACGATCCGGAATACCAAGGCGAATACGGCGCGGAGCTTCGATCCGGACTGGGGATATCCAGCCTGGCGGCCACCTGTATCGAATTATTGGGCTACAAGGCACCGGAAGATTACGATCCTTCGGTGCTCTCGTTGAACAGTACCCCGGCCGGCGCCGCGACCGCCGGCTCCCAGGCGCAGGCCGGCTGATTCCCGGGTACCATGCGCGAGATAGAGCTTAAAGCCCATGTCGCCGATCCCGGGAGGGTGCGACGCGCCCTGTCCGGCTTTATGGAATTCCAAAGCGATTTCGACAAGAGGGACGAATATTGGTCGTTAGGGCTGGCGGCGGCCGGAGGGGGCCGGCAGTTCGCCTTTAGGGTGCGGGCCGAGGCCGAACAGAGCATTGTCACGTACAAGGAAAAGACCTATCGCGACGGTATGGAAGTAAACGAGGAAATCGAATTCGCCCTGGAGGGGCGAAAGAGCTTTTTAGCCTTCCTGGGCAAGATGGGCGCCAGGCGACTTTATTCCAAGCGCAAGAAAGGCAGTCTTTGGCGTCTTGCCGGAGGGATTCAGGCCGAACTGGCGGAAGTGGAGGGCTTGGGGTATTTCCTGGAGGTTGAGCTGCTGGCGGAAGACTCCATCGCCCCCCGGCTTGACAAAATCAAAAGCGACCTTTTGGATGTGGTGCTGCGCTGTGGGCTTGAGGAGAAAGACATCGAGCCCAGGCCCTACTCGCAGCTGTTAGGGTATTCCGGCTTTTAAAAGCGGGGATTGTTATTGCGATAGACGAACCGGTTCCCCCTTGTGTGGAGACATGACGGCAAGGCGCTAAGTACGCTAAAATGTGGGTACGTCATGATGAGGTCTCCTCGTTGTGTCTGGTCCGCTTCCCG
>LVBN01000014.1 GCA_001603165.1 Spirochaetales bacterium Spiro_12
CGCTCTTCCGATCTTTTTAGGGCGCCCCGCCCCTTGCAGGAACGACTGTTTTATTTTGATTTTGCCAATATCGCTTGAAAGGCCTTCCAGTCGGACTCGCTCACCTTGGATTTGAGGGTGTCCCACACCGAGGTGGTGGCTGCCTGGAACGGCGTGGTGTCGGGACTGTTCACCTCCATGCCGTTCTTCTTCATCTCTTCGATTTGCGCCCTTTCCCCCTCCCTGATAGTCTTCTGCATGAATTGACCGGCTTTGACGGCTTCCTCTATGAGGATTTGTTTTTGATTGGCCGAAAGCTTGTTGAAGGAAGCTTTGTTCATGACCAGGTGGGTGGCAACGTAGGTGTAGTTGAGGATGGACAAGTACTTCTGGGTTTCCCACATTTTGCCCGCGTAAATAGTCGCGATGGGATTCTCCTGGCCGTCCACCACGCCTTGCTTGAGGGCCATTGGTAGCTCGGCGAAGGCAATGGTCTGTACGATGCCGCCCAAGGCCTTGACGGTTTCCTGGTTCACGAAATCCGGCGGGGTGCGGATTTTCAGGCCTTTAAAATCTTCCGGCTTGACGATGGGTCGTTTGGAGTTTGTATAGGTTCTGAAACCATACTCCCAGCGGGCGATGTACTGCAATCCGGCCTTGTCCAGGTCGGGCTTGATCCACTGAACGAAGTCCTCGCCGGCGAAGAATTTGTCCACCGCCTGATAGTCCTTGAACGCGAAGGGGCCGGTGATCAGGTTGACCTTGGGAGACCACTTTGCCAGAGCCGGCTCGGTGGGCAAAACAAAGTCTATGGCGCCGAGGATGGTCTGTTCCACCATCTCCTGTGAGCTTCCCAGCTTGCTGTTGGGGAAGATCTCGATCTTGATCGTTCCGTTGCTGCGCGCGGCCACATTTTCCGCCAGCATGACCGATGCCAGGTGCATGGCATGGGTTTCCGCCGAGTAATGGCCTAACTTGAGCTGTACAATTTTATCCTGGGCGAATGCCGACATGCCGACCGCGATCATGAGCAGAATCAGAGCTAGCTTTTTCATACTACCTCCCTTATCCTATGATTCGGTCGTGTTCCATATTATGGAATACGATTCCAAATATAGATCAGTGTAACCCTGCTCTTCCTGTATTTCAAGTGATATTTTTCAATAATTAAGCTTTTTCTACCGAATACCTTGGAAACTTGGTTGGTGGATTTTCCAATAAATAGTATCTGCATCGAAGAATGTAGAAAATCGAAGAATGCAGAAGGTTAACAACAATCTTCGATGCAGGTACTAATAGTAAGGCCGTTCGGGGATGCATCCCGAACGGCCTTTGAAAATTATGTATCAGCTGTTTAGTTGCCCTTGGCTGCCGAACTTCCCGCGATGCGGCCGGAGACGATGATCTCCATCACGGCGTTGCCGCCCAGACGGTTGCCGGCGAAGAATCCTCCGGTGACTTCGCCGGCGGCGTAGAGACCGGGAATAACCTTGCCTTGGACATTGAGGACATGGCGGCTGGTGTCCACCACAAGACCGCCCATGGTGTGGTGGGTGGAGGGGGCGAGCCAGCGAACCTGCAGGTTCTCGATCTTGTAGGTCTCGGGCTTGTAGTTGCCCTTTTCATCCATCTCGCAGCTGCCTATGGTGCCGCGATACGCGGTCTTGTCGGGCACCGGTTTCTGGTTGGTGGCGCCGATGATATAGGCGTCGTACTCGGTGATGGTTTTGCGCAGCACTTCGGCGTTGATCTTGAGCATTGCCGCCGCCTCGGCCAGGGTGCCGATGAAGCGCCTGCCGGGTACGTTGGCAGCCGAAGTGAGGGAACTGGGCAAACCGCCGGCGCTCGACATGGTCACGGGGCTGCTCAGTTCGACGTAGAGACCGCCCTCGGCGCCGTAGTCGAAGGCGCCCTGACTGAGCACGTCCCGCTCCGCCGCTTCATCGACATAGCGCTTACCGACGTTGTCCGTTCCGGCGGGACTCACGTAAATGACATTCTCGCCCGTTCCGCCGGCCAGATTGCCGTTGTCCACCCAGCCGAGGGGCATCAGCTGGGTCCAGCCCATGCCGGTGAGGGCCGCGCCGGCCTTCTGGCCCATGACCAGACCCTCGCCCATGGCGAGATTCCGGTTGGTTGTCTTGATATCGGCGGTAAGATGTTCGGATTTCCAGTATTCGTTGGTGTCGATCACCATCTTGATGTTGGCGCCGTATCCGCCGGTGGCGAGGATCACGCCCTTGGTCGCCGTAATCTCCACCTGGGTGCCATCGTATTGCACCGCCTTGACGCCGGTGACCCGGCCACCCTTGGTAATCAGTTCCTTGGCGGTGGTGCGATACATGATCTTGTTCTTGGGATTAGCCTTGAGGAGTGTGTTCTCCGGAACCTTGAAATAGGCGCCCCATTTGCCGGGATAATTCACACCGTCCACGACACCGCCCACAACGGGGTTGATGCGCTGCCAGAGACAGCCGATGAGGGTGCGCTGGGCATTGTCGACCTTGGCGCCCTGGGCTTCGAGCCAGGGTCTGATGTCATAGGCCTTGCGGCAGATCTGGTCCACCAGGGCAAAGTCGTTGACGATCCATTTTGTCTTGTCCCTGTCCATGCGCAGGCCGCCGTAGTAGGTCTGGAAAATGAAAAGCTCAACGGTGCTGAACACCGTCAGATCGGTTTCCTTCTGACCCATGGCGAAGTGTTTATCCGCATAGGCGAGATATTCCTTTATCTGGGCTTTCAGGGCGCGAAGGGTGGGCAGGTACTCGGCGTGCACTCCTCGCTCGGGCAGATTGTAGTCGTCCACAGTCTTGATCGCCGTTTTGTCCTTGATGGTCCCGTCGAAGGGCTTTTCGCTCCAGCCCAGGATGGTCTTGAGCGTGGCGATTCGCCCCACGTCGCTCTTGAACTTGGGCACTACGGCACCCGTCGGCTCGTAAATTCCAGTGGTGGCTTCGGGATTTTGGGGATCCCAGACCATGGACGGCTGAACCGCCTGGAAGGCGCCGCCGGATACGAGGGTGTTGCCGCCCATTTCCACAGCCTTTTCGATGACCAGAACGCTGGCTCCGTCCTGCGCGGCCTGGGCCGCCGCCGCCATGCCGGCGCCGCCGGCGCCCACGATGACCACGTCATAACTGTCCACGACCTTGGGGCCCGGGAGGAGGACGAAGGGCTTGGCTCCCTTGCGCAGCGCCGCTGTGTCGCAGCCGGCTTGCTTGGCCGCGTCCTCGACCGCGGCGAGCACGGCCCTGCTGGTAAAGGTCGCCCCGGATACGGTATCCACTCCGGTGGAAGTGAAGTCCTTGATATCTTTTATGATGATGGAATAAGCCGAATCGCCCACATGTTCGGTCTCTTTGGACTTGTCGACCCTGATGTCGGCTATGGCGTTTTCGGTGAAGCTCACCTTGAGGACCACATCGCCGTTATACCCCTTGCCCGTACCGGTATAGGTCCCGGGCTTGAAGGCGATGGGAGCGGATTCCTCCGCCTTGCCTTTAGCCTTGGCGAGCGCCTGATCCAGGGCTTCGAAAATGGCGTTGGATGTGAAGGAAGCTCCGGCGACCGCATCGACCTTGCCGTTGGCGGCGACGATCTTGGCAGGCAGTTCCTCGATAGCCCTGGAGCCGATACCCTCGGTTTCCTTGTCGCCTTTGACGTTCACCGCGGTGATTTTTTTCGCGTCCACGGTGACGCTGACATCGACAGCGCCGCCATAGCCCTGGCCTGATGCGGTATAGGTTCCGGGCACGTAGGTGCCCGCCTTGTCCGATTCGGGGGCGTTGACACATGCCGACAGCAATAGCGCGAAGGCTGCCAGCAGTATCGCAAAAAGCTTCGGTCTTTTCATATAATCGATCCTCCCTGCCTTATTTAGGCATATGTGCGTTTGAAACTTTTTTTATCGATTGAAGTGTATCGTAGTACCGCCAGTGAATTTTGACAAGATATTTCGTGCAATTTTTATTTAATATGAAAGTTTTACTATATTCATCTGAATTAATGGTACCGGGCTTTGATTGTCTCGTTGTGCGAGGACAGTTGTCGCGTTAGGATTAGGGCCTATGGAGCTAGTCGGGGCATGGATGAAGGAATAAGCAGGATTTTGCTCTGCGTTGAGCGGGGTAAGGTGGATGCCGCGTCGCCGTATCCGCCGGATTTGCGGGGGCAGGACGGGGCGGAGGAGCTTACAAGGCAGGCGCTGATTGCCGGCNNNNGGGGGAGGTTGGGAGATTGTCGATATCGGCATCGATGCCGGCCCCCGGAAATTTCTTGACGCTATCGCGGCCCATCCCGGCTGCGTGGTGGGGCTTTCCGCCCTGCTCACGACGACGATGGCGAATATGGAAAAAACGGTCAGCGAAATCAAGACGAAGTATCCTGCCTGCCCTGTCCTGGTGGGCGGCGCTCCCTTGAGTGCCGGGATCGCCGAGAAAATGGGCGCCGACGGTTACGGTAAGGACGCTCGCCAGGCTTTGGTGGCGCTATCCGCTTTTGCCGGGCGCCTTTCGCCCGTGTCGGGCGCGCGGCGTGAATAAGTTATGAACAATTTTTCCAAAGTCATCAGGGACGCCATGGCCCGCGGCAAGGTTTTGGTTTCCGATGGAGCCTGGGGGACCTTTTTGCATCGGCGCGGGCTCGAGCCCGGTGATTGCCCGGAAACCTGGAATCTTTCGAGACCTTCGGATGTGGCCGCCGTCGCCCGCGCTTATATCGATGCCGGTTCCGACATGATTCTCACCAATAGTTTCGGCGCTAATCCCTTCAGGCTCGCCCATTTCGGCGAGGAATCCAGGTGCTTCGAGCTTAACAGGGCCGCCGCCGAAATTTCCCGGGCCGAGGCATCTCATGGCGGAGCAGGGCGTGATGTTTTCGTCGCCGGTTCCATGGGGCCTTCGGGCCATTTTTTGGCCATGGGCGATGTATCGGAGCAAGCCTTGTACGAAGGATTCCATATTCAGGCCGAAGGCTTGCTGGCCGGAGGGGCGCAGGGCTTTTGCGTGGAAACCATGTCCGATCCGGTCGAGGCTGCGTGCGCTATCCGGGCAGCCAGGGACGTAAGCCGAATCGCGGCTGCGAAGAATAATTGGGCCCCCGCGTCCCTTCCTCCCGTATTCTGCACCTTCACTTTCGCGAAGACTTCGGGCGGGGAATACCGGACCATGATCGGCACAGGCGTGAGAGAAGCGGCTTTAGCCGCCAGGGAGGCGGGAGCCTCGGTAATCGGGACCAACTGCGGCGGCGGGTTCAGCCAAATGATTGAAATCGTACGAAAGATCCGATCCTTCGACGCCGAAACCCCGATTCTCGTGCACGCCAACGCCGGCCTTCCCAGGTACGAAGACGGCAAGACCGTCTTTCCCGAAGGGCCGGAATTGATGGCTTCCATGGTGGACGAGCTTGTCATCGCGGGGGCGAATATCGTAGGGGGCTGCTGCGGTACCGGGCCAGATCATATACGAGCGTTCGTCCGCGCTCTCCGGCATTCGAAACGCCGGGCGGGGGAATAGCTGCCGTGGAGGTCTTGCTATCGGTTGAAGAAGTCCTTCCGTCGCTCGATCGGACGATCAAGGGAATGGGATATCGGGCGAACTCGATGGAGCCATATTTCATTGTTCTTGCCCAAAAGGGACTCGAGAATGCCGGGTCGCTCATCGTTCCCCGGGGAATCTACGTCGAATATGAACTTGAAGCCGTGTCGCGCAACGAGGGATACTTCATCATAGGGGATAGAAAGTTTTATCCCGGACCAAGGATACTCGACCGGCTTGCGACAGCCCGATACATTGTCGCGTTCGCCGTCACGATAGGAGCCGAAATTGGGCTGCGGATACGAGGCCTCGCCGAACAGGGAGCTCCCGTCGAAGCCTATATGCTTGATTTTATAGCAGGACTTGCGGCGGACAACGTTGCCGAAGCAGTTCAACGGAGAGCCGAAACCGATGCCGCGACGCGAGGTCTGGGTTGTACCGAGCGATTCAGCCCAGGCTACTGCGGCTGGCCTGTCGCGGCGCAGAAAACGCTATTCTCGCTATTGCCCCCGAACCCTTGCGGTATATCGCTCAACGCGTCATCGATGATGACTCCTGAGAAATCGGTTTCCGGGGTTTTCGGCACAGGTCCAGGAATGGGCCGCAAAGCGTATGGTTGCGGCGGATGCGATAAAGAAAACTGTCCCGAGCGAAGGAGGATGACATGACTGATGCCCAGTGGGGGACCCTGCTCAAGGCCGTAAACGGTGGCATAATCGATCCGGCCCCGGCCGCTTTTATAATCGACAGCCCGTGGCTGCCCAACTGGTATGGCGTCCGGATTCTCGATTATTTCAGCAGCGACGATATCTGGTTCAAGGCCAACCTCAAGGCGATAGAGAGCTTTCCCGAAGTGATTTTCCTGCCCGGCTTCTGGTCCGAATACGGCATGTGCACGGAACCCTCGGCCTTCGGCGCCCGTTCGAGCTTTCCAGCCGACGAATTCCCGCACGCTCACCGCGTTATACGATCGATGGATGATATCGACGAGCTTCACCAACCCGATCCACGGACCGATGGGCTCTTGCCCTTCGTATTGAACCGCCTCCTGCTCGCCCGAGGTTCCATGGAAAAGCTCGGACATAGGTCGCGCATCGCGGTTTGCCGAGGACCCTTGAATATCGCCAGTTATCTGATGGGAAGCACTGAATTTCTCACCACCATGATGATGGATCCCGGCAAAGCCCATTCCCTGCTGGAAAAAATCACGACATTCCTGATCGACTGGGTGGACTTGCAGCGCTCAAGTCTTTCTTCCATAGAGGGGCTGCTGGTGCTGGACGATATTATTGGTTTTTTGGGCGAGCCGGAGTTCATGGAATTCGGTTTTCCGTATTTCAAGCGCCTGTTCACCAAGGATCTGGCTTTGCGTTTTTTGCACAACGACGCGCCCTGCGCCGTGAGCGCGCCCCATCTTGTCGATATGGGAGTGAATCTTTTCAACCCGGGTTTCGACCTGAGCCTGTCGGAACTCAAAGCCTCGGCAGGTCCGGGGCTGGCGATCCTGGGCAACCTTCCTCCCCGGGATGTGCTGGCGGCGGGCGCGCCGGAAAAGGTCCACGAGGAAACCCTGGCCATGCGGAACGCCCTTTCCGACCGCTCGGGCATCGTATTTTCCTGCGGCGGCGGCATGCCTCCGGGGGTAAGTAGCGAAAACCTGAGGGCTTTCCTTAACGCATTGAGGAACTGGTAAAGCGTTGGAGCGGAAAACTTAAAGCCCAGGCTTCGCCCGAAAGGCCCGGCATGGGCTTCGATGCGCTTACTTTTTACCCGAGGCGCTTTGCTGGCCGGTGATCTTCTTGGCCTGGCCGGGGGGAAGGATCTTCTTGGTCAATGTGCAGGATGCGATTGACAGGGTGAAGAAGATCAGGGCGAGACTGGCGAACACGGATTTTTTATTGTTCATATATTCCTCCATTGCGTTACTATATATCATTTTTAGAATTTAACACAGGCAGCCGCCGTATTTTCAAAGGCCGGCGCCATTCATGGGAAAGCTCCCGCCTTAATCCCTTTATTAGGGCTTAAATTAGGCTCGAGGCTTGAATGAGTCGCAATAATGAGACTATTATCATCCAAACCGCGGGCGGGGAAGCCTTCGGGGCGTTGTAAATACTGGAGTTTATGTCATGGCCAAGTATCCGTTCGAAAGCATCGAGAAGAAATGGCAACAGCGTTGGGAAGAGGAAAAGACCTTCCGCGCCGTGGAAGACCCCTCTTTCGTCAAAGAAAAGCGCCGCTATGTCCTGGATATGTTCCCCTATCCTTCGGGAGCCGGCCTGCATGTGGGGCATCCCGAGGGTTATACCGCCACCGATATCTACTGCCGTTTCCTGCGCATGAACGGATACAATGTCCTCCATCCCATGGGCTTCGACGCCTTCGGCCTGCCGGCGGAGAACTACGCCATCCAAACCGGTACCCATCCGGAAGTGACCACCATGGCCAATGTGGGCAGATTCCGCGCGCAGATCAAAGCCTTGGGCTTTTCCTACGACTGGGACAGGGAAGTTTCAACCTGTACGCCGGATTATTACAAATGGACCCAGTGGATCTTTCTCCAACTCTTCAAGCGGGGCTTGGCCTACGAGTCCGAAATGCCCATCAACTGGTGTCCCTCCTGCAAAACGGGGCTGGCCAACGAGGAAGTTAAGGACGGGGAGTGCGAACGCTGCCATTCCAAGGTGACCCGCAAGCGGATTCGTCAGTGGGTGCTCAAGATCACCGCCTACGCCGACAGGCTCCTCGAAGGTTTGGACAAGGTAGATTGGCCCGAGCCTATAAAGCTCATGCAGCGCAACTGGATCGGCCGTTCCGAGGGAGCTTCGGTGCGTTTTAGTCTTCCCGGACGCAAAGATACCCTGGAAGTCTACACCACCCGGCCCGACACCCTTTTCGGCGCCACCTATATGGTCCTCTCCCCCGAGCACCCGCTGGTGCCCGCGTTGACGACCAGGGAATGCAAGGTCGCGGTGGAGGCCTATGTCCAGGAAGCGGCCCGCAAGAGCGACTTGGAGCGCACCGATCTGGCAAAGGACAAGACCGGCGTATTCACCGGCTCCTACGCCCTCAACCCCGTCACCGAAAAAGAAATCCCCATATGGATTTCCGACTATGTCCTCATATCGTACGGAACCGGCGCCATCATGGGCGTGCCTGCCCACGACGAGCGCGACTGGGACTTCGCCAAAGCCTTCGACCTGCCCATAGTGCAGGTCGTGGCCGCCCCCGGCGAAACAGGCCCCTTCGACAAAGAGCCCGAAGCCTGTACCGCCGCCGACGGCTTCGCGGTCAATTCAGGTCAGTTCGACGGTTTGGCTACCCCGGAGGCGATCAAACGAATAACCACTTGGCTGGAAGAGAGGGGTATCGGTAAGAAGGCGGTGAACTACAAACTCCGGGACTGGCTTTTCAGCCGACAGCGCTATTGGGGCGAGCCGATTCCCGTGGTTCACTGCAAAAAATGCGGCATCGTGCCTTTGGAGGAAAAAGACCTTCCTTTGCTTCTTCCCCAGGTTACGAGCTATGCCCCCACGGGCACCGGCGAATCGCCCCTGGCCAATATTCCCGAATGGGTCAATACCAGCTGTCCTAAGTGCGGCGGGCCGGCCAAGCGGGAGACCAACACCATGCCCCAATGGGCGGGATCCTGCTGGTATTATCTGCGGTTCTTGGATCCGAAAAACGACAAAGCCTTTGTCGATCCGGCCATAGAGAACTACTGGATGCCCGTGGACCTCTATGTGGGCGGGGCCGAGCACGCGGTGCTCCATCTGCTGTATTCCCGCTTTTGGCACAAGGTGCTCTACGATATCGGCGCGGTGAGCAGCGACGAACCCTTCCTCAGACTGGTGAATCAGGGAATGATCCTGGGCGAGGACAACCAGAAAATGTCCAAGAGCCGGGGCAACGTTATCAATCCCGACGATATCATCAACAACTTCGGTGCCGATTCCATGCGGGTCTACGAAATGTTCATGGGCCCCCTCGAAGTGTCCAAGCCCTGGTCCACCGCCGGGCTGGTGGGCGTCTCCCGCTTCCTGGAGCGGGCCTGGGCGACCTCGGAAAAGCCCATGGCGGATGTTGAGCCCTCGGCCGAGTTGACCAAGCTTTTGCACAAGACGATCAAGAAGGTCACCCACGACACGGACACATTGAATTTCAACACCGCGATTTCCCAAATGATGATCTTCCTCAACGAGATTTCCAGGCTGGAGCAGATACCCAGAAAACTCTGGGAACCCTTCGTCCTTCTGCTCTCCCCCTACGCGCCCCACCTGGGCGAGGAACTCTGGGAAAAGTTGTGCCTGTCGAAGTCCGGGGCGACCCAGGGCAGTGGCGGAAACGGCGAAGCCGGCCGGGGGATAGGCGCCGGAGGGCCCGCGTTCAAGGGCCCGAGTGTCTCCAAAGCACACTGGCCTGCCTACGATGAAGCCCTCACCGTGGACGAGGAAAAGGAAATCGTCGTCCAGGTGAACGGCAAGATTCGGGACAAGCTCGTGCTCCCCGCCGGAAGCGCCGAAGACGTCCTGCGCGAAAAAGCCCTCGCTTCGGCCAAGGTTCAGGAATGGACCGCCGGCAAGACAATCGCCAAGCTGATCGTCGTAAGGGATAAACTGGTCAATATCGTGGTGAAGGCCTGAGTTTTGCGAGCCGGGGCGGAGCGCTTAGAATGAGCGTCCCGCTCCGGCTCGGCGCGGCGTCGAAAAGCAGAGCCACGGCCTGTCCTTTTTAAAAGCCTATACGATTCCCTGGTCGCACATGGCGTCGGCTACCTTTGTGAACCCGTGGATATTGGCGCCCGCCACGTAGTTGCCCGGACTTCCATAGGCTTCGGCGGCGTTTAGGCAACTGGCGTGGATATTTTTCATGATAATCCTCAAATGCCTGTCCACATCCTCCCTGGTCCAGACCATGCGTTGGCTGTTCTGGCTCATTTCCAGCCCCGAGGTGGCGACTCCGCCCGCGTTCGCCGCCTTGCCCGGGGCGAAAAGAATTCCCGAATCCTGGAATATAGCCACACCTTCGGGGACCGTGGACATGTTGGAGCCTTCAGCCACGAGTTTTACGCCGTTCTTGACCAGGTTGGAGGCATCGATGGCGTTAATTTCATTCTGGGTCGCGCAGGGAAAGGCGCAGTCGGCCCTGTGGTCCCATATCTTGTTGTGTCCCAGGTTGGGATCGAAAGCGGTGTATACCGCCTTAGGATACTGTTTCACGTACTCGGAAATCCTGCCCCGGAATACGTTCTTCAGCTCGAGGATGAATTCCAGCTTTTCTTCGGTAATACCTTCCTCGTCGTAGATATGTCCGGAAGAGTCCGAGAGCGTGACGACCCTGGCCCCTTCCTGAACGAGTTTCTGAACCATGAACTGAGCTACGTTACCCGCTCCCGATACCAGGCAGGTCTTTCCTGCGAGACTCTGGCTCGCGGTGGCCAGCATTTCCTCGGCGAAATAGGCGCAACCGTAGCCTGTGGCTTCTGGCCTGATAAAAGAACCGCCCCATTTCACACCTTTGCCGGTCAAAACGCCGGAAAACTCGTTCTTCAAGCGCTTGTATTGACCGAACATGTAGCCGATCTCCCGGCCGCCCACGCCGATATCGCCCGCGGGCACATCGGTGAACTGGCCTATGTGGCGGCTGAGTTCTATCATGAAGCTCTGGCAGAAATTCATGACTTCCATATTGCTCTTACCATGGGGATCGAAGTCTGATCCTCCCTTGGCGCCTCCCATGGGGAGGGTCGTGAGCGAGTTCTTGAAGGTTTGCTCGAAGGCGAGAAACTTGAGAAGCCCCAGATAGACGCTGGAATGAAACCTGAGCCCGCCTTTGTAGGGACCGATTGCGCTGTTCATCTCCACCCTGTAGCCGGTATTGACCCTGACCTCACCCTTGTCATCCACCCAGGGAACGCGAAAAATGACTGTCCGCTCGGGAATGGCTATTCGCTCCAGGATCTTCATCTTTCTATAAATAGGGCGCTTTTCAAGTACGGGGGATACGGATTTTAAAACTTCATGAACCGCTTGATGAAATTCTGACTCGCCGGGATTCTTCGCCTTAATCTCCGCAAAACAATCTTCTGCATAAGTATTCATCTCGTCCTCCTAGAGCTTGATGCGGGTTCTTTGAAAAGGGATACTTGCACAACAATGGCGGTATTGTAAAGAGCGATAGCGGAAATTTTTCGATACGAAGTATAAATATGAAAAAATATTGTATATCTTGAAAACAGTAAATAAGTTTGTTTCAATATGGACAAAACGATAGCTCAGGGTATAGTAGCGAAAGACTGCAATGAGGACGGAATGTCGTAGGGGGTATCGGAGTGTTGAAACGAAACTATGGCGTGCTGATTTTGG
>LVBN01000015.1 GCA_001603165.1 Spirochaetales bacterium Spiro_12
CCTGGTTTCGGGGCTTACCCTCACGATGATCACCCTGGTGGGCTATTCCGCCATGGCCGGGGTGATCGGCGGGGGAGGTTTGGGGGATCTGGCCATCCGGTACGGTTATCAGCGGTTTAGAACCGATATCATGATATCAGCTGTCCTTGTCATTATCGCCCTCGTGGAAGGCATTCAGCTCTGCGGCAACGCGATAACCAGGGGTATCCGGGCGCGCCGCTAAGGCGCCGACGTCCTGGCGGCGCGCAGGTCGCGGCCTGTTGCTTCGAGGCATCCGGCCGCGACCAAGCCCGCTTTAACACAGCGAAAGTTCCGAAGGCCCGATTTTCCAAACTTCGCCCAATGCCCCCGTCAGGCGGCATAACTCACCAAAGGAGGTTCTTTATGAACCGCAGTAAAAGAGTAGTATTCTTCGCGACCCTGGCCCTCATTCTGGCCATGACGCCGGCGGGCCTCTTCGCCCAAGCCGCCCAAGGACAGCAGAAACCGGTGGTACTCAAGGTGGGCGCAACCCCCATTCCCCACGGCGACTTGCTGAACCTCGTCAAGGACGATCTTTTGGCCAAGGGGATCAAGCTCGAAATCGTGGAACTCACCGACTATGTCACGCCCAACATCCTTCTCGCCGATAAACAGTTGGACGCCAATTTTTTCCAACACACGCCCTATTTGGTCAACTTCGCGGCCGAGCGCAAGCTCTCCCTGGAGCCAGCCGGAGATGTCTTCGTGGCCCCCCTGGGCCTGTATTCCCGAAAGTATAAGAAGCTCGAAGACCTGCCCCAGGGCGCCGTGATAGCGATCCCCAACGATCCCACCAACGAGGCTCGGGCCCTGATCCTCTTCGAGAGCCGGGGCTTGCTCAAACTCGACCCCAAGGCGGGGCTCAAGGCGACCATTCGCGATATCGTGGAAAATCCCAAGAAATTCCAATTCAAGGAAATAGAAGCGCCCCAGCTCCCCCGCACCCTGGACGACGCGGCGGCTTCGGTCATCAACGGTAGTTTCGCCTCCCAGGCCGGTTTCGTGCCCGCCAGAGACAACCTGATGATCGAGGGCGTTGGCTCCCCCTATGCCAATATCGTGGCCGTCCGAAAAGGCGACGCAAAGGACTGGAGAGTCGTCGCACTGGTGGCCGCGTTGCAGACCGAAAAGGTCAAGAACTTCCTGGACAGCAACTATAAGGGCAGTTTTGTCCCGGCGTTCTGAGTTTCGGGAAGCTCGTCCCAGTACTTTTTAGGCATATGGCTCGCCTGGAGCCGGAGGTTGCGCCTCGGCTCCAGGGCTGTGCTTTTGAAATACCGAAGCCAGCCTTCGCGAATTTCCCATTCCCGTCCCGATAGGGGGAGGGAGATTCCCCCCCCGCCTTCTTCCCGAATACTAAAGCCCTGGACGAGCCGCCAGGGCTTCCCCGGTTGGTGCAGGATGGCGGCGGATCGTCCGGGATCGTGGATGATAAAGCGCATAATCCTGAACCGGTTCGAAAAATGCTCTCCGATAAAGGGAAGAATATCGCAGTCCGGCTTGATGGCGGCGTACCAGCTTGAATCCGCCAATTCCCTGAAGCGCAAAAGTCCGCAGAACTTATGCGCCTCGCCCAGGGTGCGACGGCTCGCGGCCAGCACTTCGGCGATATCTTTGTCGCCCAGGTCTTCCAGAGCCCGGGGTCCTTCGCCCAGAATTCTGGCGATTCCCCGAAAGAGAGCCCCGTCCTTGTCCCTGCGATCCGAGCAAAAGGCGGCGAAGCAGGTTTGGGCCGCCGGAGCGCTTACCCGTCGCAGGCGATTCCAGAATTCCCGGGCCCTCGCCCTATCCGTATCGACGAGCTGCGCTTCATCGAATAAACCCTCCGATCCCTCCAGGGATCTAATCGGCGGGAGAGTCCCTCCCCCCGGGCTGCGGCGGAGAGATTCGTCCACGGCGCAGAGAAAGCCGGCAAAACCCCGGCGGTACGTTATTTCGGTGTTCATCGGGCCTCCTCCCAGGGCAGTTCGGGCTGTTGGGGCTCATCCGGCCTGAAGGCTGGATCCAAGAGGATTTTCTTCAACAGTTCCGGCTTTTCGATTCGACCCAAGGAGAGATCCTGGCTGACGAGGCGCCCTTTGAGGGTGAGAAACCAGCAAGCCCTGCGCATGACGATGCCGAGCCTGTGGAGGGATTGGGCGTCGAGGGAGGAATGTCGCCTGGCCTTGATAATGCGCTGCGCCGATTTGGGACCTATGCCGGGCACCCTGAGGAGTTCTTCGTAGGTGGCGGTACAGAGTTCCAGGGGGAAACGGTGGAGGTTTCGCAGGGCCCAGTCGCTTTTGGGATCGATGCGGAGATCCAAAAAAGGATGGGTGGAATCGAGGATTTCCGATGCGGAGAAGCCGTAGAAACGGAAAAGCCAGTCGGCCTGGTAAAGCCTATGTTCCCGGGCCAAAGGCGGCGCCGAAATCTGCGGCACCCGGGGATCCGAACCGGTTGGAATGAAGGCGGAATAGTATACCCGACGAACATCGTAGCCATGGTAGAGGTTTTCCGCCAGGCTGAGTATGACGGCGTCGGATTCCGGGCTGGCGCCGACGATGAGCTGGGTAGTCTGTCCGGCGGGGATGATCTCCGCCCGGGGATTGTGCCGTCTGCGCCGGGCGGCAAACGATAGGGGGACTTCGGGGAGAACTTGCCTTGAATTGGGGCTGCTCGTGGGGGGATACGCCGGGGCGCTCTCCCGGCTCCCTTTCGGCGTTGCCGGGACAAGGGCGCCGGAGAGGGGACCTTGGGCAGCAGAGTCTTCCTTTGGGGGTTCCAATGTCAGGGGGGCGGCGGAGGGCGGGATGGAGGCAGGGTAGCCCGAAGCCTGGGCCAAGAACCGCATGGGCCCGAAAATAGCCCGGGGACTTTTATCCGGGGCTATCCGCGAAAGACTCATGGCGCTGGGAAGTTCGATGTTCACCGAGACCCGGTCAGCCCAACGCGCCGCCTCAAGCACCAGGGCCTCCGAGGAGCCGGGAATGATTTTGAGGTGGATGTAGCCATTGAATCCTTCCTTGGTCCGCAGACGGCGGGCGACGCTGACCAGTCGCTCCATGGTGGAATCCGGGCAGCCGAAAACGCCGGAGGAAAGGAAGGCTCCCTCGATGTAGTTGCGACGGTAGAAATCGACAATGAGCCGCGACAGTTCCTCCGGCTCGAAGGAAGCCCTGGGCAGGTCGTTGGATCGGCGGTTAACGCAATAGGCGCAGTCGTAAGCGCAGACGTTGGTGAGCAGTACCTTTAAAAGGGATATGCATCGGCCGTCGGAAGACCAGGAATGGCAAATTCCCCCCACCGAGGCCGAGCCCAGGCCTCCCGGAGCGCTGGCTCGGGCGCTGCCCGAACTGGAGCAGGAAGCGTCGTATTTGGCCGCGTCGGCGAGAATTTCGATCTTTCCCTTAACATCCATATACTATACAAAAGTATAGTATATGGATGCGCGCCCTGTCAACGAAAAAACTCAATCCGCCGCTGAAAATCCGGCTTAAAGAAAGAGCGGGGCAAGCCGAATGAAATGATCCTTGAGAGCGGGGCTGCTATTGTCCGCGATTTCGGTAACGATGTCTTCCCGACGCACCCGCCCCTGTTCCTTGCGCAACAATAGTTCCTTGAATCCCGCGTCCAGGACGAGAAAACTTGGTTTATCCGACGCCGGATCCCAGGGCTCCCAATGGATTCTTCCTACCCGGCTGGGGTCGATGCCGTGGTTTGGATCGCCTGTCCAGGCGAAGGCGGCCAGGTATTCGCCGATGGCGGACTGTAAAGCCTGCCTCCCGTTTTTATTGGCCTTTGTATAGATGCGAAGGGGGAATCCCGAGCCGAAAAGCCCGTCGGTCTGCAGGAAGAAGGGAATTTCCATGGCATGGCAAGCTCCCAGTCTTCGGCTGGCTATGCCGCCCATGACGCTTTCTTCCTCCTCGTCCGGGGCACCCCAGTCAAAACGATAGAGATAGACCTTTCCGGCGGGCGGGGCATCCCCGGCGGCGGGATTTCTCCCGTAAGCGTCGGCGACACCGTCCGCTCCCTCGGCCTTCCAGAGCAGGCTGCTCAGCTCGACCAGCCGCTGGTAGTGGGGATTGCGGGGATTCATGGCCAATTGAAGGAACAGCTTGGTTTCTTCCCGATTCGTTCCAATTAAGATAGGGACATTAGCCCGCCGCCGGGGATCGGCCAGGGCTTCGAAGCCGTCCGAGGGCAGCACGTGACCATCGAAAATCGGAGAGGGAATGGATAGGATTTCCTTCCCCGCGGGTTTGCTGAGACGGAGCAGTTCCCCCGCCGAGGCCGAACGCAGCCACCGGGCCAGTTCCTGATCGCTCTGCGCGGCCAACAGCCTGGAAGCTTCCTCGATGGTTTCGGCTTTGCTTTGTCGCAGCGCGAGCCGTATGCCGAAATTGACCGCGTAGGCCTGGGGGCTTACCGCCGGACCATGGGTATATCCGCTCTCGATCACGGCCCTGTGGAAAAGGCCTTTCGCTTTCGGAGCGATAAGAAGGCTGAGCACGTTGAGCGCTCCCGCCGATTCGCCGGCGACGGTTACGTTGCCGGGATCGCCGCCGAAGGAGCCGATGTTTTCCCGCACCCATTCCAGGGCGGCGATTATATCCAGAGTTCCATAGTTGCCCGAGTCGCTCTCTGGGTCCTCTTTGGTTTTCAACGCGGGGTGGGAAAACCAACCGAAGAGGTCCAGGCGGTAGTTGATGGATACGAAGATGAGATTCGCCTTGGATGCCAGGGAATGACCATAGTATCCCTTGCTTTCGTTGGCCGCCCCCGAGGTATTCGCGCCCCCATGAACCCAGACATAGACCGGCAGGGATTTTTCCCGGCCTGCGGGTCGCCAGACATTGAGATAGAGACTATCCTCCGATCCGATTATCGTCCCGGTCCAAAAGGAGCGCTGGGCGGATTTGGGGCCGAATCGGTTCGCCTGCCGTATGCCCTGCCAGGGCTCCGGCTTTTCCGGCGCCTTCCAGCGACGTTCCCCTACCGGAGGGGCGGCATAGGGAATTCCCAGCCAGGTAATGGTTCCGTCCCTGTCTTCCATGCCTTGAATGAGCCCGTAGCGGGTTCCCACCAAGGTATCGCCCTGCCATTCGGCGGGGCTGAAGAAAACCTCAGAAGGTTCCGGAGGAAGGGTGGCGCAGGATATGAAGAATAACGCGATTGCCGCGGCGAGGAGGAATAACGGAAGTTTATTATTATTTTTTTCCATTATAAAAATATACTGTGATACTATTTGTGCCGGCAACGAAAGAATGAACGTTGACGATCGCGGTCTCCTAAACTACACTGATCTTCCGTTTATCGGCGATTCAATCCGAAAAAAGACGAGGATTCCATGCGCGAGCTACAACGTTGCCCCTGGTGCGGCGCGGACCCCATGTATCTCCGGTATCACGATGAAGAATGGGGGACCCCCCTTCACGACGAACAACGTCATTTCGAGTTCCTGTTGCTGGAGACAATGCAGGCCGGTCTTTCCTGGCGTTGCATCCTGGGAAAACGCGAGGCTTTCCGACAGGCCTTCGACGGTTTCGATGTCGCGAAGGTGGCCGCGTATACGGAGATAAAGATCGAATCGCTGCTGCGGAATCCGGGTATAATCCGAAACAGAAGGAAAATCGAAGGGGCGGTGAAAAACGCCAGGGCTTTTATGCGCACGGCGGAGGAATTCGGCAGTTTCGACGCCTATATATGGTCCTGGACCCAGGGGAAGCCCCTGGTGAATCACTGGCGAAGCATGGCCCAGGTTCCCAGCCTTTCCCCTCTTTCGGACGCCGTCGCGGCGGATATGAAGAAGCGGGGCTTTTCCTATGTGGGCAGCACGACGATCTACGCCCATCTCCAGGCCATCGGTGTTATAAACGACCATCTGAAAAGCTGCTACCGCTGGAAGGAGCTGAGCCAGCCATGAATATACTCGAAACCATAAGCCAGCGCCGTTCGGTCAGAAGCTTTTCCTCGACGATCATGGATAGGCGGGAGATGGAAAGCGTTCGGGGAATCCTCGAACGCGCCGCTTCCGAGCCAGGCCCTTTCGGCGCGAGAATTCGCTGTAAGCTTCATGTGGATACCGTCGGTTCGGGCGAGGCCAGGCTGGGTACCTACGGCCTGATATCGGGCGCTTCCGCCTTTGTTCTGCCCATTCTCGCCCCCGCGCCTGGGGCCATGGAGGATTTAGGCTGGGTTGTCGAAAAGGCTGTCATCGATCTATGGGCGGCAGGTTGGGCCAGTTGCTGGATCGGCGGCGTTTTTTCAAGGACGAAGGCCGCGGGCCTGGCGGGAGCCTCGGGGGAAGAATACGTTCCCATCGTCGTCGCCCTGGGCAAGGAGGCGGAACGCAGAAGCTTTATGGATAAGCTTATCGCCCGAGCCTCCCGCTCCAGGCAGCGAAGAGCCCTGGCGGAGCTATGCTTTTTGCCCGACGGGTCTGCCCTGAACGGCGATGCCCTGGCTTCTCCCTGGAATATAGTGCTGGAAGCGCTGCGCGTTGCTCCTTCGGCATCCAACAAGCAGCCCTGGCGGCTTGTCTGGGACCCCCTGGCGCTGCGCTGGATGCTCTTTCTGGACGAGGACAGGTTCTATAACAACAGTCTCGGGAATACCCATTTGCAGAATATAGACATGGGCATAGCGATGTACCATTTCGCCGCCGCCGCGGGCTGCGCCGGTCTCAAAGGTTCCTGGACTCCCCTGGTCGAAAGGGAAGGTTTTTTCGCGGAAGCCGGAGGGGAAGGCGTGAAGAGTATGATCGATATGGGAAGAAAGAAGGGTTGGGAGCCGATCGCGATGTGGCGCTGAAGTATAGCGCCGAAGCCGAAAACGAGGAAAGATTTGCTTATTCTTGGCCTATTTGCTATATTAAAAAGGTAGAATTTAATATGTACAGGGTATAAACCCGGTTTAGCATGAATCAGGAGGATTTTATGATTTCCAAGAAAATGACGGATCGGATCAATCTTCAAATCAATCGCGAAATGTATTCGGCCTTTCTGTATCTGGCCATGGCCGCGGCCATGAAAGAAAAGGGCTACGCCGGCATCAGCAAGTGGCTCACCGTTCAGTATCACGAGGAAATGTTCCACGCCATGAAGTTTGTCAAATACCTGGAAGAGCAGGGCGCGGCGGCGAAATACGAGCAGATCGACAAACCCAGTTTCAAGGACGGAAGCGTAAAAGAATATTTCGAACAGGTGCTCAAGCACGAGCAGTTCGTCACCTCCAGCATCCGCGAGATGGTGGAGCTGGCGAGGGCGGAAAAAGATTACGCCACCGAGAATCTGCTTCAGTGGTATATCGATGAGCAGGTGGAGGAGGAAGCCAACGACAACGAGATCTTGCAGACCATCGATCTCATGGGAAACAGCGCCCACGGCCTCTATATGCTGAATATCCAGCTCGGAAAGCGCGAAAACGAAGCAACCCTGGATTTCACCGCTCTTTAATCTTTAGGCTTTGCGAGCCCGGGGTTATCGCCCCGGGCTTTTTTATTGCCTCAAATTACCGTATTCTTATCCAATGGCGCCGATTACATATCTAAGCACAAGAAAAAGCGCCGCCGGAACAGGCGGCGTGGGAATCGAAGAGGCGATAGCCCAGGGCATGCCCTCCGATGGCGGTCTCTTTGTCCCCGACAAACTCCCTGCCCTGCCGGCCAGGGTCTTTCATCCTGGAAAACTCGGTTATGCCGAACTCGCCTATCTTGTTCTGGAGCCCTTTTTCCCCGACTGGGGCCCGAAACTTCGCTCGATTCTCGAGACAGCCTATGGAAGCCTTTTCGACCACCCTGAAATAGCTCCCCTGAGGTCCCTCGGCACGGAAGGACCGGGCTTGTACCTGTTGGAACTGTTCCATGGCCCCACCTGCGCCTTCAAGGATATGGCCTTGAGTCTTTTGGGCGGTTTTTTGCGGGAGAGTCTGGACAGGCTGGGGTGGAAAGAACCGGTGCTTGTGCTCACCGCCACTTCCGGCGATACGGGATCGGCGGCCCTTGCCGGGCTCTCCGGCGTGGAGGGCGTCCATACGGCGGTTTTCTACCCCAGCGAAGGGACCAGCGAAATACAGCGGCTGCAGATGATCTGCACCTCCAGCGAGCGGCGGTATGTGGCTGGTCTTGAGGGCGACTTCGACGACGCCCAGCGGGCCGTGAAAAGGGCCTTCACCCGGGCGTCCGCGGGCGAAGGCCCCCTGGCAGGGCTCCGCCTTTCCTCCGCCAACTCTATCAACATCGGCAGGCTCCTGCCCCAGATCGTCTACTATGTGGCCGGCTGGAGACAGCTGCGGGCGGAAGGCCGGCTCGGCCCCGGCGACCTCATGCATGTGGCGGTGCCCACCGGAAATTTCGGAGATATTCTGGCCGCCAAATACGCCAAGGAGATGGGCCTTCCCATCGCCGGCCTGGTCTGCGCTTCCAATGCCAACAAAGTATTGGCGGATTTTTTCGCCACCGGCGTCTACGACAGAAGGCGGGAATTGGTAAAGACCGAAAGTCCTTCCATGGATATTCTCGTTTCCAGCAACCTCGAGCGGCTTCTGTACATGGCCGCCGGCGGCGATGGAAACCGGGTGGCTTCGCTCATGCGACAGTTGGCCGAGGATGGCGGTTTCGAGATATCGGAAGCTGAGCAGCACTACATGAAAGACTTCGCCGCCGGCTGGTGCAGCGACGCGGCGGCCAGGTCCATGATAGCCGAGGTCTGGAGGAGCGATTCCGTCCTCATCGATCCCCATACGGCGACGGGGCTGGAGGTGGCCACGCGCTTGGCCCAGTCCCTGCTTCCCGCAGCTCCCCTCCTGGTCGCCGCCACGGCCAGTCCTTTCAAGTTTCCGAGGGCTTGCCTCGACGCTTTGGCGGCGGGGACCGACGATGGACCCGATGCCGCCCAAGACGACCAAACGGGAGATTCGAGTTCCGGGGATCTCGCCCTGGCCGAAACGCTCGCCGGGGTGACCGGCCAGGCATTGCCAAAGGCTATCGCCGGATTGAAGGGCAGGCCGGTGATCCACAGAGCGATGCTGGATCCTGGGGAGGTGGAAGCCGCCCTCGCCGGGTATGTCGCCCGTAGCCTGGGTGGAAAATCATGAAATTCAGGATCACCGTCCCCGCCACCAGCGCCAATATAGGGCCGGGCTTCGACGCCATGGGCCTGGCGCTCTCCCTATACAATCGCTTCGAAATAAATCAAGCCGACCGAACCAAAGTATTGGGCTGCGAGGAACAGTTCGCCGGGCCGGATAATTTGTTCCTCCAGGCTTTTCGTCACGCCGCGGGGCTTTTGGGCATAGGGGTTCCCGAAATCGAGCTTACCGTCGACGCGGAAATTCCCCTGGCCCGCGGCTTGGGTTCCAGCGCCGCCATGATCGTAGGGGGGGTCGCCGCGGCCTTCGTCGCGGCTGGAATGGGCGGCGAGGGCTTTGACGAGGATGAGAAGCGACGGATTTTCGAGATCGCGGCGGCGCTGGAAGGGCATCCCGACAACGCGGCCCCGGCGGTCTTCGGCGGATTCTGCAGCTCCATACTCAAGAACGAAGACTCGCCCCGGGCTTTCTACGCCCGTTGCTCCGTGGACCCCAACTGGCGCTTCCATGCCCTCATTCCGCCCTTCGAGCTGTCGACGCGAAAAGCCCGGGCCGCCCTGCCCGATTCCATCCCCCGCCGCGACGCCGTCTTCAACCTCGGCAGGGCGGCCCTCCTGGCCCTGGCCTTTCAAACAAGGCGCCTCGACCTGGTTACCGCCGCCTGCGAGGACAAAATCCACCAGCCCTACCGGGCGCCCCTGATAGCCGGTTACGAGGAAATCACGCGCATGTGCGAAAAAACAGGGGCCCGGGCCGTCTGGCTTTCGGGCGCGGGCCCGACGATCATGGTTTTAAGCTCGGGCGGCGCAGGGACCAAGGAATTGTTCGCTGTCCTCAATAGGGAACTTGAATCCCGCCCCGAAGGCGCCTGGCGGCAGCTCGCGCTGCGGGCCGACGATACGGGGCTTAAAGTCGAGGTTTCCTGACGATCACCACGCAGCGCTCCTCCTCCAGAAAGGGAACCCAGACAGGCTGAATTTGCGCCTGGGCGAAGGGCGCCGCCAGCACCGGATCCACCGCCATTCCGGCAAGTTCGAGCTTGGCGTTGAACTGTTTTCCTTTATACGCGAACAGGGCGCCGCCGGGTTTCAGGGCTTTCCATATCGATTTGAAAAGCTTCAGCTCCGAAAAAGGCCTGAAGGCCCTGAAGAGAACGATGTCATGGGGACCGACGGCACGCTCGGCTTCGCCTTCGATTATTTCCACATTGTTCAAGGATAGAATAGTCTTTTGACTTTCGAGAAAGGTTGTGCGCTTTCCCATTCGCTCCACGAGCTTGAACTTGCGGGTCGGCATGATTACGCTCAAAGGAATCCCCGGCAGCCCGGCTCCCGTTCCGATATCGGTCAACGTCGAGCGTTCCGGCGATTTCGGCCCGTCGGGCCCCACGATACTTTCGCCCGCCTTTCCCGCGGCGTTGCCCGCCACCGCCTGATCGCACTCGATCAAAAGCTCCTCCAGCAGCCGCCATGGAGCCAGACTGTCCAAAATGTGCTTGATGATCAGATCCTGCCCGGCGGCGTTCACAAGCCCATAGGTGGGGTTCCAAACCTCGATCTCCCGGACATAGCGAAGCAGCGTTTCCAATACCTGGTCCCGCCCCTGGATTCCGAGCGTGGACAGGCCCCTTTCCAGGAGCGAAGGTGATTCATCCATATAACGAATTCTATATTCAAAATAATTGTTTTTCCACTCCCTCCATCCTGTTGACAAGGACCCCCATGGATGCGGATACTGAAATCCCATGAAGAAGCTGATATTTGTTACCGGCGGGGTCTGTTCTTCACTGGGAAAGGGTATCGCCGCATCCTCCCTCGGCGCCCTCATGGAAGCCCGCGGATTCAACGTCCGCATGGTTAAAATCGATCCCTACCTCAATGTCGACGCAGGTACCATGAGCCCCTATCAACACGGCGAAGTCTACGTCACCGACGACGGGGCGGAAACCGATCTGGATCTGGGCAACTACGGCCGCTTTACCAAGGCTCCCCTGTCCAGGATCAATTCCATCACCACGGGTCAGGTCTACAAAACCGTCATAGAACGGGAACGTGCCGGAGATTTCCTGGGTCGCACCGTCCAGGTGATTCCCCACATCACCGACGAAATCAAGCGACGGATCCTTCTGGTGGCGGACGAGGCCGAGGTGGATATAACCATAATCGAAGTCGGGGGCACCGTCGGCGACATGGAATCCGTCCCCTTCCTGGAGGCCGCCCGCCAGCTCATCCACGAATTCGGAAGACAGAACGCCATCTCCGTCCATGTCACCCTGGTGCCCGCGGTATCCGGCGGCGAAATAAAAACCAAGCCTACCCAACACGCTGTCAAGGAACTCCAGGAAATAGGTATTCAGCCCGATGTCCTGGTGCTCCGCTCGAAGGAAGCCCTGGGCATCGAACTGAGGAAGAAAATATCCTCCTTTACCAATGTGGAGCTGGAAGGGGTTATTTCCGGCTACGACGTCGCCGCGATCTACGAACTGCCGCTGGTGTATCACGCCCAGGGCATCGATAGCTTTATCCTGAAAAAAATGAACGTCGAAAGCAGGCATGCCGAGCTCGGCCCCTGGCAGGCGGTGGTTCAAAAGATCCGTCACCCCGCTTCCAAGGTTCGCATCGGGGTCGTCGGCAAGTACATGGAACTCCACGATGCCTATAAATCGGTGTGGGAAGCCCTGGCCCACGGAGGCATCGCCAACAACGCCCAGGTCGAGCTGGTGAAAATCGATTCGAGTTCCCTGGAGGCCGACCCTGACACGACCGGCAGCCCTGTCGACAAAAGATTGGAGGAAGCCTTTGCCGGAGTGGACGGCATACTGGTGCCGGGAGGCTTCGGTTCAAGGGGCATAGAAGGCATGGTGGAGGCGGCGCGCTACGCCCGGATAAAGGGCTTGCCCTATTTCGGCATCTGCCTGGGCATGCAGATAATGGTGATCGAATACGCCAGAAATGTCGCGCTCATGTCCGACGCCCATTCGGGCGAGTTTTCCAAAACCACGAAACACCCCGTCGTATCCCTCCTGGAGGAACAAATCGACGTGAAAGCCTACGGCGGAACCATGCGCCTGGGAGCCAGCGAGTCGAAAACCCGGGAAGGCAGCGCCATACGCAGGGCTTACGGGACCGAAAGCATTTTCGAGCGCCACAGACACCGTTACGAAGTCTCCAACGCCTTTAAAGACCGGCTCGAAGCCGCCGGACTCATCGTCGCGGCGACCACCCCCGACGGCTGTCTGGTGGAGGCCTGCGAATGGCCGAACCATCCCTGGGGCCTGGGCGTGCAGTTCCATCCCGAATTCAAGTCCCGCCCCACCCGGGCCCATCCGCTTTTCGCCGCCTTTATCGCGGCCTGCCGCAGGCCTTAGTCCGGGCAGAAACCATCGAAGGACCCTGGCGAATAGCTCGTATTGACAGGTTTTCAGGCTGATTCCATACTCGAACGACATGGGCTTCGCTAAAAGTTCCGGCGGGCCGCGGTTTTCTGCGACCGCGCTCCCGGCCGCGTTTTCGGCCACCTTTCCGGCGGCGCTCGTCGCCGCGTTTTTTGTCGCGCCCATTCTTTTTTCTTCCTGCTCTCCGGCTGAGGAAAGCGCCGCTCTTCTCCAGGGCGAGCTTCCCGAGGCGGTTTTTTATAACTACCGCAGGGAGGATATGGGCCCGAACGGCTTGAGCTTCGTGGCCCGGGCCGAGCGGGCGGAGTACTTCAAGGAAAAAGGGCTCCTGGTCGTCTACGGTTTGAGCTTCGAAGATATCGGCGAGGACGGCCGCACCGTCGTCGCTTCCGGCGAGGCCGGGGAGGCCTATTACTACGAGGATACCGGCGATGCGGAGGCAAAGGGTTCGGTGCGCATACGCTCGCTGGAAGAAAACGCGAGCTTCGAAACCGAAAGTTTGAAATACTTCGCGGCAACCGAAAGCCTGGAAGGCGGACCCAAGGATCTCGTGCTGGTACAAATCGGCGAAAAGCTCTTTCTCCAGGGCCGGGGCTTTTTCGCCGATATCCGGGAAAAGACCTTCGCCTTCAGGGCTGGAGTCGAAGGAATGATCCAGAACAAGGTTGTGCCGGATCGGACAAAGGAGTAGAGCGATGAATTCGTATAGAGCGGCCATGAAACCCCGGCGCCACTCCGTTGTGCGCGTCTCATCCCGTCGATTCCGTCCCGGGCTCTTTCTTTGGCTCCTCGTCCTCGCCCTTGGGATCCTGTCGCCCATCGCGCATCCCCTGGGCGCCCAGGAAACCCGGGCGGCGGGGGCCCAGGACCAGTCCGCCCAGGCCAAGGAAGGCTCGCCGATGGCGGGGACGGAAGAGGAGGTCCAAACGATCACCTTTTCCGCCGACCGGATGGAGAGCGTCATTGCCAAGGACAGGGAAAAGACCCTCCTCATCGGCGCCGCGGTGGTGAACACCGACTCCATGGAAATCAAAGCCGATTGGATCGAGCTCTCCGGCGAGGACTATAACAACATCATCTGCAAGGGTAACGTGATCGTGTACGACGAGTCCGAGGGCTTCCTGCTCAGGGCCGAAGCCCTGGAGTATGCCCGGGACAGCGAGATTGGCACGGCTGAAACGGGGGTTGTCCTCGAGGACTCCAAGAACGATGTGTTGCTCAAGGCCGACTGGCTGCGATTCGACCAGGTCCAATCATTGGTGGACGCTCGGGTGGGCGTGCATATCCTCAAGGAAGACTTCGCGGTCAGGGCCGAGTTCGCTCTCTACAACCGGGTGGATGAAAGTCTGAGACTCTCCGGCTCTCCCGTCGCCGCCTCTGGCGCCGAGCGGGTCGAAGCCGATGCCATGTCGGGCAGAACCGATCTGGGGAGCATGGAATTTTCCGGACGCGTGAGCGGCACCATAAGTACCAAAAAAAAGGAAGGCAGCAGCCCTTGAGCGACTCCTTGCTGGAAGCGAAAGGCCTGCGCAAATCCTACGGTAAAAAGCTGGCCGTGGACGGGGTCGACTTCTCCATGGGCACCGGCGAGGTGGTCGGGCTTTTAGGACCGAACGGCGCGGGAAAGACAACGGTCTTTTACATGCTCGCCGGCTTTCTCAAACCCAGCGCGGGAACCGTGGAGCTGGACGGCATTGCCCTGAACGGGCTTCCCATGTACCGCCGCGCCAGGCTGGGAATTTCCTACCTTCCCCAGGAAGCTTCCATTTTCCGCAAACTCAGCGTCGAGAACAACATCATGGCGGTGCTGGAAGCCCAGGCGGGCATGGACGAGTCGGCCCGCCGGGCCAGGACGGCCGAACTCCTCCAGGAGTTCGGCATAAGCGCCATAGCCAAGCAGCCCGGCTATACCCTGTCGGGGGGAGAGCGCCGTCGCACCGAGATAGCCAGGGCTTTGGCCATACAGCCTAAATTTCTGTTGTTGGACGAACCCTTCACCGGCATAGACCCTATCGCCATACACGAGATAAAAAAAACCATCCAGAGGCTCAAGGAAGCGGGTATAGGAATTCTTCTCACCGATCATAACGTTCGGGATGCATTGGAGATTACCGATAGGTCCTATATCATCCACCTGGGGAAAATCGTGGTTTCCGGGGACCGGGAGTCGGTGCTGAACGACGAATCGGCCCGACGGCTCTACCTCGGCCAGGAATTCCGGATGTAGGTTTCTTTTTTTGCAATATGAAAATTTTCTTGACGCCGCCGGCGGAGTCGCATAGACTGCAAATCGCGGGGGAAGCCCCTTGGCCTTCCCGCGAAGCTTCTGAAGCCTGATTTGTGCTTTGGGATGTGTCCAATTTTTCAGGAGGCGTTTCGATGAAAAAGGCAATGCTGATTTTCCTCGCCCTCATGCTCGCCGCGAGTCTCGGTGCCCAGAACAAGGCCGGCTGGCCCGACCAGCTTAAGTTTATGGCTGGCCCCCCCGGAGGCAACTGGTTCGCCCTGGGCACGGCCCTTTCCGAGCTTTGGAGCAAGCAGGTGCTGCAGACCACCTCCTCCACCGGCGGCGGCGTGGCCAATATCCTCAACGCCGATCTCAAGAAGGGCGATTTCGGCTTCTCCGTGGTGTCCCTCGTGGGCGCCGCCCTCGCCTCCGAAGAGGATTTCGCCGGCAAGCAGATCAAGAACGCCGTGGTCATGGCCAATCTATATACCCAGTTCACCTACTACATCATCCGAAAGGACTTCGCGGACAAGCACGGGATCAAAAGCCTGGATGATCTGTTGGCCAAGGATATTCCCGTGCGTTTCGCCACCCTCAAGCCCGGCACCGCGTCGGAGTTCGTCATCAAGGCCATGTTCAAGAAAGGCTATAACACCGATTACGAAAAGCTCAAGAAAAAAGGCTGGACCTTCGAGTTCACCTCCTACGAGAACGGCGCCGACCTCATGGCGGACAACCATCTCGACCTCTTCGCCTTCTCGGTGGGAAAGGTGGCCAGCATCGTCATGAATATCGAAAGCTCCACCCCCATCTACATTCTGCCGGTGGGGCAAAAGGCCCTGGACGCCCTGGCCGGCGCCTACGGCACCACCACCTTCACCGTGGAGCCCGGCGTGTACAAGAGCGTCAAGGAACCGGTCAGGACCATCGGGGACTTTAACTGCATCGTGGTCCGCAAAGACCTGCCGGAGGACCTGGTCTACGAACTCAACAAGGCCATGTGGGAAGGCCGGGCCGGCATTACCGCCGCGGTTAAGGATTTCGGCGAACTCAGCATCAAGGACGCGCTGCCGGCCAACCTGCCCGTGCATCCGGGTTCGCTCAAATTCTGGAAGAGCGTGAAATAACTTACCCCGGGTGAGATTTCGGTCCCGCAGGGAAGGAGGGGGGCTGGCGGCCCGCCTCCTTCCCCTTTTCCTACCTTAAGTTCGGAGTCCCCATGAGAAAACTTACCGGCGTACCCAAGAAGATTCTCTATGTGTACATAGTTCTGATAGGTCTTTTTCATATCTACACATCGGTGTTCGGCAATTTCGAGGCCTATCTCCAGAGATCCCTTCACTTGAGCATGGTCCTGCCCCTGGCCTACCTTCTCTGGCCGGCGGGCAAGAAGGCCTCCAAGGATAAGGTGCCCTGGTATGATTTCGTTCTCGCCCTTGTTTGCTTCGCCCCCGGGGCGTATATCGTAGCCAATTATTGGGCTATTACCACCAGGATAGTCCAGATCGACCCGGTGACGAATGCCCAGCTCGCCCTGGGGATTCTCCTGGTTCTCTTGCTCCTGGAAGGCTCCAGGCGTGTCGTTGGCCTGCCCATCACGATCATCGGCCTTGTGGCCATCCTCTATATGCTTTTCGGCGACAAAATCGGCGGCCTTTTCCAGGGTATTTCCTTTAGCCTGCCCGAAGTGATCGAGCAATCGTTCCTCACCGATGAGGGTATTTTTTCCTCCCCCCTTGGGGTATCCGCCACCTATGTCATGGTATTCCTCATCTTCGGCGGCTTTTTGGAGAAAACCGGGGTCGGGGCGTACTTCATGGACCTGGCCCAGGCTTTCACCGGCACGCAGGCCGGGGGGCCGGCCCTCATCGCGGTGACATCCTCCTGCTTCTTCGGCTCCATCTCCGGCTCGGCGGTGGCCAACGTCTACAGCACCGGTTCCTTCACGATCCCTCTCATGAAAAAAATCGGGTATCCTGCCCATTTCGCCGGAGCCGTCGAAGCGGTGGCGTCCACGGGCGGCCAGATAATGCCCCCCGTCATGGGCGCCGGGGCCTTCCTCATGGCTTCCTTCCTCGGCTTGCCTTACCGGAAGATAATGATAGCGGCCCTCCTGCCGGCCATCATGTACTACGGCGCCGTATTTTTAATGGTCAGGCTGGCGGCCCACAAAAACAGGCTCAAGGGCTTGGACGCCAAGGACCTGCCCTCTAAAAAGGCGGTGCTCAAGAGGTTGTACATGATCACCCCCCTCGCGGGCGTGGTGTACTACCTCCTCACCGGCTCCACTCCCATGAAGGCTGCGATCATGGGGATCGTTCTTTGCTGGATCACCGCTTTCTTCGTCCCCGCGAAGGAGCGTGAAAAGAAAAGGAAGCTCTCCTATGCGGCGGGCACCGCGGTGGCGCTGGGGTTTCTCGTCCTCTCCTTCGCGCCGGCGGTCGGCGAACGAGTGTCCGATTCCCCTGCGGCCATTGCTGTCATCGCCGCGCTCGCCCTGGTTTCGGTCTTCTTGAACGCCGGCATGGATTTGAAAGACATTATCGACGCGATCTACCAGGGGGCCAAGGATATTCCCCTCATCGCCATAGCCTGCGCCACCGCGGGTATAGTGCTGGGAGCCGTCGCCCTGACCGGCATAGGCGGCAAGCTGGTGGGATTCGTTCTCTCCTTCGCCAAGGATATACCCATCCTGGGATTGATCCTCATCATGGTCATTTCCATTTTCCTCGGCATGGGCCTGCCTACCACCGGGGCCTACATTCTCGCGGCGGCCCTGGGCGCCCCCATCCTGGTCAAGATGGGCTTTTCGCCCCTGGCTTCCCACATGTTCGTTTTCTATTTCGCCGTCATTTCGAATATCACGCCCCCCGTGGCCCTGGCCTGTTTCGCGGCCAGCTCCATATCGGGGGCCAATCCGAACAAAATAGGTTTCCAGGCCATGCGTCTGGGCTTTCTGGCCTTTGTCGTACCCTTCGCCTTCTGCTACGATCCCGGCCTTCTCATGGAAGGAGGATTGGCGGCCAACCTCTGGGCTGTCGCCTCGGGCGCCATAGCCATATTCTCCTTTGGCTATTTCTGGATGGGGTATATTACAAGGCCCATTCCCCTGTGGCTGAGAGCCGTGCTCCTGGCGGCGGGCGTATACTCCCTCTTCCCGGGAACCCTGCCGGTGTTTTTAAGCGGCGCGGCCGTGATAGGCGCTTACGCGTTCTCCAGGCTTAAGGGGGCTTAAACAGGTCTCCGGCGCCGCGGGGTAGGGAGCGACCGGGTCCTGGCCCAGATGATATTGAAATAAAGATTGACGATGGTTTCGCAGCATGGTACATTTAGTGTTGCCCGTACGGGCTGCCCACCATTTTTCTAAACGGAAGACAAATGCGGTATTTTGACACTCATGCCCACATCGGGCTTATATACGATGACCCGATCGAACAACTCCTTGTTTGCCAGCAGGCGAAGCAGGCCAGCGTCGGACGGATCATCAGCATCTGCAACAGCCTCGTCGATTTCAAACAGGTGTACGAAAACCTAAAACCCGCGGAGCATGTCTTCCATGCCGTTGGCGTTTCGCCTTCGGAGGTGGCCAATCCCGGCAGGGACTGGCAGTCCACGATCGAGGAGGCGGTAAAGCTGCCCCGGGTCATCGCCCTGGGCGAGATAGGCCTGGACTATTTCCATAAATACGGCGACAGGCGGAGCCAGATCGAACTCTTCATCGAGCAACTCGAGATAGCCACCAGGCTGGATTTGCCGGTTATCATCCATAACCGCGAGGCGGGCAAGGATGTGCTGGAGGTGCTGCGGGACCGCATTCCGCCCTCGGGGGCGGTGCTCCACTGCTATTCCGAAAACGCCGAGTACGCCGACAGGGTGCTTTCGGCGGGCTTAAACGTATACTTTTCCTTCGCGGGCAATCTCACCTATCGTAACGCCCGCAATCTGCACGAAACGGTGTCCATGCTCCCCTACGACAGAATCCTGGTGGAAAGCGAAGCCCCCTTCATGGTCCCCGCGGAGTACAGGGGCAAGCGAAACAAGCCCGAATACCTGCCATCGACAGCCTGGTTCCTCTCGGAGATTCTCCAGATGGATCCGGAGGAGGCCGCCGAGATGACCTATCAGAATGCCTGCAGGTTCTTCAAGCTCGAACCCTGAGTTCTCCGGCCCTTTATTGGGCGGCCGGCGTCTCGAGACCCCCTTTTTTCTCGCCCCCGTCGCCGGCTACTCCGACGCGGCCTTCAGGTCGGTCTGTTTCGAGCTGGGCGCTTCGCTCTGTTATACCGAAATGGTGAGCGCCGAGGCGCTGAGCAGAAAGAACAGGAAAACGGAATTCCTCCTGGGCAGGGAAGAGGGGGAGGCATACTATGCCATCCAGCTTTTCGGCGCTGATCCCGATGTTATGGCGCGGGCCGCCGCCCTGGCGGCGGCCC
>LVBN01000016.1 GCA_001603165.1 Spirochaetales bacterium Spiro_12
GCCTGCGACATCGGGGACAACTGCGTTATCAACAACTGCACCTATATTTCCCACTATATAATCGGGGACAACTGCATTCTCATCGACAACGCCGAGATCCACGTATCCAACCACGCCAAGTTCGGCAACGGCTTCGTGGCCGAGGGCGAACCCGAGGAGGTCCGGATCACCATAGACGTCATGAACGAGGCGGGGGGGCGCTGGATCTATCCCTTCGACGGCATGAACTGCGGCGACGCCTATCTCTGGGCCCGTTTCAGGGATCGGAAGAAGCTGATCCGCCAATTCTGCAGAATGAGCGACGCCCTCTTCGATCCCCGGAGGGGACGGTATGGAAGGATAGGGACGGGCTCTGTCGTCAAGTCCAATGGCATCATAAAGGATGTGATGATAGGCCAGAGCGCCTACATAAAGGGCGCCAATAAACTGAAAAACCTCACGATCAACTCCAAGGAAGAAGCCCGGACCCAGATCGGCGAGGGAGTTGAGCTGGTGAACGGTATCATCGGCTATGGCTGCAAGATATTTTACGGCTGCAAGGCAGTGCGCTTCGTCATGCTGGACAATTCCGCGCTTAAGTACGGAGCCAGACTGATTCATTCGGTGCTCGGAGAAAACTCCACCGTCTCCTGCTGCGAAATCCTCAACAACCTAATTTTCCCCGCCCACGAGCAGCATCACAACACCAGTTTTCTCATCGCCAGCCTTATACGCGGCCAGTCCAACATGGCCGCCGGGGCGACCATCGGCTCCAACCATAACTCCCGGGCCCCCGACGGGGAAATCGAGGCGGGCAGGGGGTTCTGGCCCGGCCTTTGCACCTCCGTGAAACATTCCTCCCGTTTCGCTTCATTCTGCCTCCTGGCCAAGGGGGACTACCGCTTCGAACTGAACATGCCCCTTCCCTTCTGCCTGGTGGACAACGATTTCAAGGATGACAAGTTGCTGCTCTCCCCCGCCTACTGGTGGACCGGAAACCAATACGCCCTCATGAGGAACGAGGCGAAATTCAAGTCCAGGGATAAGCGCTGCGACAAGCGCCTGTATTTCGAATACTCGCCCTTCGCTCCCGACACCGCCCAGGAAATTCTAAACGCCCTGGGCCTGCTGGAAAACTGGACCGGCGCCGCCCTGGAAGCCTATAGGGCGGCGAATCCGAAGGAGGCCGATACATTCGAAACCGCCTCGGGGCTCTCGGGCGAAGAGGCCGGTCGCGCGGTACTGCGAAACTGCCAGGATCCCCTTCCCTTCGAGGTGTTGGCCAGGGAGGTGGAGCATTCGAGCCGCGACTGCGTCCTGCGAAAACCCTGCAGGGCCTACAAGGCCTATAAGGATATGCTGCTCTGGTTCGCAGGCCGGGAGGTACTGAATTACGCCTCCTCCCACCCGGATGATTCCGGCTGGGAAGCGCTGAGCAAGGTCCTCGCCCCGGATTCGCACAACGGACTGACGATGGAGTGGGAAAACCTCGGCGGCCTTCTGGTCAGCCGCGCCAGGCTGGAAGAGGTATTGCGGAAGGCAGAGGCGGGAGCCTATCCGACATGGAAGGAATTCCACGAGGAATACGCAAGCCTTTCCACCATCTATCCTCTGGACAAGCTCCGCTACGCCTGGGCAGTACTGGGCTGGCTCTATCCCGCGGGGGAAAACGCGAAGCCAGGGACCGCCGGACTTTCGGGCCCTTCGAAGAATACCTTTCTGCGGGCCCTGGAGGACCTCGCCGCGCTTACGGATTTCGTCGCCCAGCAGGTGTATCAATCCAGGGCGAAGGACTGGAGCAATTCATTCAGAAAGGCCACCTTCCGTTCCGAAGAGGAGATGTTCGCCGTCCTGGGCAGGCCGGAGGAGAATTCCTTCGTCAAATCGACCAGGGAGGATATGAAAACCCTCAAGGCAGCCATAAGGAGCCTGAGCGAAGCGCTCTAGGGGCCGGGGTTTTACGCCCCCCGCATCCTAAGCCCGCACTAGGCTCTTCGCCCGGGGCGGCTCTTCGGGCCGGGATGCGGGATCCGCCCGGACTCATCGTTCCTCGAGCACCCTGTCCAAAAGGGAGTCTTCCGCCTCTTCCGGCAGGGTGATAAGCCCCAGATCGCCGTGGTTTTCGTTATAGTCCCGGCAAACCTCCTGGGCGTGGGGATTTCGCGCCCAGGCTCTCCGGGCGACCCCTCCCATGACATCCCAGGGCATGGCCATGCCGATAATCCTGTCCACCCGCTCGGAGCCGTCAAGGACAAGACCAAAGCCGCCATTCACCGCCTTGCCTATGCCCACGCCTCCGCCGTTATGCAGGGCGACCAGACTCATGCCCCGGGCCGCGTTGCCGGCAAAACACTGGATGGCCATATCGGCCATGATATTGGATCCGTCCTTGATATTGCTGGTCTCCCTGAAGGGGCTGTCGGTACCCCCCGTATCGTGGTGGTCCCGTCCCAGCATGACCGGACCTATCTCGCCCTCCCGGACCATCCGGTTGAACGCCAGGGCTATATTCCTGCGGCCCAGGGCATCCTGGTAGAGGATCCGCGCTTGGCTTCCCACGACCAGGGCGTTTTTCTCCGCGTCCCTGATCCAGATCCAGTTATCCCTGTCCTGGCCTCGCCGCTTTGGGTCGATGCAGGCCATGGCGGCGGCGTCGGTTTTGCGCAGATCCTCCGGCCTGCCGGACAGGCAAACCCAGCGGAACGGCCCGTAGCCGTAATCGAAGAGTTCGGGGCCCAGGATATCCTCGACATAGCTGGGAAAGATAAAGCCGTCTTTTTCATCCGCGCCGTTGCGCGAAACCTCCCGGACCCCTGAGTCGAAAACGGCCTTGAGAAAGGAGTTGCCGTAGTCGAAGAAATAAGACCCCTTGTTCACGAGGCTCTGTATGGCCCGGAAATGACGGGCGAGGGATTCGTCCACCAGTTTTTTGAACCGGACCCTATCCTCGGCCAAAAGACGGGTACGCTCCTTGAAATCGATGCCCGCCGGGCAGTAACCGCCATCGTAGGCGGCATGACAGCTTGTCTGGTCGGACAAAAGGTCTATATGAAAGCCCGTCCTACCCGCCGCGGCCTCCAGGAGATCCACGATATTACCGTGAAAGGCTACGGCGATGGGTTTCCGTTCGGCGGCAGCCCTGCGGGCCAATTCGAAGGCCTCGTCCAGGGATGGGGTGGCGCGGGAAATCCAGCCTTGAGAAAGCCTGGTCTCTATGCGGGAGTAATCAACCTCGGCGATGATCGACGCGGCCCCGGCGATCACCGCCGCCTTGCCCTGGGCTCCCGACATGCCCCCAAGCCCTGAGGAGACGAATATCTTGCCGGCGAGATCCCCCTCCGGGGCGACTCCCAGTTTGAGTCTTCCGGCGTTTAGCAGGGTATTGTAGGTACCATGAACGATACCCTGAGGGCCGATGTACATCCAGCCGCCGGCGGTCATCTGGCCGTAGTTGGCCACCCCCAGGGCGGCGGCGATGTTGAAGTCCTTCTGATTGTCAAACATGCCGATCATGAGGCCGTTGGTCACGATTGCCCTCGGGGCGAGGGGGTGGCTGGCAAAAAGCCCCAAAGGATGGCCCGATTCGACCACCAGGCTGCTCTCCTGGTCGAGAACCTCCAGATACTTGCAGATCAGTCGATACTGCATCCAGTTCTGACACACCTGGCCTGTCTCGCCGTAGGTCACCAGCTCGTAGGGGTAGAGGGCCACATCGAAATCCAGATTATTGTCGATCATCAGCCGCAGAGCCTTCCCCTCGACACAGCGGCCTTGATAGGCGTCGATCGGCTTGGCGGCGATGGGGCCCTCCGGCCGAAAACGGTAGCCGTAAATCCTTCCGCGCTCCCTCAGCTCGCCCAGGAACTCCGGAGCCAGCCTCTCGTGCCAAGGCTTGGGCAAATATCGCAGGGCGTTTCGCAAAGCCAGCCTTTCCTGGGCCGGACTTAAGGGCGCATCGCGGCGGGGAGCTCTTCGTATACCTTCTTTAAAAGAGGGATAGGGCGGCAGCTGCTCCGATTCGAGGGACAAGGCTCTGAACCCCGGATTTTTCATACCAGAAACCTCCTTTCCAGGCGGCAAGCGCCATATTCCCTGACCGCTCTCGCACAAACGTTCCCGCAGGGCCGTTCTCGTATACCCATTCCCGGCCGGGCATCCGCGAGAACCATTTTGATTATACCTTACTTTGTAAAAAACAAGCTCGCTTTTTCACTGGAATCGGGCTACGGTAAAAAGGACAGGGCGGCGCGGGCTTGACAAAAAGCGACTTAATATATATTTTTTAATATATAAGGAGATTGTTATGACGGAGCAGCTGAGCAAGCAGGATTTCATCGATAAGATATTCGATTTCGAGAACAAAAAAGAGTGGGAATACAAGGGCGAGCTTCCCGCCATAGTCGATTTCTACGCCGATTGGTGCGGACCCTGCAAGATGGTATCCCCGGTGCTGGAAACCCTTTCCAAGGAATATGAAGGAGCGCTTAAGGTATACAAGGTGAATACCGACAAGGAACCGGAACTCTCGGCGGTTTTCGGCATACAGAGCATTCCCTCTTTTCTCTTTATCCCCGTGGGAGCCCAGCCCCAGATGGCCATGGGCGCCCTGCCCAAGGCGAGCTTCGTTTCGGCCATAAAGGACGTTCTCAAAGTCGGTTGATCCGCGCATGGGTTTCATACCCCGGCTTGATGCGTTTTTTGTTTATCATATTAACGGGATGAATCCCGCATCCAATAAGGAATCTTACAAATCAACAACCTCGCGGCGCCCCGCCGGGGTTGTTGATTTGTTTTCGAAAGCCGGGGGTCAGAACAGATCCCTGGCTTCGAAGGCCGGCAAAACCCTTTGCCAAGCCGGTAAAACTGGTCTATTCTTTTGCTGTACATTTTCTATCCGGGGCGCCCTCGATTGTTGACGCCCTTCACTTGTAAGGAGTCTTAGATGGATGACACGGTAACCTGGTGGAAGTTCGAGGAAGTAGCCACATTTATGAAAGCCGGATTCGAAGCGGTGGGTGTGCCGTCGGAAGAGGCGGAAGTCTGTACGGACGTGCTCATCGCCGCGGACAAAAGGGGCGTGGATTCCCACGGTGTCGGTCGTTACAAGCCGATCTATCTGGATCGAATTTGGGCGGGTACCCAGCTTCCCAAGACCAATTTCGAGATAGTGAAGGAAAGCCCCACCACCGTCGTCATAGACGGACACAACGGCATGGGGCATTACATTTCCAAGCGGGCCATGGAGATGGCCATCGAAAAAGCGGACAAGTACGGCTTGGGTATGGCGGTGGTGCGCAACTCCACCCACTACGGTGCCGCGTTTTATTACCCCAACATGGCGGTTGAACGGGGCATGATCGGCATGACCACCACATCGGCCAGGCCTTCCATAGCACCCACCTGGGGCGTGGAGCCCATGTTGGGCACCAACCCCATGACCTGGGGCATGCCCTCCGACGAAGCCTTCCCCTTCATGGCCGACTACGCCACTTCCGTTACCCAGAGAGGCAAGATCGAACTTTACGATAGACTGGGCAAGGATCTCCCCGACGGCTGGGTAATCGGCGAGGACGGCAAGTATCGCCACGACACGCACCAGGTTCTGGTGGATCTCACCAAGGACAAGGCGGCGCTCACTCCCCTGGGCGGACTCGGCGAAGATCTTGCCGGCTACAAGGGCTATGGCAACGCCATGGTGGTGGAACTGCTCTCCTCCGCCCTCTCCCAGGCCAATTTCATGAAGGCCCTGATGGGAGTGAAGGATGGCAAGCCCGCTCCGATAGAGCTGGGCCATTCATTCCTGGCCATCAAGGTCGAGGCGTTCTGCGACCTGGCCGCCTTCAAACATCAGGTGGGGGAGATATCCCGGCAGCTTCGAGCCTCCAGAAAGGCTCCCGGCGCCAAGCGCATCTGGACCCCGGGCGAAAAGGAGTACGAGGTGTACCAGTATCGCAAAGACAAGGGTGTCCCCTTCAACGAGCCTCTCAAGAACGCCTTCCGGGCGGTCAAAGAGCGCTGCAATCTGCCCCACAAGCTTCCGTTCTGATCCGAACCTACCAAAGCCGCCTGTGGCGACGAAGGCTGCCCAGGCAGCCTTCGTCGCCACAAACGTAAAAGGGAAAGGGGCTGCCCAAACTTGTTCTTCTTGGACAGCCCCTTCTCATGCCGGGGAAATGAAAAGGCCACTCGGCTGTAGACTCAGGCTTAGTCTTAGACTTCGCCTCAGCCCCCCCTTCAGCCCCTGCGCTTCTTAAAGTCCTCCATGAAGGAAACGGCGGTTTTTACATTGTCCAGGCTGCTGGCGTTGTAGATCGAAAATCGTATTCCACCCACCGATCGATGCCCCTTGACCCCGATTATGCCCGCGGCCTTGGCTTCCTTGACAAAACCTTCCTCGGCTTCGGGACTGGGCAGCCTAAAGACAATATTCATCGACGAACGGCTTTCTCTTTCCACCGGATTCCGGTAGAAACCGGAGGAGGAATCGATTGCCTTATAGACGAGGGTCGCCTTCTCCTCGTTCAGCCTGCCCATGACTTTTAGTCCGCCGTTCTTCTCGAGCCAGCGCAGGGTCAGGTCGAGCATATAGATGGAGAAGCAAGGCGGAGTATTGTAGAGGGAATTATGTTCTTCATGAACTCTATAGGAGAGCATGGTCGGAAGTTGGTCCTTGGTTTTGGCTCGAGCCAGGAAGTCTTCCCGAAGCGCGACCAAGGTGAGTCCCGAGGGACCCAGGTTTTTCTGCGCTCCGGCGTAGATAAGAGAAAAATCCCCGGCGGGAAAAGGGCGGGAGAAGATATCGCTGGACATGTCGCAGACCAGGGGGACTCCCCTCGTATCGGGCCAGGTCTTCCACTGGGTTCCGAAAATTGTATTGTTGCTGGTCAGATGGACATAGGTCGAATCGGAGGGTATATCCAATTCGGAGGTTTTTAGAATCCGGGTAAACCCTCCCCCCGGGTTTTCGCTGCTTATCTCCGCGCAAGCCCCGAATCGTCTGGCTTCTTTGAGCGCCGCCTTGCTCCAGCTGCCGGTGACCAGGTAGCTGGCCTTCCGGCCTTCGGCGAGATAGTTCATGGGCAGCATGAAAAACTGACTCGAAGCGCCACCGGTGAGAAAAAGGACCTTCCATTCGGAACCCATTCCGGCCAAACGCCTAAACCGCTCCTGCGCTTCATTATGCAGCGCTTCGTACTCCTTGGAGCGGTGGGAAACCTCCATGACCGACATGCCCGTCGCTTTCCAGTCAAGCAATTCTCCCTGGGCTTCTTTAAGCACTTCCAGCGGGATGGCCGCCGGACCTGCGTTGAAATTGACTGCTCGTTCCATGGAGCTTACTCCTCCTTGGCCTTGTCGCTGTATGCCGCAAGCCTTTTTTCGATAGCCTCGCCCAAGCGCAGTAAATTTTCGGCGGTCGAAGCTCCCAGGTGGGGAGTGCAGAGCAGGTTAGGAGCCGAAAACAGCGGCGAAGCCCCTGGCGGTTCCTTCCTGTACACGTCGGTGGCGTATCCCGCCAGCTTGCCCGAAATCAGGGCCGCGGCGATCGCTTCCTCCACAACAACCTCGCCCCTGCAGGTATTGATCAACCTCGCCCCATCTTTCATGAGGTTTATACGCTGGGCGTTGATCATGCCCCGGGTCTCCTGAGTCAGGGGAGTATGCAGGCTGATGTAATCCGACTCCGCCAGGACCTCCTCAAGACTTTTCAAAACCGCAAGTTCCGAAGATTCCACGTACAAATCGTAGGCCACGACCCTCATGCCAAAGGCCCTGGCCCGGAAGGCCAGCTCCCTGGCGATCCTGCCCAGGCCGACGAGGCCCAGGGTTTTTCCATGGAGCTCGCTTCGCTCCAGCTCTTTTTTGAGCCAGCGACCTTCCCTGGTCGAGCTGTCCGCCAGGCTGATATGGTTAGGCAGGGCGAGCATAAGGGCGAAGGCGAGCTCCGCCACGGCCACGCTGGAAGCCTCCGGCGTGTTGTCCACCCGGATTCCCCTGGCCCGGGCCGATTCCACATCGATAGTATCCACCCCGACCCCGCCCCGGATGACATATTTTAGTCCTGGAGCGCTGTCCATCATCGCCGCGTCCACCCTCGTCTTGGAACGCACGATGAGCACTTCCGCCTCCGAAAGCCTTCCCATATCCGAGTATACCTCCCCGAAGCGGGAAAGCCGTCGGGGGAGATCGGGGAAGAAAAAGTCGGCCAGTAGAATCTTCATCAAGACCTCCTTGCATACCTGCGGCTCTGCGAAGGACCGGTATTTGCTAGAGTCGATGCGGGCGGAACGAGAAAAAATGTTTCCCGATGATAGTAAGGGCGCAAAGGACTGTCAAGAAGAAACATCCGGCTTATTGCATATTTATGCTTTTCATATTCATTACTTATAAGATATGCGCCGCGCCTCGATGTAAAAACGTTTTTCCGGAGCCTCCCCCATCGAAAAACTCTTTCTCGGCATCACTCCGTCCCTTACGATCGTGGGAAAGAAAGAATCCTTATCGATCGGCGGACAATAAAGTCCAAGACTTCCCGGCCTGGAGGCCAGCGAGAGGAGGCTGCCCGAACCGTGGATATAATCGATTGAACAATCGGGCCTCTTTTTCAGGTACCGGTCGAGAAAATCCTGCAGGCTCCCGACGGCGAGCTTCGCCCCTGGTTTCATAAAACGAAGAAGGCCCGCCCTTCCCCCCGTCGCCCAGGCGATTCTATGGGCTTTTTGCGGATCCTCTTCGTCGCAGCGCCCGAAGGCTTCCTTGGCGTCGGACAATTGGCTAATCTCGACGCCTTCGTCTTTCGCGGCGGCGAAGAAATCTCCCGGGTCCACATTGAAGAGCAGTCTATGTATGGGATGAAAGGGAAGACCCTCGTCGTGGATATTCACTATCTCCGCCAGGGCGTAGCGGGCCGGATGGGTTTTCAAGAGCGCCGCTCTCCCGGATTCCGACATGGAGGTTCCGGGGATTCCCGCTTTTATCTCCTCCCAGATGGCCTTGGCGGTGGCGAGAGAGTGATTGCCGTCGCCGACGGCGAAGAGCAGGGGCTCCCGGCTGCCCTGCCGGCGCATAAAAGCTTCCGGGTCGGCCAGACTTTGCAGCGCGGAACCGATCAATCCAAGACTCGCCTCATCGTCCAAAAACCAGGCTCTCACATGGCCTGAGCCCTCCATGAGCTCGAAATCGTAAAGCCTCGGATAATATTCCTTGCGTTTGTAGAGCGCCTCGATCAGTGTTTTATCCTGGTCGTCCACCAGCACCATCACATGGGGCAACTCCAGGGCCGCTGTTCTGCGGATCGCCATTCTGGGAGGAAGGCGGGAGAGAATCGTCCCCTCGGTGGGCCTGATGAGGCTTTTCGAACCTGCCTGAAAATCATAGTGTTCGAGATCCAGGAGCGCCAAAAGGCCCAGGCGAGGACGAGGCACGTAGGGGGTGCTGCGTTCCACCAAGACGAAGCCCTTCCCGGGACTTTTGAGATAGCCTTCGCTCAGATACAGATTCATGGTCCTATGAATCTCTTCGATTCTTTCCCGGGCGTCCTCATCGTCCAAATAGCATTCGGGAAAAATCAAATTCAATGTGGAAGGCTTGTCGCCGATATTTTTCCTTACCCTCTCCCAATACTCCCGTTCGGAGGAATACTGGTCGCAGGCCACGACGGCCCAAGCACCATGATCCAATCCGGCGGAAGGCAGAAGCGGCTCGGGTATTCCGACGCCCAGGGCGCCGAGCACTTTGGTCCAATCGTTCATGGTTTCTTTTCCAAATATTCTTTTATCCGGAGCACGACCAGCAGCTTTTTATAGACGAAGAATGTGCCTGCCATAGCCAGGATAAAACTGAAGGTCATAGCCCAGACTACCGCGGAGGAAGGCAAGATACGCGCGAGGCTCATCGAGTAAATCCAGAGGAGTAGAAGAAAAAAGACAGCCGTCAGCGCAATGTTTCCGATTGTGGCTAAAAGAAGGAACAAAAGGGTCTTAGTTCCCTTGGTCATGGCCAGGCTCCTCCTTATCCTTGATCAGAAAACCGCTGAGGAGCAACAGGCCGGCCCCGATCGATATGGAAAGGTCGGCGACGTTGAAGGTAGGGAAACGCTCCAGCCCCAAAAAACCGAATAAGGAAAAGGAAATGAAGTCCACCACCCCTTCGGGCCTGAAAATCCGGTCGATCAAGTTGCCGGCCCCGCCGCCGACGATACAGGCGATGGCTATTCGCTGCACGAAACTCAAGCTTCTGGATTTTGCCGAATACAGGATGGCCCCGACGATGAAGACAGCGGGCACCAGGATAAAAAGAATACTCCGTATGAGCCTCGAAACCTCATCGCCGATGGAAAAGGCTATACCCAGATTTCTCGTATGCACTATCCAGAGAAAATCGTTCATAAGCCTCAGGCCGATTTTGTTCTCGGGAATCGAGGCGACGATTTCCGCCTTTACCAATTGATCGAGAAAAATGATCGAAGCGGAAAGTATCGCGGAGAAGAGCAGCGCCCTTCCTCGTCCAGAATCCTCCCGTCCGGATTTCGATGTCGGTTTCATAGGCTCCGTCAATTCAGGGCTTCCGATGCCTAAAGCCCGGTCGGCAGGTCGATAAAAAGGGTTTGAAGTCCCGTTTCGGCCTTGAGCTTGGCCTCCACCGCCCTGAGCCCCCAGGTCTCCGTGGCGTAATGCCCGGCGGCGATAAAGGTCAGGCCGCCCTCCACGACCTGATGGTATATCGAATGGGAAGGCTCTCCGGTGATAAATGCGTCGATACCCTTGCCTAAGGCCTGCAGGGCTTCGAAGGGGGCCCCCCCCGAGACTATGGCCAAAGTGTTTATCCGTTCCGGTCCAGCGGCGATGAGCGTTCTCGGCGGGGAGTTGTCGGGAAGAATGGCGGCAACCAGTTCTTCCGCCGTCCGGGGCTGTTTGAGCCGGCCGGAAACCCCGATGGAAACTCCGTGGTAGACGCCGAAGGGCTTTCTATCCTCAAGCCGCAGCAGGTTCGCCAGCTGGGCGTTGTTTCCGAACTCTGGATGCATATCCAGGGGCAGATGACAGGCGTAAAGCCCCATGTCAGCGTCGAGCAGGGATCGGATGCGCTCCAGAAGGGGGCCTTCGATCCGGGCTGGGGATCCCCAGAACATTCCGTGGTGGACGAAAAGAAGCTCCGCCCCGGCTTCCGCGGCCCTGCGAATGGATGCCGCGCAGGCGTCCACCGCGAAGGCTACCTTGGTCAGCGGTTTTTTCAATCGCCCTACCTGGACGCCGTTCAGGGAGTCGTCGATAGTACGAAGCTCATCGATCTGCAAAAAAGAGCGGCACCAGAGGTCAAAATCGGAAAGCGTCATGGCTGGAGCATATAATAAAAGAGCCTTCCGGGGAAGGAGGCAAACCCCGGAAGGCTCCTGGCAGTCAGCGCTGCCGCTGTTAGGGGACTATCCCGTTTCGCCACCGGTTTCGTCCCGTTCTGTCAATGAAAACATATCGCAGTAATGAAAAATCGTCAAGTGCATATGCTAGAGTTTTTATGAAAATGGAAGAACAGATCGCAAACACTGCCGGATAAAAGGCATATAGTTCCTTTATGCACGATATAATAGCTGACCCTGGACAACCGCTTATTTGAAGGAGAAAATACCCCATGCCCCCCCTAATACTGATCCTGGGCCCGATGGCTTCGGGCAAAACCTCGCTCTGCAAATTCCTGTTCCGGACAATGGCGAAGGAAGAGCTTAATCCCTACGCGATTATCCAAGAAAATCGCCGCGACCCTGAAGGATATCCGACGGAACTCCGGCTTGTCGAACTTCCCGGAGGAGAGGGACGTTTTCTTGGCCGCCGAGGGACGTCCGAACCCAAGAGGGAGATGTTTGGCGAACACAAATTCGAGGAGGGGGAATCCCGCCGGGAAAAGCAGCCCTTCATCTTCGAGGACTCGGCCTTCGCCTGGGCTTCGGATAGGATACGCAGCGCCCTGACGCGGGGCTGCGGGACACTGATCATCGACGAAATAGGTCCCCTGGAGGTCCTTTCGGGCGGCGGCCTTGCGCCAGCCCTGGAAACCGCCGCGAAGCGCGAGGGACTAGCTCTGATAGCAAGCACTCGACCCTCTTTGGAGCATGAACTGCTGCGGCGAATCCCCGGCCTCGGCGCCAGGTCTCTTCTGCGGATCGTCGCGAACCCGGATCGCGACGCCCGGGATTTGTTTTTTCTTTCCCGGACCATAATTCGGCATTGTCAGGATAAAGATAGAACCGTATAGTACAAGGTGAAGCGATAATGGAAAAACACAGCGACCGCATACCCCGGAGACTCCCATGATCATGTGGAACGCCGAGCTGACCAAACGGCTCTCATGCACGGAAAAGGAAAAAGCCGCTCTGCCGACCCTGGTGACCGGGCTTCTCGACCTGGCGGACAGACTAAGAGCGGGGGGCATCAAGTCGCTCATCGGCGCCGAATCGGGAAAAGACCAGGATATCCTCGCCTATGGTCTGCGCATGATCTCGGAGGGTCTTTCGCTGGAAACGCTGGAAGAAGTCTTGGCTATCTATCTTGCGACGAGTACCCTGTCGGGCTATGAATTCCTGGTTCAGTGCATTTATGTCGAAGCCCTCCTGAGCATTGCCGCGGGGGATTCGCGGGACCTGCTGTTGCGCAAACTAGCGCCATACTGCGGTGCGGAAAAAGCCTTCGCCCTTTTAAAGGCTCAAGAACCTGATCTCCCCGCAGAACTATCATGATAATCAACTCCCTCTGCGAGCTTCACCGCAACCTGAGCCTCGAGGTCAAGAAAGGCGGAGCCGAAAAATCAAAACCCCCTCCGCGCCCGAAAAACGCCCAGGCGCAACAAGAGAAGCCAGATCCCATCCACCTGCAAAGCCGTTTCGCCGCCGCACCTAAGAAGACAGCCATTTATTTGGAGTTGGCGGCCCGCTTCGTCACAAACGTCTGGCACTACCAGAAAGAGGGCAAGGAGAGGATCCTCTCCGCGGCGAGGGAGGAAAAACGAAGGCTCGTGAAATATTCCTACTCCCTTATCGCCTCATCCACCGCCCCCGAACTGGTCCGGCAGGCCTTTTGCAGCGCGGGGCTCTCAAGCGCAGCGGGGTATCCGGACGAATGCGAGTCGGAGATGTTCATCACCGGCACCAGGCTCGCGATCACCAAGGCTCATCCGGTGGTAATAATGCGCAGCATGACAGCCTATTTGGGCTTACAGGTATTCGACCAGGTGGAATCCTGGCTTTTGGAGCACTTCGGCGAACAGGGGGAAGAAGACGAAGAGTTGATCATTCCCGGCGATCTTTCGGAGATTCTCTCGGATAAAAGGATTTCTCCCGGTCAGATAAATCTGGCGATACACATGGCGGGAAACCAGCTGGTGGCGGCGAGCCTGGCGGGCTGTCCCCGGCACACGGTCGATCTTGTCAAATCCCTGGCCTATTCCCGACTCGGAGGCGCGCTCCTGGACTGGAATATTCGGGAGGCGAGGTCCAGACTCTCTTCCGACGAGCTTTCGGACGCCCAGAGCGCCTTTATGGAGCTGTTAGGCTCTCTCGACGAACCCAACCCCGCGGAACTCCGCCAGGAAGACTGGAGCAGCGGCGTGGATGAAAGCTTGGTGGCGGATATCAGCGATCTCATACTGGAACTGGACGAACGGGTTCTCAAATCCGTCGTCGCCGGGCTTGAACCTGCTCTTTTAGCTTCCCTCATCCAGGCGATGGAGCCCATAGCCCATGACAGGCTCTTTTCCTGCGCCCCTTCCAGCAGGAGCAAGAAGATATTAAACGCCCTGGAGGCCGCCACCCCGCTTTCATTGAACGAACTCACCAGGCGAGCGCAGATATTCGCCCAAAAAGTACTTTCCGAATTGGCGCCCAAGACGCGGCACGGCGCGGCAAGATCGCTCCAGCTCTCGGCCAGCCTCAGACAGCACCTTACGTCCATATTGAGCAGAGAATAAGCCCGATTAAACATCAAGCAGGTCCGGCCGCGGGAGACTCGCCCCCTGGGGCATATTCGAAGTTTTTTTCAAGCCGAACAAGCGGCCAACCTATTTGTGCAGCAGCTGCCTGGCCCGCTCGGTGGCCTTCATCACGGCCTTGATGAGGGTAACCCGCAGCCCTCCCTCTTCCAGCTCCATTATGCCATCGATGGTGACGCCGGCGGGGGTGGTAACCTGGTCCTTGAGCTTGGCCGGATGCTCTCCGGTGACCAGCAGTGTCTTGGCGGCGCCCAGGACTGTCTGGGCAGCCATCTCAATCGCCACATCCCGGGGAAGGCCCATTTTCACCCCCCCATCGGCCAGGGCTTCGATTATGATGTAAATATAGGCCGGTCCGGAGCCCGAAAGCCCCGTCACCGCATCCATATGCTGCTCTTCGAGACGCAAGACCCTGCCCACCGACCCGAAGAGCCCCGTGACCTTATCGGCTTGAGCCTCCGACACATTCCGCCCGCAGGAAAACACAGTCATGCCTTCACCGACCGAGATGGCCAGGTTGGGCATGGTCCGCACCACGGCCACATAACCGGGCACCCTGGATTCAATGATATCCAGGGGGACTCCCGCCGCGGTGGAAACCAAAAGGCTTCCCTTGCGAAGGTCTCCGGAGATGCTGTTGAGTATGTCCACGATGGCCTTAGGTTTCACCGCAAGGATGACGATGTCCGATTCCGCCGCGACCCTGCGGTTGTCCAGACAGCTTTCCACCTTGAATCGTTCGTGGAGATCGGCCCTATGCGATTCGGTTCTCACCGACAGGATGATTTCCTCGGGCCTGAAGAGCCCCCGGGCGAAGGCCCCCGACAGGAGGGCCTCGCCGATTTTACCTGCGCCTATGATTCCAAGCTTATAACTCACAAGAAGTCTCCATTGCGGCCGCCGGGATTGTTTACCTGAGCGCGGCTTCCAGAACCACCGAGGCTTCGGTGTCCGAATCCCGGTATTTTACGATAACCGGGGCTTGCAGGGATAGCCCACGCCCCCGCGCCCAATCGCCCCGGGCGGGACGGGCCCCGGGGACGACAACTGCCCCGGGAGGCACCTCGCCCAGCCACTCCTTTTCGCGCACAAGGTCGAATATTCTGGTGGAAGCGCTGATAATGAGGCCCGGAGCGAGCACCGCGTTTTCCCCTATAACGATTCCTTCGAAGATCCCGCAGAGACCGCCGATAAAGGCCCCATCCTCGATAACCACGGGCCTGGCCTGGGGAGGCTCCAAAACACCGCCCACCTGAACTCCCGCCGAAAGATGAACCCTCCGGCCGATCCGGGCGCAGGATCCCACCAGGACGTGACTATCCACCATGCTTCCACTTCCGATACTCGCTCCTACATTTATGTAGGAAGGAGGCATGATGACGACGCCTTGGGCGATGTGGCTGCCCCTTCTGGCGGAGCTGCCGCCGGGGACGACCCGCACGCCATCGTCAGGAACGAAGCGCCGGGGAGGAAACGCCGGCCTGTCGCAGGCTCCGCCCGGCCATTCCCATTGGGCTATGCCCCCGGCCTTGAACCCGGAGAGAATCGCCCGCTTTACCCAGGGCACCGCCTCCCAAGCCCCGTCCGGGGTTTTTCTGCTCGCCCCCAGCTCCCCCGTCTCCAGGGCGATGAGAAAAGCCTCCCATTCCTCCCCACCGAAGGCTCCCTTGCCCTCGAAAATTTTCTTTAGTTCCTCGACCCGCAGCGTCGGACCCTTGCGCATAGCATCCATTCGGTTCTCCTTAAGTCAGCCTCTGAAAAAATCGGCGGCGAAATCGTCCATGGAATAAACCCCCCTTCTACCCCAGACCCAGCGGGCGGCTCTCATGGCTCCGGCGGCGAAAACCCTTCTGTCCTTAGCCCGGTGACTTATCGTCAAAGACTCCAATGGGGCGTCGAGCACCAACTCGTGCCTGCCGATTTCGAAACCGGTGCGCAGACAGGCGATATTCACCTTATCCTTTTCCCAGGCGCCCATATTCCATCCGGAAAAGCGGGGGCAGGATTCCTGCACCGCCTGGGCTATGCTCAGGGCCGTACCCGAAGGGGAATCCAGCTTCATCCTGTGGTGATGTTCTATGATACCCAGCTCGGCGTCTTGATCCGCCGCGGCGTACGCGCCCATGAGGGCAGCGATCCTTCGCATCAAGGCCACACCGATACTGAGGTTGGGGGACACGAGGACGCCTATCCTGCCGCCAACCCGTTCGGCCAGGTCGGGGATTTTCCACCCCGTCGTGGCGATGACAAGATCGGTTCCCGTCTCGATAGCCCAGGCGAGGTGATCGAGAACGGCCGAGGCGTGGCTCGCGTCAATGGCGACCTCCACCCGCGCCCGCGGACAGGGTTCCCTCCCCTCGGTCCAGCGAAGCTCCAGGGCTTCGGGACTGGCTGTGTACTTCGCGATCTCCATCGCGATGGCGCCGCCCAAGCGGCCCCGCCCGAATATGCCCAATCTCATGGTGCGGCTCCGGTATCACCCGTCGCGTCGGGGCCCTCGAAAAAGGCATTGTGAAGGCGGCGCAGGGCGCTGGGGGCCTGTTGCGCCGAGAGTACGATGCTCAGGTTGATGTCGTTAGCCCCCATGCTGAGCATATCCACATCCATATCCCCCAGGGCGTCGAAGGTTTTTCTAAGCAGGGTGGGGGTTTCCTTGAGCATGTCGCCGACCACCGCAATGACAGCCCTGTCCCGCACGATCTCCACCTTCCCAAGCTCGCCCAGTTCGGAAGCCAGTTTGTCCAGGGGGGCGGCCATATCCAGCGATACGGACACGCAAACCTCGGAGGTGGAAACCAGATCGACGCTGACGCCCAAACGCCCGAAGGCGGCGAATAATCTGGCGAGGAATCCGGCCTGATCCATCATCAATTCTTGTTTGACCGACACGATGGCGACATTCGGCCTCATGGCCAGGGCGACCACCGCCTTGCCGCTGGAGGCTCCCGGAAGAATGGTGCTATACCTGCCCTGGGGCTTGGTCACGGAACGGACGGTCACCGGTATGCCAGCCTCGAGGGCGGGCTTTATAGCCGCGGGGTGGAGAATCTTCGCGCCGAAGGCCACAAGCTCCGAAGCTTCTTCGAAGCTCAACTGTTGAATCGTCATCGCCCCGGCAACGATCTTCGGATCGGCGGTGGGCAGACCTTCGTGATCGGTCCAGATACGTATTTCCGCCGCGCCCAAGGCCGCCCCGAAGAGGCTGGCCGAAAGATCGGAAGCTCCTCGCCCGATGCTCGTCGTGCTGCCCAGGCTATCCGAACCGATGGATCCCTGGGTCACGACACAGTCCTGGGTTTTCAGAAGAGGCAGAAAGAGTTCCCGGGACAACCTTTCGGTGCTGCCGAAATCGACCCGGGCCCTGCCGAAGCGGGAGTCCGTTCTGAGGGCTCTCCGGGCATCCACGCAGGAAGCGTCGAGGGCGAGGGCCGCGAGTATGCTCGAAAGCCTTTCCCCGGCGGCGGCAATCTCGTCCATGTTCCTATCGGTGAGCTCCCCCACCAGACGAACGCCCTGCAGCCTCGATTCCAGGGCGCTCACAAGGGCTTTTATCTCTTCCTCGGCCGACGACAGCCCCTCGCCGCCCAGTTGTCGGGCTATGGAAAGGTGGCGTTCCCTGAGTTCGGCGCATACTTTTTCCGCCGTCCCCAAATCCCCCTGTTCGGCGGCGCCGGCGGCGAAAAAGAGTGAATCGGTCACCCCGGAAAGGGCGGAGACGACGACCAGGGAATTTTGGGCTTTCGCAACGGCTTTCGCTTTGGTTTTAGCCCCGGCTTTCACCGGAGAAGCGAAGCTGTTCCGCACACGGTCCGCAAGCAGCTTCAAGCCAGCGGCGTCTGAAAGGGAAGCTCCGTCGAACTTCATAACCACAAGATCCATAGTCGTACCTCCTGACCAAGGCCAATAGTATGCGCAATGCCGTTGTACCAAACGGAGAGTTGGAAATCCAATGCCCAGGCCCAAATCTTCGAGAGCCCTCGGGTGCTCACTCCTCGAGCCGAGGAATTGCCCGGGTAACCCTTCGCCACGCGGCTGCATGTGCCGGCTTCAGCAGGAAGAAGGAGATACCTTTGGCACTCCGCAGGCTTAGGATTCCCGCGACAGCCGCCGGGTATTAGCCCGGTCGTCCAAGGTTCGCGCAGGGGGTTTGCGCAGACCCTTCGGCGATCCACCCCTTTCCCGCAGCCTCCTAAGGTCCTCACCCTACGCGGCGGTACTTTTGGGGATCGCTCCTCCATCGGTTGGATGGACCGTATCACGCCTGGCCGGCGGATGCAAGAGTCTTTGAGCTATAAAGATCTTTTTTACCCGTACTGTCGTGAATTCGCCATAAAAGGGTATAAGTACTTTAAGAATTCGGCGGAGGAAGGATATACTTGTTCCCAGCCCGCAGGAGACATACAGCCAGGAGGCGCCATGACGGCTACAGGCTCGCTACGCAAGGATCCGCTGCCGGAAAACCTCGCTCCACTCTTCGCCATGCAAAGAACCTTGATGATGCAGAGCGAAGTTCCAGCCGCCATTCCGATCTGCGTTCAGATCATCGCCAAGGAATTCCCCGATTCGGAGGTGCTGGCCTGTTTTTCCGAAGATCAGCGTGAAGCGATGAGGATCGTGGCCGCGTCCCCGGATTTTTTAAAGGAAGAATACGCTTCCAGGCAGATTCGTCTGGGGACCTATCCCTGCGGGTTAGCCCTGGAACAGGAAGAACCGGTGTCCACTTCGATTCCCGGCAAAGGCTACTGTATCGAAGCTCCAATCCTTCAAAATCAGCGGATAGCGGGAGCCCTGAGCCTGCTTCTGGCCGTCCCCCCCGCGGGTCGCTTTGGACAAGAAAAGTCGAAACAACAGCCGAAAGGTCAGTCCGCCCCAAATTCAGAGCGCGGCAAGGCCGAGGATCTGATTCGTTGGAGCAGTTTTCTCATCGAAGAAGCCCTGGGCCTGCGATCGGCCCTTTTGGGCAGAATCGACAGGCATGAGGAAAGAATCATCGCCAAAGGCCAAGCCGACTCTTTTCCCGCGCAGCGTCCGGCCAAAAGCGAGGGAATAGCCTTTCACGCCATGATCGGCAGTTCCGATGTCATGAAAAATGTTTTCCGCCTTATAGCCCAGGTGGCGAACACCGACGCCACCGTTCTTTTGAGCGGCGAAAGCGGAACGGGCAAGGAGCTGGCGGCCAGGGCGATCCACCAATGCAGCTCCAGAGCCGCCGGCCCCTTCGTGGCCGTGAACTGCGCGGCCCTGCCGGAGAGCCTTATCGAAAGCGAACTCTTCGGCCACGAAAAAGGAGCCTTCACCGGCGCCGTGGCGAGCCGGCAGGGCCGCTTCGAGGCGGCCCGGGACGGGAGTCTCTTCCTGGACGAAATCGGGGACCTTTCGCCGGCGGTGCAGGTCAAGCTGCTGCGCATACTCCAGGAGCACAGCTTCGAGCGGGTGGGGGGCAATAAAAGCATAAGGACCAACGCCCGCATCATCGTCGCCACGCACCGGGACCTCCAGAAGGAAGTGCGGGAAGGTCGCTTCCGGGAAGACCTCTTCTTCAGGCTAAACGTCTTCCCCATCCGCCTGCCCCCCCTGCGGGAACGGGGTGCCGATATCCTACTCCTGGCCGACCACTTCGCCGAGACCCTGGGCATCAGCCAGGGCAAGACGATAAAACGCATTTCCAGCCCCGCCCTGGACCTTCTCATGATCTACCATTGGCCCGGAAACGTGCGGGAACTGGAAAATTGCATCGCCAGAGCGATAATCCTGAGCAGCGACAGCGTCATCCACTCCTACGACCTCCCCCCCAGCCTTCAATCGGCCTCCTCGACGGGTACCGAGCCCGCTTCCAGCTTTGACGGAGCCATCGCCAGGCTTGAAAAGGAAATGCTCGTGGAAGCCCTCAAGATCGAGTTGGGAAATTCCGCCCAGGCAGCCCGGCGGCTAGGGATCACCGAACGAAGATTCCGCTTCGCCCTACAACGTTATAAGATAGATTATCGACAGTTTAGAACAAAAATGTAACTTTTTAATCAATAAACTACATTTTTGTCGCTTTTCTCGCCGCAAAGCCCCGGCCCCGATGGGGTTTTGTGGCGAAAACAGGCAAAAAACCAACAATATCGGAGCGACAAGTCCCTGGGAGATGGTAAGTTGCAAATTTGGCGCTTACAATACAGGGATTTTTAATTCGACAAATATTTCTTGGCATGCAGTTTGCATGGTTATTCCCCGTACCGCACTACAGCGGCGGTCGGAGGAGTATCTATGGACCTTTGCGAAGAAGCGACGGGAGGCAGACTTTCGGATTTTTACGGAGACCACTGCTTTTCCAATAATGTGATGAGGGAAAGGCTTCCCCGTTCGATATACGCGGAGCTTATGCAGGTGCAGGCGGGCAAGAAGGAACTCACCCTCGAGGTGGCCGAAGTGGTGGCCTCGGCGATGAAAGAGTGGGCCTCGGATCACGGGGCCACCCACTATACCCACTGGTTCCACCCCCTCTCGGGCTTGACCGCGGAAAAACACGAATCCTTCGTGTCGCCCCTGCCCGACGGAGGCGTCATCGTCGAGTTCTCGGGCAAGGAGCTGGTCAAGGGAGAGCCCGATGCCTCCAGCTTCCCTTCGGGGGGCTTGCGGGCCACCTTCGAAGCCCGGGGATATACTGCCTGGGATGTCACCAGTCCCGCCTTTTTAAAGACAAACCCCAAGGGAGTCACCCTTTGCATACCCACTGCCTTCGTCTCCTACAACGGCCATGCCCTGGACAAAAAGGTTCCATTGCTGCGATCCATGGACGCCCTGAACAAGGCCGCCTTGAGGTTACTCCATCTTCTGGGCGAAAAGGAGGTGGAGCGGGTTCTGCCCACCGCGGGTCCCGAACAGGAATACTTCCTCGTCAACGCCGATTTATACAAGAAGCGGCCCGATCTCCTGCTCACCGGCAGGACCGTGTTCGGGTCCATGCCGGCCAAAGGGCAGGAGCTGGAAGACCATTATTACGGCGCCATCGAGGAACGGGTCGCCGCCTTCATGAGCGAGCTGAACGCCGAGCTCTGGTCCATGGGCGTGGCGGCCAAGACCCAGCACAACGAGGTGGCGCCCAATCAATTCGAAATAGCCTGCGTGTTCACCCAGGCCAACATCGCCGCCGACGACAACCAGCTGGTGATGGAAACCCTGCGCAAGGTAGCCAACCGCCACGGAATGGCCGCCCTGCTGCACGAAAAGCCCTTCGACGGAGTCAACGGCTCGGGCAAACATATCAACTGGTCCCTCAGCACCAATACGGGCCTGAACCTCCTGGATTCGGACAAGGCTCTCTCCGAGGATTCGCAGATAGGAAGTCTTGGCGTGGCCCGTTTTATTCTTTTCACCATCGCGGTGATCCAGGCGGTGGATACCCGGGCCGGGCTGATCAGGGCTTCCGCGTCCACCGCCGGCAACGATAGGCGCTTGGGCGGCCACGAGGCGCCTCCTTCCATCATTTCCGTTTTCCTGGGCGAACCCTTGACCGAACTCTTCGATTCACTCACCAACGGGAGGAAAAAGCTCCGTGTCAATTTGGGGAAGGTGGAAACCGGAGCCAAAAGCCTTCCCAGACTGCCCAAGGATTTTTCCGACAGGAACAGGACGAGTCCATTCGCCTATACGGGCAATAAATTCGAATTCAGGATGGTAGCGGCTTCCCAATCCGCGGCCACCCCGACCATGGCGCTCAACGCGGCGGTGGCGGAGAGCCTGGAAAATCTGGCGGATACGCTGGAAACCGAATTGGGCAAGGGCCTTTCGGTGGAGGAGGCGGCCTTACGGGTGGCCGGCGCCGCCTGGAAGACCCATCGCCATGTGGTCTTCAACGGCAACGGTTATTCCAAGGAGTGGATAAAAGAAGCCGCGGCCCGGGGCCTGCCTCTTTTCAGGTCCGCCGTCGAAGCTATCCCAGAATTCATGAAACCCTCCAATGTGGAAATGTTGTCCAAGCTGGGCATCCTCAGCGTCGAAGAAGCCGAATCCCGTTGCATCATCTATCTCGAACGCTACGCCAAGCAGATCAATATAGAAGCCGGAGTCGCCCTGGATATCGCCAGACGCTATGTGTTTCCCGCCGCATCCAAAAGCGCGGAAGCCTTTGCCAGGGCGGCCTCGGGCCTGGCCGCGGTCGGGGCCCCCAGTGTCGCCCAGGAACAACGCGCCCGCCGCCTGGCCTCCCTGTCGGGCAAGCTCATCGAGGAAGCGGACAGGCTGGAAATCGCCTTAAGCGACGCCCAGCGGATCGAAGACAGCCTCGCTGCGGCCCAAGCCTACCGGGAAGCCGTCGTGCAGCGCATGGACAACCTTCGTCTGGTGGTGGACGAGATAGAGCGCCTGATGCCGAAAAACGAATGGCCCCTGCCCAATTACGAGGATCTTCTCTACTCGCTCTAAGAGCTCGGTCCTGCTATACTAAGGGTCGATGCGTTGGTTTAGAAAGCTGATTCCCTGGATTGTCATCGCCGCGACCGTAGCGGCGATGATCTATTTGCCCGATGTCGATCCGGAGCGCTACACCGACTTTTCGAGTCTCTTCGGAACGGAACGGCGGCGACAAGCCAATGCGGGTTTTTCCGTAGCCGTTTGCAGAAACGGCGCGATAGTCTACCAGGGATCCTTCGGCAAAGACGGCTCGGGCAATCCCATAGCCAGGGATTCGCCCATGTACCTCGGTCCCAGCTCGGAAATCCTCTCCGGCGCCCTGCTCTATTCCCTAAGCCTCAAGGGAAGCCTTTCCCTGGACGACGATATCCGCAAGCATCTTCCCGACCTGGACATGTCCAAGCCCCGCAGCCTGCGGGATATCGTCGGCCTGAAGGAGAACGATGCGGAGATCGAGGGAAATCCTATAACTATTCTCCAGGTGGCCTCCCATGCGATCGATCTCAGCGAGAGGGATTTGAGCGCGTTCCGCTCAAGGATCTCCGGCATAGAAGCGGGGGAATTGAATCCGGAATTTTTCCTGCTTTCCCGGTTTTCGCCCGAGGGAGCCCCCCGGAGCAGGCTCGCATATCGGCTGCTCGGTACGGTGATGGAGAACGCCGAAGGCCAGAGCTTTTCCAAATTGCTCGAATCGAGGTTGCTGATTCCCCTGGGGATGCACGGCACCACCGCCGATCCCGATTCTCTCCAGGGCATCGCCATAGGATCCGGCCTCTTTTTCGGACTTGCCTTTCCCTACGACTCCAGGGTCCCGGTCATCGCCGCCCCGGCGGACGGTATTGTCAGCACCGCCGAAGATATCGCCAAATTCCTTTCCTATATTACGGCGCCGCCGGGGAAAGGCATCGCCAGCCTGCCCCCCGCCCGGGTTGCCAAATTATACCAACCCCTCAGCCCCACGAGCAGCTCAGGCTTCGGATGGAGGGTGGAAAGTTCCGGCAGCGATAGAAGGATATACCAGGGTGGGTCGGTGGAAGGCTTTTCCTCCCGGGTGGTGATATGGCCGGAGCGCAATGCCGGCATCGCCATACTCTCGGCCCAGGGAGGGATAATTCAATCCAATATCGTCCTTCCCCTGCTCAGCTCGGCGGCGGAGAGCCTGCTGTTCAGCGGATCGAGCCCCCGCCTGTTCGCCATAAACCGGGTGTTGATAATTCTCGGTATAAGTCTTCTGGTTTACCTCGTGAGCCTTCTCTTTCAGACCGCTCTTTCAAAATCCTGGGCCAAGAATCTTCTCGAAAGAAGAGAGCTGGGGCGTGGCGGATTATTAAATACCTTCATCCTGGCGAGAACCCTGTCGGGCATCGCGGTCCGAACTCTGCTTCTCTTCGCCGCCCCCATTCTCGTCGGAGTTTTTCTGGGCATCCCCCGTCTCGGACATCATGACCTGATGACCATGGAACCGGGGACCTACGCCGCCTTCATCATCCTGGCCTGCGTCGGAACCATGCGAAATATCACCCGCCTCGTCTGGCTGCACAGGCTGACCAGAGGCTAAGAAAGTGTTTTTCATCTAAATCTTATTGATTAAATAAATTAATCGATATACTCGAAAGCGGAAATCATGCCGGAGATATGGACAGCGCGGCTGGGAAAGAATAGAATCGGAGCTGCGCCAAAAGAATGAAAAAACGGCGCTACGTTCACAGGAGGAAGCATATGAAAAAGCTTCTTGTTTCTCTCGCCGTACTCGTCCTCATCCTCGCCAGCTGCGGCGGTGGGGCCAGCGGCAAACCCAAGATCGGTGTCGCCATCTATAAGTTCGACGACACCTTCATGTCCTACGTCCGCAACGCCATAACGGAAAACGCGACGGACAAGGCGGAAATCGAAGTAGTGGATAGCCAAAACGCCCAACCTACCCAAAACGACCAGGTGGACGCCTTCCTTTCCAAGAAGATGAAGGCGATCGCCATCAACCCCGTCGACCGTACAGCGGCGGCGACCATAATAGAAAAAGCCAAGGCCAAGAAGACCCCGGTGGTGTTCTTCAACCGCGAGCCCTTGCCCGAAGATATGGCTTCCTGGGATAAGGTCTACTACGTGGGCGCCAAGGCCGAGCAGTCCGGCACAATGCAGGGCCAGATCGTCGTGGATTACTGGAAAAACAATCCGGCGGCCGACAAGAACAAGGACGGTAAAATCCAGTACATCATGCTCAAGGGCGAGCCGGGGCATCAGGACGCGGAACTCCGCACCCAGTATTCCATCAAGGCTGTCACCGACGCAGGCATCGAGGTGGACAAGCTGGCCGAAGACACAGCTTTCTGGGACAGGCCCAAGGCTTTCGAAAAGATGAAGGCCTTCTATGCCGCCCACGGCGACAAAATCGAAGTAGTCTTCTGCAATAACGACGACATGGCGTTGGGCGCCATCGAAGCCCTCAAGTCCGAAGGCTACTTCGCCGGCGGCAAGCAAATTGTCGTGGTTGGCGTGGACGCCACGGCCCCCGCCCTCCAGGCGCTGGAGGAAGGCACACTCCTGGGCACGGTTCTCAACGACGCAAAGAACCAGGGCAAGGCCACCTTCGATATCGCCTTCGCGCTTGCCAAGGGCGAGGACGTGACCAAGGCCGGCTGGGAAATCACCGACGGCAAGTACGTCTGGGTTCCCTANNGGTCTTGCGCAAGACCGCCGAGCCGCCCCTTCCCGCGCCTGGCCATCATTCGATAAATTTCCCCTTTCTTGGCGGATAAAAGGGTGCAATACTAAAAGCGCGCCCCGTTCTTTATCCTTAAATACAGAGGGAGGCTTCCATGGGCGACTCCGGATATGTTCTGGAGATGAACCATATATCCAAAAGCTTTCCGGGGGTCCAAGCCCTGGACGATGTGGGTTTGAGGATCAAGCCAGGCACTGTCCACGCCCTCATGGGGGAGAACGGGGCCGGCAAATCCACCCTCATGAAATGCCTCTTCGGCATCTACATTCCCGATTCGGGCGAAATCCTCCTGGACGGAAAGCCCGTCAAGTTCACCTCCGCCCGCCAGGCCCTGGACGCGGGCATTTCCATGATCCATCAGGAACTCCTTCCCGTGCCCTTCAGGCCCGTCATGGAAAACCTCTGGCTGGGCAGGCTTCCGACCAGGCGTTTAGGACCCTTTTCCTTCGTGGACAGCAAGCGGATGCTGGAGGACAGCAAGGCGCTCTTCAGCTCCCTGGGCATGGATATCGATCCCAAGGTCTGGGTTCGCAACCTCTCGGTTTCCAAGGTCCAGTCCCTTGAAATAGCCAAGGCCGTCTCCCACAAAGCCCGGGTCATCATCATGGACGAGCCCACATCCTCCCTCACCGAGAACGAGGTGGAGCAGCTTTTCGGGATAATCCGGGACTTAAGGGACAAGGGCGTGGCGATCATCTATATTTCCCACAAGATGGAGGAGATCCTCGAAATCTCCGACGAGGTGTCGATCATGCGGGACGGGCGCAGCGTGGGGACCTACCAGGCCACCGAACTGACGGTGAACACTATCATCTCCAAGATGGTAGGCAGGGATTTGACCCACCGCTTTCCCCCCCGGAGCAACAAGCCCGGCGATGTGGTCCTGCGGGTACGCGACTTGAGCTCGGCCGAATCCAAGTCTTTCAGAAATGTGTCCTTCGAACTCCACAGGGGAGAGATCCTGGGCATCGGCGGCTTGGTGGGCGCCAAACGGACCGAGCTGGTGGAATCCATTTTCGGCCTGAGGCCCCTGGAGTCGGGGAAAATCGAACTCAAGGGCGAAAGTGTGCTCATCGCCTCCCCGCGGAGCGCCATAGCCCGGGGCATGGCCCTCCTCACCGAAGAGCGGAGAGCTACCGGCATCGTCCCCATGCTTTCGGTGCTGGACAATACCATTTTAGCCAACCTGCACCGTTATGTGGGCAAGGCGGGCTTTCTCAACGAAAAAAAGGCCGGCACGGACGTGGACAAGAGCATCGAGCAGCTCAGGGTGAAAACCCCCTCGCCCAGAACCCGGATCAAGGACCTCTCGGGCGGCAACCAGCAAAAAGTGCTCTTCGCCCGCTGGCTCCTCACCGAGCCCAGCATCCTCATCCTCGACGAGCCCACCAGGGGCATCGATGTCGGAGCCAAGTACGAAATCTATACGATCATCGCCGACCTCGCCGCCCGGGGGAAAAGTATACTCATGATTTCCTCGGAGATGCCCGAGCTCCTGGGCATGTCGGACCGGATCATGGTCATGTGCGAAGGAAGACTCACCGGAATCCTGGACGGCAAAACCGCGGATCAGGAAACAATAATGCGACTCGCGACCCAGTTCATGTGAGGAGAAAAATAATGTCTTTAGTAAAAAATCCAGAGGAAATCCAGGCCAGAAATCTGGCTCGACAAAAGGCGATCAAGGATTTCTCCCTCAAGTACGCCATCTACCTCGTATTCGTAGCCCTTATCATAGCAATAACGATCAAGTCCCCGGCCTTCATGTCCCTCCAGAACTTGCGCAACATACTTTCCATGTCCGCCACCAGGATCATCATCGCCATGGGCGTGGGCGGCATTCTCATCACCGGGGGCACCGATCTTTCGGCGGGACGTCAAGTGGGATTGGCGGCGGTGGTTTCCGCATCCTTGCTCCAGTTCATGGAATACCCCCGACGCATGTACCCGGGCATGCCCGATCTTCCCCTCTGGCTTCCCATCCTCATCGCCATTATCGCCTGCGCGATCCTGGGCTTGGCCAACGGGGTGATCATCGCCTATCTGAAGGTACCTCCCTTCATAGCCACCCTGGGCATGATGGTGGCCACCTACGGCATAAACTCCATCTATTTCGACAGGCCCCCCTACGGGGCTCAGCCCATCGGGGGGCTAAGAAAGGATCTTACCACCCTGGGCTCGGGCTATGTGGGCTTCGACGGGACCTACTCGATACCCTATATTGTCATAATCGCCCTGGTTATCGCCGCTTTCATCTGGCTGCTGCACAACAAGACCAGGTTCGGCAAGAACATCTACGCCATAGGCGGCAATCCGGAGGCCGCCAAGGTCTCGGGGGTTCCGGTCAACAAGAACCTCCTGGCTGTCTACACCATCGCCGGAGCCCTCTACGGCCTGGCTGGCACCCTCGAGGCGGCGAGAACCGGCGGAGCGACCAATAATTACGGCAACGGCTACGAGCTGGACGCCATCGCCGCCTGCGTCGTAGGTGGGGTATCCACATCAGGCGGCATAGGCACGGTGCCGGGCATGATTGTCGGCGTCCTCATCTTCAGCATAATTTCCTATGGCCTCACATTCATCAACATGAATCCGTACTGGCAGCAGATCATAAAAGGGGCGATCATCATAGCGGCCGTAGCCCTGGATATAAGGAAATACCTCGCCAAGCGGTAGACGAGAAAAGAAAGAATTGAAACGCGGCGCCGCCCAACGCCTCGGCTGGGCCTTATTTGGACGGTTTCCATGCTCGGCCTCCGCGGCGTCTCGCAAACGCTCGCCATCCCCCTCTCTAAAGGCGCCGAAGCGGCCATAACCGGAATCGCGGGCATAGGACATCTTCTGCTTGGGTCTGGAATACTGCTTTTGTTTCTCTGCCTGAGAAAACTGAAAACCCTTCCCGGCAAAACAGGCTGAAGCCCCGCCGCGATTCGTGCGCCGCGCATGTCGCGGCGCATGGACTAAAGGCTCAAGGCCCCCCTTTGTCGGGAGGCCTTGTTTTGATATGCTTCTTTTCCGTGGAAAACGACTTTGATCTTATCATCGTAGGCTCGGGTCCGGCTGGCCTGGGCGCCGCCTTCGAAGTGCTCCTGCGCGCGCCCAAAACGAGCGTCCTCGTGGTGGACCGCAACGAATTTTCCTCCGGCGGACTGCGTAACGACTGCAAGATGAACTTCACCTGGCCCATAGGTTTTCCCGAAATCTGTTGGACAAAAGATCAGGCGGAAACTTATCTGGATCGCGTAGAAGCCTTTCTCTCACCCCGTATCCTCGAAAAGAAGAACGTGGACGTCTATCGAAAAAGGGCGGAAAAGCTCGGCGTCTCCCTTCTATCCATCCGGCAAACCCATCTGGGTACCGACGGAGGACTCGAGCTCATCAAAGGTCTCACCCTTAAGCTGAAAGCCCTCGGCGCCGAACTCTCGCTCGGCGAAATGATGCTCGATATCGATATGGAACGCAAAACGGCGATCACCGATCGTCGAGAACTGCGGTACAGGGATCTGATCCTGGCCCCGGGGCGCGGAGGATTCGCCTTTCTCCAGAACATCATGAACAAGGCCGGCATCGCCTACAGGGATAACGTGGTGGACATCGGCCTGCGGATCGAGACCAAGGAGGAACGCTATTCAATTGTCCGGGATTACTATGATCCCAAGTTCTTCTTTCCCAAGAAGACCCGAACTTTTTGCACCAATTCCAGATCCGCCTATGTGGTTCAGGAAAAATATGGAGACCAGGAGTCGGGGCTCTGGTACTCGGTAAACGGTCATGCCTGGTCATCTTCCCGCCCGGAAAACGGACTTACCAACTTCGCCATTCTCAAAACGGTCACCCTCACCGCTCCCCTGGCCTCGGGACAGGCCTACGCGCGGATGCTGGGCATGCAAGCCGCCTTGCTGGGCGGCGGAAGGCCAATCATGCAACGGGTGGGGGACTTCCGACTGGGCAAGCGCTCCTTTGCCGAGTCCTTTACCGGCGATCTCTACGATTTCGAACCCACCCTGCCCTCCTGCACTCCCGGGGACATAGCCCTTTCGGCCCCGGCCAAGATATTGAATTCGGTCTGGAATGCCATGAAGCTGCTGGATACCATAGTTCCTGGGCTTCTGCATCCCAGCACCATCATGTACTATCCGGAGATCAAGCTCTATGCCAACCGTCCGGCCTTCGTGGACGAGTACTTTAGGGCCGCCGAAGGTTTGTACCTGATCGGGGACGGGGCGGGCACCAGCCGGGGCATAACCTCGGCCTGGGCTTCGGGCTTGCGGGCGGCGGACGGAATTCTGCGATCGCCCACATGAGCCTAAGGAGGTTTTCATGGCCGACACGACGATTATCGATCCAGCCAGGCAGGTGGAACTTAAGAAAATCATCGCCAGGCTCCACGGCGGAGAGCCGGCGAGCGAGCTCAAAAAGGAATTCGCCGCTCTCATCAAGGGGGTGAGCGCCGCCGAGGTGGCCGCCATGGAGCAGTCCCTCATCGACGGGGGCATGCCCGTTGAAGAGGTGCAGCGACTCTGCGAGGTTCATGTCCAGGTATTTCAGCAATCCCTCTCGCTGGGCAAGAAACCGAAGGAACTGCCCGGACACCCCATCCATACCATGATCGAAGAAAACAGGCAGGCCAGGAAAAAGGCCTTTGCCCTCGTCGCCGCGGCCCGGTCCTGGGCCTGGGGCATAGGCGCGGCCGGGCCCGCGGCTTCCGCCCTGGAAGACCTGGCCCAGATCATCGTTCATTACACGAGAAAGGAAAACCAACTCTTCCCCTACCTGGAGCGGGACAACTTCACCGGTCCCTCCCGGGTGATGTGGGGAAAGCACGACGAGATCCGCGCCCGCTTCGCCGAAGCAAGAAAGGCGCTGAAGGATTCGCCAAAGGCTTTTTTTAAGATCACGAAATCCTTGGCTTCCTCCATCAGAAAAATGATTTTCATGGAAGAGCATATCCTGATCCCCGAATCGGCCAGGCGGCTCTCGGAGAAGGACTGGGCGGAAATACGCCTGGGAGAGGAGGCCATAGGCTTTGCCTGGGTCAAGCCCGATTCCCTCTACGACGCCGGCCTGGTCCTGGCCTCCCGGATGAACCCAGGGAAGCCGGAAAACCGCGGGGAAACCCAGCCTGAGGCGCGGATGCCGGAGTCCCCGGCCAAAACGAGTCCGGAGCGGGGCGAGGAATTGCTCGAACTCGCCACGGGGCGCATTGCCCGGGAAGTTCTGGACCTCGCCCTCAAGACCATGCCGGTGGATATCAGCGTGGTGGACGAAAACGACAAAGTGCTTTACTACTCCGACGCTCCTCACAGGATATTCCCCCGCAGTCCGGCGGTGATCGGGCGGAGCGTTCAGAACTGCCATCCGCAGAAATCGGTGGATGTGGTCAATAAAATTCTCAAGGCTTTTAAAAACAAGGAAAAATCCAAGGCCCGTTTTTGGATCGAAATGGGCGGGCGTTTTATCCTGATAGAGTACTACGCCCTTTACGACGCTGCGGGAACCTATAGGGGCACCCTCGAAGTAAGCCAGGATCTCACCGAACTGAGAGCTCTGGAAGGGCAGAGGAGATTGCTGGACTGGGAATGAGCCAGCTTAGCCCTTAACCACCTCTTCCCTTGATACGTCGAGCATGGGGGCCGTCTTTCCCGGGCAGTATTTCGACGGTGCAGGGACTCTTAGGCCTTTGCGCCGCGAAGGCGGCGAGAAAGAGTATTCCCGGTCCCTCCACATCCCCCAGAGAATAGCTTAGCCGCAGAAGAGTTTTCGCCCCCTCTGCCAGGGCCCTGGACCAGGCCCCGTTGAAGCGGATCAAATCCAGGGCGGCCGGCAGAAGGACGGCTTTGCCTCTTGCTTTAAAAACCTTCTCCACATGGGCGCATTGCAGCGCTTCGATTTCGATGTGCCCCAGGGTTTCCCAGCCCGGGGGAGGGAGGAAGGAAGCGAGAAAGGCCGAAGGGGAGAGTCCGAGCGCCCCGAGCAGAGCGGAGAACCAGGGCACGGCCCTTCCTCGGCTATAAAAGCAGCTCAAGGCCGCCGCAAGTTTCGCCGCGGCCCCCATATCCTCCCCGGAAAATCCCGGGTGATGCTTCAACAGGTAGGGAGGTTCGTCGTCATAGACCAGGCCGAGTTCGGCGGCTCTTCGCCTCAGGCTTGTCCCGGGGAGTACCGCCAGGGGAAAAACGTCCAGATGGTTGGGGGAAAACGAAAGGGCGAAATCGACGCTTTTCCTGAAACCCGCCAGTCCATCCCCCGGTAGTCCGTAAATCAGATCCAGGCCGAACACCACCCCTTTTTTATTCAACAGATTCAGCCCGGAGACGAATTTTCTGGAATCGAAACTCCTTCCGTTGAGCTTCAAGACATCGGGGCTAGAGCTTTGCAGCCCTATCTGGACAAAGCAGGAAAGCCCTGTGAAAGCCTCAGCCTGGGCCGCATTCAAGAGCTCCGCCCTGATCTCGAAATTCCAGCCGATCCGCGACGCCTGGAGGGAAAACAATTTGAGCATGTCGAGCGCCCGTTTTCCATCCACGTTGAAGGTGGGATCCAACACGAAAATCTCCGAGACCCCGGCATCGAGAAACAACCGGAGCTCCGCTTCGATCCGGGCTTTGGAAAGATGACGCACAAGGCCCGTCGCCCTGCCTTCGTAACAATAGGAGCAGCGATAGGGGCAGCCTCTACCGAGTTCCCAGGGCAGGGCGCCTCCCCGGACCGGAGACAAAATGCCCAAAAGCCAGGGAGAGGGCAGCTCCCCTTCGAGGCTTGGAGCGGATCGAATAAGACTGCCGCCCCCGGCGGGCGCCGCCCCTGGAATTGTGCCGGCAAGTCCGTCGGAACCCAGCCTCCGAGCATACCACTCGGCGAAGCTGAACTCCGCTTCCCCTAAAAAGACCGCATCGAAGGGTTCTCCTGCGCCCTGTTCCGCCAGGGCTTCGGCGTCCGGGCCGCCGGCCACAATAAGGAGGTCGGAACGCAGGGCTCTAAGCTGTCTGGCGAGCTCTAGGGCAGGGATGGAATTCCAGGAATAGAGCGAAAAACCGACGAGGCGGGGTTTCTCCTTCAGTATACTATTCAGTATTTCCCCGCCAGGACTGTCGGTCGAAGGGGAGAGTATGAGGATTTCCTCTTTACGCAGGAGCCCGGCGCTGACCAGGCCCGCGGCGGCGCAGGCCGAACCCAGCGGCAGCGCCTCCCTATCCTCCGGAGCCATCAGGCTGACGAAGAGAACCTTCGGTGATCGTTCCGCCATGGAACCGAAGGCTAGCACAGCCCCGGTCTCCGGCTCAAGGGCGTTCGCCTTGACGCACCTGCCCCGTCGGTGTAGGGTGTCGATCCATGGATACAAGGGCTAAAAACCTGGCTTACGCCGTCCTCTCTTCGCTCTTCGCGGCGCTTATGGCCGTGGGCGCCTTTATCGCCATTCCCCTACCGATTTCACCCGTACCCATCGTTCTCCAGACCATGTTCATGCTTTTGGCGGCCCTCGTCCTAGGACCTTGGTGGGCCGGACTTTCGACCCTCCTATATCTCCTGTTGGGTCTGATCGGCCTGCCGGTGTTCTCCGGCGGAACGGGAGGGCCGGCCACCTTTCTCGGACCGACGGGAGGATACCTTTTGGGCTACATTCCCTGCAGCATTTTGGTCGGATTGATCGGAGGAAAAGCCCGGGACAGAAAACCTCTTTTGTTTTTCGCCTGCCTCGTCGGCATGCTGCCGGTCTATGCCCTCGGCGTGCTCCGCCTCAGGGCGGTTTTGGATTCGAGTTGGGAAAGGGCCTTCGCCGCCGGCTTTTTCCCCTTTATCCCCGGGGACCTGGCAAAAAGTCTTTTGGCGGCCATTTTAGCGCCCAAGCTCAGCGCGGGCATTCGCTCCATGCTCGCCGGCCCTACCCATGGCTGAGCTTTTCCTTCTGCAAGGGCTGGGGCATCGCTTCGCCGACGGCGGCGAAGGCCTGGTCGGCATCGACCTCAGGCTGGAGGATGGCGAGTTTCTCGTCCTCTCGGGGCGCAACGGCTCGGGCAAAACCCTTCTGGCCCGACATTTGGCGGGGCTCTCCCTCCCCAGCGAGGGGAGCATTCTTTTCCGCGGGAAGGACGCGAAAACACAGCGCAAAGAGCTGCGCAACAGCGTCGGCTTCGTCTTTCAGGATAGCGATGCCCAGATAATCGGGCAGAACGTCGCCGAAGACGTCGCTTTCGGTCCGGCCAACCTCGGCCTGGAAGCCGAGGAAATCGCGGGACGGGTGCGAAAGGCCCTGGACTGGGCCGACCTGGCGGGAAAGGAAGCCCGCAGGCCCGAAACCCTCTCCGGCGGCGAGCGCAGAAAGCTGGCCATCGCGGGAGTGCTGGCCATGGAACCGGAATGCCTCATCCTCGACGAGCCCTTCGCCAACCTGGACATGGAATCGGCGATGGAAATAGCCCGGATTTGCCAGGAACTCAACACCAGGGGAATCACCATCCTCGTCCTGACCCACGAATTGGAAAAAATACTCCACCTCGCCAGCCGGCTTCTCATACTCGACGCGGGGCGGCTTTGCTTCGACGGCGCGCCGGGAGAGGCCGGACCCGAACTATTCGCCCAGCACGGCCTGGCCTGCCCCTTCCAGGGACATTTCCCCTGGATTTTCCCCGCCCCCGGCCCCGGGGGATCAACGGAGAGCGGAGTTTGAATCCCTTTGCCCTTCAGCCTCTCGCAGGCCCCTTGCCCCGGCTCAGCGCCCTGGCCAAGGCGATTTTCCTGATCTGCCTCAGCCTGGCGGCCATGCGTCTTGACCTTCTTCCTTTGAGTCTTCTCTTTATCCTAATTCTGGCACTCGGCGGCCTGATGGGCCTGCGCCTGCAAGACGGCGTCGTCGCGGGCCGAGGGCTGGTCATTCTCGCGGCGTTCAGCGCGCTGGCCAGAGGCTTGTTTCCCGGGGACGGAAGAATCTTCGCCGTCGAAAGCCTGGGAGCTTCGACACTTTATGCCCTGAGGCTGGGAACGGTCTTCGTCTCCGCCCGGCTATTCTACGCCAGCACCAGGCTGTCCGAGTTAGGAGACTATTTGAGCGCCGGGTTCAGAGTTTTACGGCGCGCCGCTGCTTTCCCGGGAGCGCGCAAGCGCGACCGCCCTCCCTCCCTCGCCTCGGACCCGGGCATGATGCTTTCGCTGTCCCTGGTTTTCATCCCCCGGGCCTTTGAGAGTTACAGAAGGATCAGGGAATCCGCCGAAAACCGGGGCTTCGGCGCGGGGAAAAAGCGCCTTGCTTCGGGAGCGGCCCTGCTCCAGGCCCTGATATTCTCCAGCATCAAAAACAGCCTGAGAACCGCCGAAGCCATGGAGGCGCGGGCCTACTCGCCCGGGCGGAGGATCATTCTTCCACGGATCAGGCCCGCCGATCTGCTGTTCGTTGCCTTCGGGCTGGCCCTGGCGGCCCTGGCCTTCCTGGGGACCTGAGCCAGCCGAGGGCGAGCAGGCCCGCGCCGCATCCACCGCATCGCGCTTCCCGCCAAGGCCGCAACCGGCCGCGCAGCTCCCTGCGATACAATCGTCTAGCCCCGGCAGTCCCGCACCCCCTCCCAGGCCGGCACGGGCGAGGCTTCCGATGCAACCTTCGGGGCGGAGCCTTGCGCGGAACCCGTGTCGGAATTTTCCGAAAGCCCCCCCTCGGCGGCGAACCGGACCTCCCAGACCTCCACCGGCTTGCTCTTGCCCTGCAAGAGCAGCGCTCCGAGCCTTCTGAACGACAGCTCCCTCGAACCCCGGGCCTGGGCAACCGTGTCGCCGGAGACCAGCAGCCCGGTGCCTATCGATTTATTGGCTTCTTCCAGCCTGCTGGCGGTGTTGACCACATCGCCCAGGGCCGTGTAATTGAAGCGCCACTGGGAACCCATATTGCCTACGATCGCCGTGCCGGTATGTATCCCTATGCGGGTCCGCGGCAGAGGAAAGCCCTGGGCCTTGAATTCCGCCATCGCCGCTTCCAGCGCTCCCTGGCAGCGGAGCGCCGCGCGCAGGGCCCTGACCGCGTGATCCTCCTGCCCTAAGGGGGCGTTCCAGAAAGCCATTACGGCGTCGCCCACATATTTATCCAGGGTGCCGCCCTCGGCGAGAATACATTCGCTCAGGATCGAAAGGTAGCGGTTCATGAAAAGGGCCAGCCGCTCGGGGCTCAGGGATTCGGAAAGAGGGGTAAAGCCTTCGATATCCGAAAAGAATACGCTGATGGTTCTTTCCTCCCCTCCGAGCTTCAGGAGCCCGGGATTCTTGCTCAGCTCCTCGATCACCTCGGGGGAGAGGTATTGGGAAAAGCTCTTTTTGAGAAAAGCCCTGTTCCTGCCCTCCGCCACATAGGAAAAAAGGATCCCCCCCACAAAGCTGAGGGAAGCGGCGGCCAATTCCAAGCCCGGCACGCTCACGAGCCCCGCTTCATAGAAGAGCGATGCGGTCAGGACCGGGACCAGGAGAACAAGCCCCGCGGCGCTCACGAGGGCCGAGGGTTTTCTGAACCACGATGCGCAAAAAGCCGACGCCGCGCCGAGGGCGAGGACGAGGAGTAATTCCCAGGGCCAGCTCAAGGGGCGGAGAAGCCGGCCATCGAGAAAGTTCCGGATGAACGTCCCGTGTATCTCCGCCCCAGGCATGGCGGGGTCGGTGGGAACGGCCTGGCGGTCCAGAAGACCGGGAGCCGAAAAGCCGAAGACAAGATATTTGTCCTTAAAATAGCCGGCGTTTATTTGAGGTTCGCCCCCCCTCTTAAGGCTGAGGGCGCTGGAGAGCACTTCGGCCGCGTTTCGGGCCGGCAAGCTGGGGGAGGGGCCCAGGAAGCGCAGGTAGGTTTCGGCGTTATTCGGCGGCCCTTCCCGCCGTCCGTCGGCATCCAGCACGGCAAGACCGAAGGAGGGTTCGTCGAGGCTGCCCGGATTGTAGCGACGAACGACACCGTCCTCGTCCAGCGCCGCCGCCACCGATCCGAAACGGACATTTTCCACCGGCAAAGCCGAGCGCCGGGCTGTCAGGAATCGATCCCGGGCTTCCGCCAGTACCACGTTGCCCGCCTTATCCATCGCCCTGGCGCAGCGCAGATCGTCCTCCGGACCGAAGCTCGATGTTTCGGTGAAGAGTATATCGAAGGCCACAGTCTTGGCCTGGGAACAATACTCGGCGAGGATGCCATAGAGTTCTCTCGGCCAGGGCCAGCCGAAGCCCAGGTTTTCCTCCACCCAGGCAAGACTATATTGATCGATGAAGACGAGCTCCACGGGGCCGGAATCGACCGAACCGCCCTTGGCCGACAGGCTCATTTTCGCGCTCAGGGAAGCCCTGAAATCATAGAGCCCCCGATCCAGTCCCGTGGAAAGCCCGGAAGCAAAAAACAACGCCGCCCCCGCAAGCCCCACAAGGAGACTGAACAGGCTCCTGCACAAAGGTCTGTTCAAGGGCGAGCCGTTTTTTTGAAAACCTTTCAACCGCATCAAAACTGCCCCCTGATCGCGGCAAACCGCTCCATACGGGCATGGCTGCGTCCGTTCGGACCGGGATCCCGGCCTTCGACCTCAGGCCTGGGATTAGGCCAGTAGCGCTTCCCCGGCCTGGGGCCCATCGGGTTTGCCAGGAGATCCGATGCCCTTACCGGGGCGATGAGTATGTCGTTCAGGGCCTCGATCCTGAAAGAGGGCTTGGGATGAGTTTGGGCGAAGCCGCTGGGAGCCTGATCCGGGGAGGGCAGCTTGGCGATGAGCCGGTCCAAAGCACAGGGATCGTAGGAGGCTTGAAAAAGAATTCTTTTCGCCTCCCGGTCAGCCTGAAGCTCGAAGCCTTGGGAATAGCCAGAAATCAAGAGCACCGTCGCTAATTCCGAGATAGCCTCGCCAAAAGCCTCGGTGAAGGAGGCCAGCTCGCCGCCGGAGGCAAGACCGGCGCTCAGGGCGTATTTGGCGGCGATCTGGGCCAGCCGGGAGCTTTGGATGGAGACGAGACCGTGCCGGAGCGCCACATGGGCTATCTCGTGGGCTAGCACCGCCGCCAGTTCGTCCTCGCTTTCAACTTTTGAAAGCAGGCCCCGGGTGATGAGAATATGCCCTCCGGGAGAGGCGAAGGCGTTGACCTCCTGGCTGTCGAGAACCGCGAAGCGATAACCGGCATAGATTTCGGGGCGGGAAGAAAAAAGGGCGAGGCCTTGTCCGAGCTTATTGAGGTAATCGGTCAACTCGGGCGCGTCATAGAGTCCGTAGAGGGAAAAAACCCTGGCCGCGACAGCTCTGCCTATGTAGTATTCCTCCCTCGGAGAGAGGGGCTGGGCGGCTTCGGCCGCGGCTTTGGCGGAGGCCCTCAGTATGGCCTCCTGATATCTGTCCATGAAGCCTTCGCTGAAGGTATCGGAAGCGAGAAGCTCCAAGCTCTGGCTCAGACTGAGACAGGAGCCCAAAAGCAGGGTCGTTACTATGAGCGCGATGAGGGATAAGGCAGTAGCCGAGCGTCTCTTGCCCTTCCTCATCCGCTTAAACTCCTCACGGCGATACAGCCTCCAAAAACCCCAGCAAGGCTTCCCGACCGTATTCGAAGTCTTCCATCGCATCGACGGGAGCATAATCCACTTGGGAGTTCCGGCGATAGGCCTCTTCGGCCGACTCGCTGAATCCCTTCCCCGCCAAGGCTATCTCTCCTCCGCTAAAGCCCTGGGCGGCTGGCTTGAGTTCCGGGGCATCCAGACGGGTCTGCGTGAGAGCGGAGAGAAACATGTACCCCAGCCGCGTGGAACCCGGCAGATAGACCCTCACCCAGCCCTCCGAGGGCGTCCCGTATATCCTCACCTGCTCGCCATAGCCCAGGGTGGCCAGGATCGGCGCCAGCGCGGAAGGATACTCTCTTATCTGGCTTCGGCTTACCTGGACACTTAATATCGTTTCGCTCTGGCCGTTTGCCGCCCATGCCCGGGCAGTCCCGGAAAAAAGCAGGACGAGAAGAGAAAGCATGAGGAAGGAAGACCGCGTAAATGCGGCGGAAGCGCTCCTGAACTCCATTTCATACCGCCTTGGGCATAAAAGCCCAGTATAAGCATAGCGCAGTTCGATCAATTCGACAAAGCCAGGGGAGCTCCCAATACCTTGCCCCACTCCAACAGGGCGTGCGCCATGGCCCTGCGGGGAGCCGGAGTATCGGAATCCGTCAGCAGGGTTTCCGCCAGCCTTTTATAGTCCGCCAGCTCGGTCGCGCCCTCGCTGGAAGGGAACTGTATCCTCGCCAGGCAGAAATCCCTCCACTTCAAACGTTCCGACTCGCTCAAGGTTTCAGGGAAATTACGGGCAAAAAGCCTTCCGGCGAGCCTCAGTATCCGCTCGTCCTTGAACTTGGCGGCGAACAAGGATCGCTTGAGTTCCATGAGTACTTCCGGGGACCTCCCGCGCTCCGCCAGATCGGCGTGGAAACGCTCGAGTTTAGCCCTGTCCGCCGGTGGAATGAATCCGCCCGTGTAAAGACTGATTTCGGGTTCGTCCGAAACGGGGGCGGGCAAGGGCTCGTCGAACACCTTCATCAGCGTGTCGACAAGGCCGGGGCTGGCTCCGATAAAGGAAAGACGTTCGGCGCAGAGTTCCCTGTCCAGGCCCAACCTCGTCTCGGCTTCCCTGGACAGGGTGGAGAGGGGGGCGAGGAAGGGGCAGTGGTTGAGCCTGATGCGGGAAAGGGGAACCCTGGGCTTGTCGCTTTCGCCCGCCTTGGTGAACACCCGTCCCCGAATTTCCTCGGCCGAAAGGGAGACAAGCTCGCCGGGATCGAAACGAAGGTCTATGGCGATCAGTTGGTTGCGGTTGGCCGGATCTATGCCCACCGGGGCGATGAGGGTGCTGCATCCCCTCGGGCTTGAGTATTCGGCCGAGGTATGGATCAACATCCTGCGGGCGGAGAGGTTTATCAGGGGCTTGAGGCTTTCCCGCTTCCGGTGTGAAAAATACCAGTCGTAGAGACGCCCTTGTCGCAACCGGACCAGGCGGGCCAGGTCGATGGTCGCCCGGATGTCGGAAAGCGCGTCGTGGGCCGAGCTATGGTCCAGGCCATTGGCCTTGGATAGGGCTTCGAGCCTGAACAGCGGCTTACCCTCCTCGTCCCTCGGCCAGACTATCCCCTCGGGCCTCAGATCATGGGCTGCCCTGAGCAGATTGATTATATCCCAGCGCGAATTGCCGTCGGCGTATTCCCGGGCGTAGGGATCGAAGAGGTTCCGGTATAGGAGGTGACGGATGAACTCCTCATCGAAATGTATCGAGTTGTATCCAACGGCGGTGGTGCCGGGACGGGAAAACTCCTTGAGCAGTCCCAGGGCGAAGTCGTATTCGTCCAGTCCGAGCTCGAAGGCGGTTTGGGGGCTTATACCGTGGACCATGCATGCCGCCGGCGAAGGCAGGTAGTCCATCGGAGGCCTGCAGTATAGTTTCCGGGGTTCGTCGATCTCCTCGAGCTTTTCATCGGTTCGGATACAGGCGAACTGGGCGATCCTGTCGTGTTTCGGGTCGACGCCGAAGGTTTCCAGATCGTACCAAAGAATACTCGGGGCCATAGCTCGACTATAGCGGCTTTATGATCTGTCAGGCAACATGGCTATGGAAAATTCTATTTTTCCTTTTCTTTTTCGTCCTCGGGGTCGATGCTGAACTTCGTATACTCGAAATCTTCCCCGCCGATCCAGAGGTTGAGCATGACCCCTCCGCCGGGATTTTTCAGCACATCGGCGTGCTTGATCTGCCAACCCACCAGATTGAGCCTGGCGCTTCCCAAAAGATCGTGGCCGGCCATCTGCCCGTAATAGCCGGCCAGCTCGGGGCGCCTGGAGGCGTTCAGGGCGCGTTCTATAGCCTTGATCTCCACCTCGCTCCTGGCCCGATCGTCTATAACCGCCAAGTGTATACCGTCGGCTTCCTGATGGAGGGAGATCACCATTTTCCTGGGCTGTCCCTGGAGAAGAAAGCTCGATAATTCACTGATAAGGTGGACTAAAAATTCCCTGCGCTTCATCCCGTTATTCCTTATTTATCCCTTAACGCTCGATGCTCGTCCTATACCACTCTATCACCGACACGATGAGCGTGGCGGTAAGCCCGCCGGCGAAACCGTTATTGTAAAGATTCATGCCGCCGTGCCAGGTGCCGGAGCGCTCGACCAAAACAAGGTGAAGAAAGCCCGCCAGAATGCCGATTCCGGGACCGAATTCCCCGGCTATGGGGGCTAGAGCGGTGCCGAAGAGAAAGGCCAATATGACCCAGGATTCGTTTAATGTCTTGCCGAATAAGAGGGCGGCGGCTAAAAGGCCCAGAAAAACGGGAATCACATTCCTGGGATGTTTTCCGAAAAAAGCGAAGCCCATGAGGGTCATCAGGCCGCCGATAACCGGTCCGTTGAAGGGAGCTCCGACAATGGCCACATAGGCCGAATAAAGCATGCCCAGGATCCCGGCGTTCAATAAGGCGCCGCCGGGGCCGCTTAGTTCGCAAAAATCAGAGGGAAGGCGTCCGGGCAGTTTCAATATCGATAGAAACTCGTTCCAGGACTTCTTGCCGCAGCAGATAAATGCCATGCCGGCGGCGATCAAGCTCAGCAAGGGTATGAAAAGAAAGAGCCAGGGATCGGCCGCAGTTCCCCAGGACGAAATCGAGGCGATGCTCTTGCCTCCCGCGCTGGGAAGGGATGCCGCGAAAAGCCCGATGAACCCTGCGGTAAGCCCAATGTTGTAAAGATTGTAGCCCTGATGCAGGTGGAGCATGGCTATCGCCAGGGGCGGAAGCACGATGCCGACCGCCAAACCGACCGCGAGCGATACGGGCAAAGCCAGGGCGGGCGTAAGGCCCATTTCAAAGGCGACGAAGCTTACCAGTGGTCCGAGAGCGGTGCCGAACATGCCGATAAGCAGGTATTCTCTGGGCTTTTTTCTTACTATGAGCGCCGAGAGACTCACTCCCGCCATGATGGGAATACAATTGAGCGGGGTTTTCCCGAAGAGGGCGAAGCCTATCATGGTAAATACCGCCGCTATTGTCGGTCCCGACAAGCTTATGCCGTTCAGCATGGCGAAAAGCCAGCCGATGATGCCCACGGCAGCGGCGTTGAGCAGGGCGGCACCGGTTCCCTGCATCGCCGTATAGTCGCTCAAGAGCCTGGCGGGACTGCTTTGGAGCCGCCAGAACCCTTCCAATGCCACGGCCGGTCCGTCGGCTGATATGCCGAACAGAAGTAAAAGTAAAATAGTCGCGGTGAGGAACTGGGTGAGAATACGGTCGCGTAAGGCCACGGCACCTCCGATTTTTTGCAGTCTAGGCTATCGGAGAATACCGGTCAATCTAAATTTTTTACAAGCCCGCCTTCGCCTTCACCCTGGCTCGTCCATCCAGGGCGTATTGGAACTTCGGACTTATCTGAAGGGCCCTGCCGTAGGCTTCGTAGGCTCTTCGGTACTGGGAGAGAATCTCTTTGACCGCTCCCAGCCTATACCACCAGTAGTACATGTTCCTTTCCATGGCCGTGGCGGTGGAGAAGGCGATATCGGCGTGCTCGTATTTCTTCAATCTCATGTAGCATTCGCCCACATAGTAATACGCGCTGGACATGCGTTCGTCGTCCTCGTGGGCCAGGCGGAAATACTGGATAAAGTATGCCAGAGATTCCTCGTTGCGATTAAGAAAGTACAGGGATTCGGCAAGGGTTTCGATAACGCGATAGTCCTGGGCTGCCCTCAGGGCTTTTTGAGCGGTAGCGACCACATCGTTGTGACGATTGAGCCGGAAAAGGTTCCAACATTGGAGGCTTATGTAGTCCAGGTTAGAGGGCTCCTTAGCAAGGAGCTTTTCAGTCGCCTGGAGGGAGCTGGCGAAGGTTTTGGCCGCTTCGGCATCCCTCCCGGCGACCTGCAACTGCCGGCCCCGCAAGAAGAGCTGGTACGCCGATTGGTATGCGGTTTCCAGGGTATCCGGGGCTGGGCGGGGAGCGGGGCCGGTGGTTTGGGCGAGGGCGGGAACGGGAGCCCCAGCCTGAGCGTGGTTCTGGGCGGAGACCGAGAAGGGAAGCGCCAAGACCCAGAGGAGAACGAGGCCTCCCGTTCTTACCAATGCCGCGGCCGGGCGCGGCCGCCGCTCTTTTTTCATGGCTACTGCAGCACCTCGTTTATCGCGGCGGCCGCGCGCCGTCCCTCGCCCATGGCGAGTATGACCGTGGCCGCTCCGAGGACTATGTCCCCGCCGGCGTAGACGCGCTCGATGCTCGTCTTCTGCTTCTCATCCACCAATATATGCCCCCAGCGATCCACCTTCAGCTCCGGGGTTGTGCGGGAGATCAGAGGGTTGGACTCGTTGCCCACCGCCACGATCACCGTGTCGAAAGGAACGATTTTTTCGCTTCCCCTGACGGGTACGGGACGACGGCGGCCCGATTCGTCGGGTTCGCCCAATTCGTAGGAGAGGACTTCCAGACCCACCACCCTACCGTTCTGATCGCCCAAGACCTGGGTGGGGCTGGCCAGGAAATCGAAGTTGATTCCCTCCTCCATGGCGTGGACGACCTCCTCGCCCCGGGCGGGCATCTCCTCCCTGGTTCTGCGATAGAGCACCCGAACTTCCTCGGCACCCAGTCGCAGGGCCATACGGGCCGAATCCATAGCCACGTTGCCCCCGCCCAACACGGCGACCCGCCGGGAAGGATACAAAGGCGTGGCGGCCTTGCCGACCTCGTAGGCCTTCATCAAATTGGCTCTGGTGAGGTATTCGTTGGCCGAAAAAACCCCCACAAGGTTTTCGCCGGGAATATTCATGAATTTGGGGAGCCCGGCTCCCGTACCCACGAAGACGGCGTCGAAGCCATCTTCCTTGAGGAGGGCCCCTAGTTTTCTCGTCCGGCCCACCAGGAAGCTCATCTCGAAATCGACCCCCATGGACTCCAGCACGCCCGCCTCGGAGGCTACCAGGTCCTTGGGAAGCCTGAACTCCGGAATACCGTAGACCATGACGCCGCCGGCTTTGTGGAAAGCCTCGAATATGACCACCTTATGGCCCTGGCGCCGGATGTCGACGGCGCAGGTAAGGCCCGCGGGGCCGGCGCCTACGACGGCCACCTTCTTGCCCGTGGGACCCGCCGCCGGGGGAGGAGCGAGCAAGCCAGCCTGGCGTTCGTAATCCGCCACATAACGCTCGACCCGGCCGATCTGCACCGCCTTGTCCACGCCGCCCAGGGCCTTGCCCAATGTACAGGGCAGCTGACACTGCTTTTCCTGGGGGCAAACCCGGCCACAGATCGAAGGCAGAAGGTTGGTACGCTTGATCACCGAAACGGCGCCGGCGAAATCTCCCTTTCGCGCCTTGGCGAGAAAGCCCGGTATATCGATTTTGACAGGGCAGCCCGTGACGCAGGGGGCGTTCTTGCACTGAAGGCAGCGTTCCGACTCCAGCATCGCCTGCTCGGCCGTATAGCCCGAGGCTACTTCCGACATGTTCGCCCGGCGCAGGGATGGATCCTGGCTGGGCATATCCTGGACGGGAATCTGCATTCGCGCCTTGGGATTCAGGGGGATGCTCCGTATCCTGGCCAGTTCCCGCCTGGCCAGCTCTTCGTGGCTTGTTCTATCCATGTGACTCATCGTACTTTGCTCCCCTCTCTGTTATCCGCGCCAGCCTCGCCCTTGCTTCCGGCGGCTTGTTCTTTCTGCAGTTTTTGTATGGACATTTCCATATGGCAGCGGTCGTGGGCTTCCTTTTCCAGGTTTTTATACGCCCCCAGCCGGGTGAGCATCTGGTTCCAATCCACTTCGTGGGCATCGAATTCCGGCCCATCCACGCAGACAAACTTTGTCTTTCCCCCCACAGTCACCCTACAGCCGCCGCACATGCCGGTGCCGTCGATCATGATCGTATTGAGGGAGGCCAGGGTTTTTACGCCGAAGGGCTGGGTCGCGGAGGCACAGAACTTCATCATGATGGGAGGACCTATCGTGACGGCCAAATCCGGCTTGGGGGTTCTGGAACAAAGCTCGGTCAACGGCTCGGTCACCAGGGCCTTCCTGCCCGCCGATCCGTCGTCGGTGACCACGATATGCTCATCGGCCAGGGCTTCCATTTCCTCTTGCATTATCAGCAGTTCCTTGGTGCGGGCTCCGGAGATGACCGTAACTCTGTTGCCCGCCTCTTTGAGCGCTTTGACGATAGGATGCAGGGGCGCCAGACCGATGCCGCCGCCCACGCAGACCGTCCAGCCATAGCGCTCGATATGGGTGGGATTGCCCAGAGGGCCGAGGAGAACGATGGATTCGCCCACGTTTTTCATGGCGAGTTTATGGGTGCTCGCGCCGACGGTCTGGAAAATAAGGGTGACCGAACCCTTTTCGGGATCGGCGTCCGCGATTGTCAGGGGGATTCTTTCGGAATATTTCTGATCGTACTGAACGATGACAAACTGACCGGCCCTACGCTCCCTGGCCACCAGGGGAGCGAAGATTTCCATTCGATATACTTCCTCGGACAACTGTCGTTTAGAAAGTATTGTATGCTCGCTGTGCATGCTGTTCCTTTCCGCGGGAATGACCCGCTGATATAAGTGTAGTATCGAGTATGACATTTTTTACCGCGAGAATAAAGGGGAATCAAAGAATACCATAGGATCTAGGGGATGATCGAGCCCTCGAGCCAGGTTCCTTTAATACGGCTCAATGGCGCCGCCCTGCAGCCCGCCCCAAGAATGCTCCCGGGATTGAGCACGCAGTTGCAGCCGATCTCGCAGCCATCCCCCACGAGGGCGCCGAATTTTACCAGCCCCGTATCCACGAGTTCGAGTCTGTCCGTTTCCCTTGACGCCTCCCTCGGCAGAAGAGCCGCCCTTACTGGCCGTTTGTCCAACCTGAGGTTGGATAGGATGACCCCGGCCCCGATATGGGCTTTTATTCCCAGTATGGAATCACCAACATAATTGAAATGCGGAGCCTGGGCTCCTTCCAAAAGGATAGCCTGCTTGAATTCCGAACAGTGTCCCAGCACGGCTTGAGCTCCGGCTATGACATTGCCGCGGATATAGGCGCCTTGACGTACCTCGCAACCTTCGGCGAGCCAGACCGGGCCCCTAATATAAGCCCCCGACTCGATGAGGCAGCCCGCCCCGATGTGCACCGTGCCCTCGATGCGCACTCCCGCTTCGATCCTTACCTTCGGGCCCAGCCGCAAATCCCCCCTGATAAGGCTCCCGTTCGTATCCGACAGGGGAGCCCTCCCCGCCAGCGGGTCCTCGGCGAGAAGGATACCGAGATAGCTCTCCAGGGAAGAGAGGGCCTCCCAGGGTTTTTCCAGATACGCGAAGAGCCTCGAAAACGCAGTCGCCCCGGTATTGAAGAGGGAGGGCAGGCCCGCCCACCTTATCGCGGTCGCTGCGGTCATATTCCAGCACCTTCCGGTTTTCCGCCCCAGAGCGGCGAGGGATACTCCCCGTTTCGGCTGCGCTCCAGCGCCTCCGCCCGGGCATCGGCTAAATCCTCTGGGTTGGTCAAGCCAAAATAGCGTTCCCTCACAGGCAATACCTTAAAGGAAGCCCAACCCCGCTCGACGATCGTCCCCACAGCCTCGGGCAGATAGAACTCCGACGAAGCCCAATGCCCGGGGTCCGCGAGGAATTCGGCGAAAAGCTCCTCGATCCAGGGAAACACCTGGGGCCCCAGGCCCCACATATTCATGGAAACCAAAAGTTCCGGGGCCAGCGTTTGCTCTTCCGAGTGCGGGCCTATGGAGACAAAACGGCCATTCCTTCTTTCAATAGCCTTGTGCTCCCGTATTTCAGTCAGGCAGCCGTTTGAGTCCAGCGAGCAGACCGCCCTGGAGACCTTTCCCTTGGGCGGAACGACTCCCGAGAGCTTGTAGCCCGTCAGACAGAATTCGGGGATGGCTTTTCCCCTCCCGGCGCCGAAGAACTGCCTGATCATGGCGAACCCCGTCCTTCCGTAAAAATCATCGCCGTTTATAACGACGAAAGGATCGTCCCGAAGAACGGATCGGCAGCAAAGCAGGGCCTGAGCCGTGCCCCAGGGCTTTTGCCTTGCGATCTCACGGATAGGCTGTTTCAGCGAGTCAGGGACAAAGGCCTCGGGATCCTGAAAAGCGAGCTCGACCTTTATATCCCCGGGCAGGCGGGACAGCAACGTCGCACGAATATCCTTTTCCATGCCCCTTCGGATAAGAAAGACAACGCTGGAATAGCCAGCTCTCAAGGCATCGAAAATATTATATTCCGGCAGACTTTCGCCCGAAGGGCCCACCGCCGCCAACTGCTTTGGGCCGCCGAAACGGGAACCGAGGCCTGCGGCCAAAATTAAGAGTTTCATGACATAACTATAGCCCGGGCGTTTCAAAGGTCAAGAAGCTGGTTACAATAAATGAAAAACCCGCCCGAGCTTTTATGACAATACTACAATGGGAGAAGCCTTCTCTATTGAAATAATCCAGAATCCGATATAGGATTGAAACGCTTTTCGGTCCGGTCCCCGCTTTGCAGCACCACAGTATTACTTTTTCATGTCGGCACCGGTGAGGTCAAATGGGGCCCCGGACGGTAAAGCACAGCATCCCCATCTTTTCAAAAGAAGGAACCACAATGGCAGATTCCAAGAACATGGTGATGATCGATGGTAACGCCGCGGCGGCGTATGTCGCCCACGCTTGTTCCGAAGTTATCGCGATCTATCCCATCACTCCCTCCTCCCCGATGGGAGAGCTGGCCGATGAGTTTTCGGCCATGGGCCGCAAGAACCTCTGGGGAACCCTTCCGCAGGTCGTCGAGATGCAGTCCGAGGCCGGAGCGGCCGGGGCGGTCCACGGAGCCCTCACCGCGGGCGCCCTTTCGACCACCTTTACCGCCTCCCAAGGTTTGCTTCTCATGATCCCCAACATGTACAAGATCGCTGGCGAGGCTACCTCCACGGTGTTCCATATCGCCGCCCGCGCCGTAGCCGCCCAGGCTCTTTCCATTTTCGGCGACCACCAGGACGTCATGGCCGCCCGCCAGACCGGTTGGGCCCTCCTGGCTTCCAACAACGTGCAGGAAGTCATGGACATGGCCCTGGTGGCCCACTCGGCCACCCTCAAGACCAGGGTGCCCTTCCTTCATTTCTTCGACGGCTTCCGCACCTCCCACGAGGTGCAGAAGGTGGAGGAAATCCCCTATGCCGTCATGAAGAAAATGATCAGCGAAGATCTTGTCCGCGAGCACCGCGCCAGAGGATTGACCCCCGAAAAGCCCGTTATCCGCGGAACCTCCCAGAACCCCGACGTCTACTTCGCCGGCAGGGAGGCCACCAGCAAGTTCTACGCCGCGACGCCCAAGGTGGTCGAAGAGACCATGGCCGAGTTTGCCAAGCTCACCGGCCGCAGTTATAAGCTCTTCGATTACGTGGGAGCCCCCGACGCCGAGCGGGTGGTCATCGTCATGGGATCCGGCGCCGATACCGTCGAGGAAACCGTGCGGAGCCTGGTCGCCAAGGGCGAAAAGGTAGGCGTGGTCAAGGTAAGGCTGTACAGGCCCTTCTCGGTGGAACACTTCATTGCCGCGATTCCCGCCAGCGTCAAATCCATCGCGGTGCTGGACAGGACCAAAGAACCTGGAGCCATCGGCGAGCCTTTATACGAGGATGTGCGCACCGCCATCGGCGAGGCCATGGGCGCCGGCAAGTCCCACTTCAAGAGCTGGCCTACAGTGGTGGGTGGCCGTTACGGCCTGGGCTCCTACGAGTTCACCCCCGCCATGGCCAAGGGAGTATTGGACAATCTTAAAGCCAAGGAACCAAAGAATCACTTCACCGTGGGAATCATCGACGATGTGGCCAACACCAGCCTTCCCTACGACGAGGAGTTCCAGCTGGACGCCGAGGGCGTGGTGGAGTGCCTCTTCTACGGCCTGGGTTCCGACGGCACCGTGGGCGCCAACAAGAACTCCATCAAGATCATCGGCGACGAAACCCCCAACTCCGCCCAGGGCTACTTTGTCTACGACTCCAAGAAAGCCGGTACCTATACCATCAGCCATCTGCGCTTCGGCCCCAAGCTGATCAAAAAGTCCTACCTCATCTCCAAGGCCGACTTCCTGGCCTGCCACAAGTTCTCCTTCCTGGAGAAGCTGGACATGCTGGTCAACGCCAAACCCGGCGGCACCTTCCTCCTCAACAGCCCCTTCCCCGCCGATAAGGTATGGGACGAGCTGCCCGTGGAAGTCCAGAAGCATATCGTGGACAAAAAGCTCAAATTCTACGTGATCGATGCCATGAGCCTGGCCGAGCAGGCGGGCATGGGCACCAGGATCAACACCATCATGCAGACGGCATTCTTCAAGATCTCCGGCGTATTGCCCGAGGATGAAGCCATCGCCATGATCAAGAAATATACCAAGAAGACTTACATCAGAAAGGGCGCCGATGTGGTAGCCAAGAATATGGCTGCCATCGACCTGGCTCTCACCGCCACCCACAAGGTCACCCCCGGCGCGGTCAACTCCAAGACCAAGATCCTGGCCCCCGTACCCGCCACCGCCCCCGCCTTCGTCAAGGAAGTGATCGGAGAGATCATCGCCGCCAGGGGAGAGAAGATTCCCGTGTCCAAGCTGCCCGAGGACGGCACCTTCCCCACCGGCACCACGAAGTACGAAAAGCGCAATATCGCCGAGAAGATCCCGGTCTGGAACCAGGACATCTGCATCCAGTGCGGCAACTGCACCATGGTCTGCCCCCACGCCGTAATCCGGCTCAAGGCTTACGACCCCTCCTGCCTGAAGGGAGCCCCCGGGAGCTTCAAGAGCGCCGATGGCAAGGGCAAGGAACTGGCCGGCCTCAAGGCCACCCTCCAGGTAGCCCCCGAGGACTGCACCGGTTGCGGCGCCTGCGTCAACATCTGCCCGGTCAACGACAAGGCCAATCCCGGCCGCAAGGCTATCAACCTGGAACCCCAGCCTCCCCTGCGCGAGGCCGAGGCCAAGAACTGGGACTTCTTCCTGTCCATCCCCGATACGCCCGCCAAGTACCTCAACCTGGCGCTGCCCAAGGGTATAGGCATGAAGCGCCCCTTGTTCGAGTTCTCCGGCGCCTGCGCCGGCTGCGGCGAAACCCCCTATCTCAAGCTGATGAGCCAGCTCTTCGGCGACCGCGCCCTCTGCGCCAATGCCACGGGCTGCTCTTCCATCTACGGCGGCAACCTGCCCACCACGCCCTACACCACCCGCCCCGACGGCCGCGGACCCGCCTGGTCCAACAGCCTCTTCGAGGACGCCGCCGAGTTCGGCATGGGTATGAGGCTCACCGCCGACAAGAAGATCGAATACGCCAAGGAGCTTCTGACCCAGGCCAAGGGCAAGGCTGTGGACCCCGCCCTGGCCGAAAGGATCCTGGCCAACCCCATGAGCAACGACGAGGAAATCGAAGCCCAGAGGGCTTCCGTCGAAGAGCTCAAGAAGGCTATTGCCGGTTCCAAGGAAGGCTGGGCCAAGGAACTCTTGAACCTGGCCGAAAGCCTGGTTCACAAGTCCGTCTGGATCATCGGCGGCGACGGCTGGGCTTACGACATCGGCTTCGGCGGCCTGGATCACGTGATCGCCTCGGGCAAGAACGTGAACATCCTGGTCCTCGACACCGAGGTCTATTCCAACACCGGCGGTCAGGCATCCAAGGCCACCCCCGTGGGCGCCATCGCCAAGTTCGCCACCGCGGGCAAGGAGACCATGAAAAAGGACCTGGGGATGATCGCCATGAGCTACGGCTATGTCTACGTGGCCCAGATCGCCATGGGCGCCAATATGAGTCAGACCATCAAAGCCTTCAGGGAAGCCGAAAGCTACGACGGTCCCTCCATCATCATCGCTTACTCTCACTGCATCAATCAGGGTATCGACATGATGAAGGGTATGAACCAGCAGAAGGCGGCGGTGGACTCCGGCGTCTGGCCCCTGTACCGCTACGATCCCAGGCTTAAGACCCAGGGCAAGAATCCCTTCCAGCTGGACTCCAAGGAGCCGGATTACGGCAAGCTCGACGGCTATATGTATGCCGAGGTCCGCTTCAAGTCCTTAAGGGAAGCCAATCCCGAGCGGGCCGCACAACTGCTCGAAAAACAGCGGGGTCTGATCGAGCGCAGATATAAGGAATACCGTTACATCGCCGACAGAAGCTTCTAAGCGTCCGTCGCGGCAGCCGCCGGCTTTGCGAATCGGGCGGCGAGGGCGACCCTGCGGGGTCGCCCTTTTTATTGCCCCGCCACCGCTTCCATCGGCCGCCCGCAGGGTGCCGGCTGGACAGGGATTGACCCTGTTTCGTTGCTCGGCTACTTTTAGTCTTCTTATGAAAAAAATCCTGGCCTACAAGTTTACCATCGCCTCGGCGGGGCTTATCATAGTCGTCCTACTCCTGCCCGCTTCGAGCTTTTCCACGATGCCCAGCTTTTCCGGCATCGACAAACTCGCCCATCTGGCCCTTTTCTTTGTCTTTTCCCTTTCCTACATCCTGGAATACCGTAAAGAAAAAACGAAGAATCCCCCTTTTTTCTCCAGCATTTTCATAATAATCCTCTTTATCCTCGGATCGGAGCTTCTTCAGCTTTTCACCACATCCCGGCGCTTCGAATGGGTCGACATGCTCTTCGACCTCGCGGGGGCCTTGGCGGCGTTTTTGGCTTCAAAGATCATCAACCCGCAAGCCCAAAGGTAAAAAACGAAAACCCGGCCCCTTCAGCCTTGACGGGAGATTCGAGTAAAATCAAGCCTTCACCGTTAGGTAAATCCGTGTTATAAAACAAAAAAGGCTCGATACCCGCCGGCGAAGCCCATTCCATTGAGCCCGGACGGCAAACGTTCCAGGAACGACAAAAGCGCGGCAAAAAGCACGCTCCTATCCCTGGAGGCTTGGAATGCGGGATAAAAACTCCGATAGTCAACAGTTTCGGTTATTCAAAAAGACAGGCCTGTTCTTTGCCTTTCTCTGTGTTCTTTACCTGTTTTCGTATCTTCTGATCCAGCTACTCGACCTTTCGATCCCCGATGAAACACCCAGCTTCGTTCCCATGCTTCCGGCGGTGGCGGTGATCGCGGCCTTGTTCGTTCTCAGCGCTTTTCGACCTCCCCTCAACTGGATACAGCCCGTCCTTCTCTTACTCATGACGCCCCTGCCGATGATCTACGCGCAAATCCCCATTTTCAACCTAGGCGTTTTTATCGCCGCGGAGATTCTTCTTTATAGATTAGGCTTGTTTGCCCGGTGGAAATTGCTCAAGTTTGTTTTATCCATACTCTACTTTTTTCTCTGCCAGGCAATCCGGGGGATTAACGCCGGAGAAAGTCTTTTCAATATATTGATTTATATTTTATTTCTCTGCCTCTTTCTTTTCTTTCTCCTCATCGTCTACGGCGAACAATGGATCATCTATCTCAAGGAACCGAAACCCCTGCTGTTTCTCTCCGACCTCGGGCTGACCAAGAAGGAAATAGCATATCTGAAAGCCCTCCTCAATGGCAAATCCGTGAAGGAAATCGCCGTCGAAAACAGGGTAAAAGAGTCCACCGTACGGAATACTTTGGCAAGGGTCTATAGAAAATTCGATGTTCCGGACAAATCCGGGCTCAAGGCGAAGTGTGCCCTCTATTCGCTCAAGGAATGAAACGCCCTCCCGCGCGAAGGGCGTTTCCGCATCGATCGGAGTTCCTATTGTATCTTTCCGGCTATTTCTTTATCGTTGGGCGAACGAGAGGTACTCATGCACTCCATTTCAACCCCCTTAAGCGAACTGGCCGGACAGACGGCGGACAGCATAGAACCGGCAACCCGAAAGGCCGCCGAAAGCTTTGCCCGGCTTTTCACCATCGTCGCTCGTTTGCGGGCCCCCGACGGATGCCCCTGGGACAGGGAGCAGAGCATCCAGTCCATCCGCGGCAATATCGTAGAGGAGGCCTACGAGCTGGTGGAGGCGATAGGCGAAGGAGAGAGGGAGCACATCCGGGAGGAATCGGGCGACCTTTTTCTTCTGGCCGCCATGACTACCTACATGTGCGAGCAGGAAGGCAGCTTCAGCACCGCCGAAGCCCTGGACTCGGTATCCGAGAAACTGCTGCGCAGACACCCCCATGTGTTCGGCGATTCCGTGGCCGATACCCCCGACGCCGTCGTGCATCAGTGGAATAAAATCAAGGAACAGAAGGAAGGCCGACGCAAGAAGGATTCCATGCTTGACGAAGTTCCCCGCCATTTGCCGCCCCTCGAGCGAGCCTATAAGCTTCAAAAAAAAGCAGCCAAGGCCGGCTTCGACTGGCCGAGCCCCGAACCGGTCTGGAGCAAGGTCGAGGAAGAGCTGGCCGAAGCCCGCCAGGCCCTGGCCCGGGGCGAGACCGCCGAGTTGGAAGCCGAAATCGGAGACCTGCTGTTTTCCATGATAAACCTCTCCCGGGTGCTGGGGATCGACCCCGGCCTCGCCCTGATGCGGACCAACGAAAAATTCTCCCGGCGTTTCAGGCATGTCGAAAGGGGCATGAAGGAAAAGGGGCTGCCCATGTCCGCGCAAGCGTTATCGGCGATGGATGAGCTCTGGGAAAAAGCGAAGGAAGAGGAATGAGCGCGAGTGGCGCCGTAAAGGAGCTGCCATGGCGATGAAGGATCTCACCACCGGCGACGAGACAAGGCAGCTGATCGGCTTTGCCCTGCCCATGCTCTTCGGCAACATATTCCAGCAATTTTACAATATGGTGGACAGCTTCGTGGTGGGACGCTTCGTCGGCACCTCGGCGCTGGCGGCGGTGGGCACCTCCTTTCCTATCATATTCTTCATGCTCGCCCTCATCCTGGGGGTGAGTATGGGATCCACCGTCCTCATCTCCCAATTCTTCGGCGCCAAAGACTGGAAAAAGCTGGACGACGTAGTCTCCACCAGTTACATATTCCTTTTCGCCGCCGGCTTGCTGATGACCCTCATCGGGCTCGCCACCGCGCCTATCATCCTCCAACTGCTTGCCGTACCCGAGGCCATAATGCCCGAGGCCACAACCTATCTGCGCATCACCTTCGCGGGGATCCTGGCCACCTTCGGCTACAATGGCGTCGCCGCCTTGCTGCGCGGCATGGGAGATTCCAAGACTCCCTTGTATGTTTTGATCTTCTCCACCCTGGTCAATGTCGTACTCGATCTCCTTTTCGTCGTCGCCTTTCATTGGGGCGTGGCGGGCGTCGCCTGGGCGACCATCATCTCCCAGGGCCTTTCATTCATAGGGGCTTTGATGGTGCTCAACAAACGCAACCCCTACCTGCGGCTGGAGATAAAAAAACTACATTGGGACAAATATAGCTTTTCCCAAATGCTTCGCATCGGCCTTCCCACGGGCCTTCAACAAACCCTGGTCTCCCTGGGCATGATGACCCTATCGAGAATCGTCAACGAATTCGGCCCCCAGACGATGGCGGCGTACACGGCGGCATCCCGTATAGACTCCATCGCCGGCATGCCCGCCATGAACCTGGGCGCCGCCATAACCACTTTCACCGGCCAGAACATCGGCGCAGGCAAGCCGGAACGGGTAAAGCGGGGGCATCTTTCGGCGATCGCGGTCAATTCCGGAATTTCCCTGGCGATAACCCTGGCGATCCTGTTCTTCGGCCGAAACCTCATGGGTATTTTCACCGACGATCCGGAGGTCATTGGAATCGGCGCCAGCTACCTCGTTATCGTTGGCATATTCTACGCGGTTTTCGGAATCATGTTTATCAACAACGGCGTCATGAGGGGAGCGGGGGACGTATTCATCCCCATGATCAATACGGTGCTCGCCCTCTGGCTCGTCCGGGTGCCCGCCGCCCTTCTGTTCACCCGGGTATTCCACATGGGAAGCGATGGTATTTGGTGGTCCATCCCCGCCGGTTGGATCGTGGGCATGATTTTTTCCACCTGGTATTACCGAACCGGCCGTTGGAAAAATCCCAAGCTTTTGCCCAGGGCCGTCCCCGGGGATACGAAAGCGGCTTCATAAGCTTAAGGATACAATTTCCCTAAACTTGTTTCTGTATTATAGTACTCCCATGGCCGCTCCCCTCTCCCTTGCCAGACTAAAATCGGCACGAAGAGACTTTACCGTTTTCAACCTCCTCAACTCTTTTTCCTTTGTTTTCGTGTCCGGCTCCTTCATAACCCTCTTCGCGGTGCGGCTGGGCGCTTCCAACGCCGTCGTCGGCATACTCAACGCCATAGCGTACTCCACTTATTTTTTCATGCCCCTCGGAAAGCGGGTGGTTAAGTCAAAACCCATAATCTGGACCTTCGGTTGGGCTTGGGTGGGTCGGTATACCGCCCTCCTGCCCTTACTCTTCGCCCCATTGGCCGCAGCCAAGGGACAGGAAGGAATCGCCATCGGGCTTCTGGTCGCGGGAAGCGCCGGATTCGCCCTCTCCCGGGGGATCGGCATGATCGGGAACAATCCTGTCATCGCCTACATTTCCTCGGGAGGCGGGGACAAGCCTCGCTCGGACAGGGGCGAGTATGTCGTCACCACCTCCATCGCCAGCTCCGTGGCCAGCATGGTGAGCGGATTGCTGCTCGCGTTGTTTTTGGGGGAGGATGCCAGTCCGGGCTCCTATGCCGTCGGGGTGGGGATCGGTATCGCCTTCGGCCTCGTCGGATGCTTCTTTCTTTTGCGAGTTCCCGAACCTACGGATTTTTCGCCCGAGAAGGCCAGCTCACTTTTAAAGGCAACGAAAGAGGCCGCCAAAGACCCGGGCTTCCGCCGCTTTATCCTCATCTTCATGGTCCTCGCCCTGGTCTCGGGCATGGGCCGCTCCTTCCTGCCCGTCTATGCCAAGGAAATATTCTCCCAGGGCGACGATGCCGTCATGGTCTACGCCCTCATCGCCAGCATCGGCTCGGTGGCCATGGGTTTCTTGAGCAAGCTCCTGGTGGACAGACTAGGTTCGAAACCCCTCATGATCATATTTAACGCCATAGGTCTTCTCAGTTTTCTGCCCATCGCCCTGCTGCCCTCCGGTTCGGTGATCGGCCTTTCCGCGGCCAGCATCGCGCTGATTCTTTCCCTCATACACTTTCTCTCCAACTTCGGCCTGGCCGGCGGGGAGAACGCGGCCCACAACTACTATTTCGCCCTGGTTCCCAAGGAAAAAAATCTCGATCTCTCGGTGACCTATTATGTCGCCTACGGCCTGGGCGGCGCCCTCGGATCGGGATTGGGGGGATTATTTCTCGATAGCTTCATCGGCGCCGGGCTCGATCCCGCCGGCGCATATAAGGTTTTGTACGCCGTCCTTTGCCTGATCATCGGCCTTGGCATCTTCTCCATGCGCAACCTTAAGCGCCTGGGTTCCCGCAGCGTTTCCCAGTCCCTGGGCGTCATGCTTTCGCCCAGGGACCTCCGTGCCTTCGACCTGCTCTCGAAGCTGGACAGAAGTTCCGTGCCCGAGCAGGAAGTCAGGCTCATCCAGGAAATCGGCCAATCCGCCTCCATGCACAGCCAGGAGGAACTCCTGGACTACCTTCACTCGCCCAGCTTCGAAGTGCGTATGCAGGCCCTATTGGCCGTCGAACAGATGCCAAGGCTGTCGACGCATCTTGTCCGCCCCCTGATCCAGGAAGTCGAACTCCACCCCTTCACCACTGCCTATGTGGCGGCCCGGATACTCGGAGTCCATCAAAGGGCTGAAGCGCTACCGGTATTGCGCAAAGCCCTGGAAATCGAAGATTACATCCTTCAGGGCAACTCCCTTGTAGCGTTGGCGAAAATCGGCGACAGGGACTCCATCCCCATGGTCGAATCCATGTTGATGAGAAACATCAATCCCCGGGTCAAGATTTCGGCCGCCCACGCACTGCAGCTGTTCAATTCCAGGGATTCCCTCCCCGTCCTGGTGGCGGGCCTCCGCAAGGACGACCCTGCTGCCTTCGTCTCCGATGAGATCATCCTGGCAATCGCGGGGATAATCGGAATCATGGAAGAGTTCTACCCCCTCTATTCGGCTTTCAGCGAGGACGAAGCCCATGGATTGGCCCTTCTGGAATCCTCCGCCCAGGACATCATCGCCGATGCCAGGACAATGGATGAATGGCTGCGGGGCATACGGGAGTTGTTCGATCCGAAGGAACCTGACGGAAGGAAAATCGCTTCCCTGATCCATAAAATCGCGAGCGACGAGCGGGTGGAAATGATCTTCGGCGAAGCCATCCTCGATCCCCAGCTCTGCTACAAGGGTATGCGCTTCCTTGCCGCCGCCTATCCCCTCCTGATCAGTCAGCGGGCAGGAGGATACGGCGCCTTCCCGGGTCGGGCTGGGACTTATAGAAAATAGCCGTATTCCCCAGGATTCGTACCAGCTCGCTACCGGTGGAGAGGGCGAGGGTGGTCGAGATTTCCCGCTTTTCGCCCTTGAAATCCATGAATTTGAGTTTTACCAGTTCGTGTCGCTCGAGCAGCGACTTAAGCTGCACCACCAGGGCTTCGCTCGCCCCGGCCTTCCCGAGCTGAATGAGGGCGGGTTCTTTTGACGCCAGGGCGCCGAGATAACTACGCTGAACGGAGTTGAGCATACGATCCTCCACGATTAAAAGGGAAGGGAAATCAGCAGCCTATTGAGAATGCCCACCAAAGCCCCGCCGGCCATTCGCAGCAGAATGAGCGCCACCAGGCCGGTGAAGAGGCCTTGCCTGTATTGCACCGCCCTGCCTCGGTACAGAATTCGATTTATGCGGAACAGCAGAGGGTTGAGAATCGAGTCGATGACGAGCCATATGGGGTGAAGGGTGTTCCATCCGGCCATGAAGGCGATGATCCTCAGCAAGGCGCAGGCCAGGAGAAAGGAAAGCACAAAGGACAAGGCCGACCATGCCGCGCCAAGCAGAAGCCCGAGGATGAAACCCAGGGAGATCCTTCCCGAATACGCCAGGGCTGAAAACACCCTATTGAGCACGGAAAGCACGGCCAAGGCCGCTATGGGACTGAAGTCGAAGCGTTCGGTCCTGAACAGTTTTATCCGGGAAAAGATGTCCAGAAAGGGATCGACGAGGGCCGCTAAAATCCGCTCCGCCCTGCCCAGATGGATCCCCGGGATCCAGGTCATGAACACCCGCAGGGAACAGAGCACCATATAAAGGGAGCTGAGCGCCCCGAGTATCCGCAGTAAGGTAGTCAGAATCATGGACTTACGATATCCGGCCTGAAAATTTTTTACAACCGAGGATTTTCCAAAAGTCAGGGAGTTTTAAAAAATCTATCGAATCAAGCCGGCAAGTTTCATCTTTTTTGCCAATAACATATGCCAATAACAAAGCTGTATACTCCCCGCGCCTGTGATACAATGAAAGCGATAGCTAAAGTGGAGGAATCCCTGATGGAGAACGCTGATATCCGAATCGGCACATGCGGCTTCTCCTACGCCGAATGGCGGGAAGTCTTCTATCCCAAAGATCTGCGTCAAAGTGAATTCCTGCGTTTTTACTCCCTGGTCTTTCCCTTTGTCGAGCTGGATTTTTCTTGGTACACCATGCCTAAGGCCGAACAGCTTCTCGCGATGACCGAACAAACTCCCCCGGATTTTCTCTTCTGCCTCAAGGCGCACAGGAGTTTGAGCCACGAGATCGGAAAAGATTGGGGGGAGTCGGCGGAACGATTTTCCTCGGCCGCCCAGGTTCTATCCGGCAAAAGGCAGTTGGCTGCCATTCTCATCCAGCTTCCCTTTCGTTTTTCCTACACGGCCGAGAACCGGGTGTATCTCGGCGATCTCATAAGCGCACTGGACGGCTTTCCTCTGGTGGTGGAGTTCCGCAACGAATTCTGGTATCAGCAGCGTGTTTTCGACGAACTTGCCAAGCGCAAGGTCTGCCTCGCCATCATCGACCGGCCCGAGCTTCCGGGGCTGCCGCCTGAGTCCCAGGTCCTCACCAGCGACCGTGTCTACTACAGGCTGCATGGACGCAACAGCACCCAGTGGTGGAACGGGGATGCCACATCCCGCTACGATTACGAGTACTCTCCCGAGGAACTCAAAGACAGGGCGCGCATGCTCGCGGCCATTTCGCGGAAGGCGAAACAGGTTCTCGTGGTCTTTAACAATCACGCTGACGCCAAGGCGGTGAAGAACGCCCGCAGCCTGGAAGGATATATCCGGGAATTCCAACTTTAGACCAGATCGTGTACGGCGCTAGGCCTTGTCGGGCTCCAGGGGAACCGAGGCCAGGGCTTCCAGAAAGGCTTCTTTTGAAGAAAAGCTTTCCTTTTCCATTACCAGACAGCCCGAAGTGCCGAGAACCAGGATCACCACTTTTTGGAGTATGGGAAGATTCGTCGATAGAAGACTCCAAAGACAATTTTTCAGCCGCTCATCCTCCCTCGAGCGTACTATGAGTTCCAGGTACCCAGCCTCGTGAAGCACCGCGGAGATCCAGCCGGTCTTGGCCACGAACTCGGCGGTGTTGGTGGCTCCCGGAGCGATGGAAGGATGGGAGGCTATCCAGGAGCTGTGAAATCCCGGGATTTTGATGACCCTGCCGTCGGGCAGTATCCACGAGGCGCCGTGCGCCAAGACAAAGAGCTGGGCTGGTGACATCAGGGTACCTCTCGCGCTGGGGGATTGGGGCCGGAGCGGGAATCCTCCGGCTTTTCTCGAACTCCGGGCGTTCCACTCCCGGACAATCTAGGGATCAAAGATTCCAAATGGGGCGCGGCTTTCCAACGATCCAAAAAATCGACAAAATGGGGCGGGGGAGCGGAAAGGATGATTCCCAGGTCCGGAAGCTCCAAGCCCCAAGCCCAGAGGAGAAGCCGCTTAGCCCCCGCTTCCTTTTTGAGTCTTTTGTTGAGGGTGAAATCGCCGTAACGATCGTCGCCGACTATGGGATGGCCGTGCATGGCGCAGTGCCGCCGTATTTGATGGGTTCTTCCGGTGCCTAGCCTGAACTCCACGAGACTCAAGGTCCAGGCGTCTTTTTCCGGGCCGCGTGTCTCGGAAATTCCGAATCTTTCCATGGAAACACTTTTTTCCTCACCACTAAAGCCGCCGAAGACCGCGACGCGCCTGAAGGCGGTCTCCGCCTCCAAAAGACGTTCCCCGGTCCTGAGCGCATCGCGGTATATCCCCCGTTCAGCAAGCGGGGCTCCCAAACAAACCGCGAGGTAGCGCTTATGGGTTTGGCCTTCCGAAAGAATCCCGGACCAGCGCGAGGCTGCCGCCGAACTCTTCGCAAGTATCATGCAACCAGCGGTGTCCTTGTCCAGGCGATGAATGGGGAAGACCCGATATCCCAGCTGTTTTTCCAGCACCGAAACCACCGACCCCACCACGCCCTCCCCGGGTTGGGAGGCAAGCCCCACGGGTTTATCGATGACAAGGATAAAGTCATCCTGGAAGAGTATGTCGATCATCCAGAAAGAGCCTACAGGAGCTCAGGCAGGCCGCGCAAGCGTTTTTATGACTATTGCCGGGGTTTTTCCAACAAGCACTTTTTATCGCATAGATTATTGCGCAATCATTAACATTTCATTACATTTATCGCATATGATCGGAAAACCTCGTCGAATTGTTCCAGTTTTGCTGTTCCTCCTGGCCGCGGCTCCCATCGTCTGGGCAGCCGGGACGGCGGAACCCGAACTCGGCTCCCGTATGACCCTCCTGGTGCTCCAGCTCGCGGCGATCGTTTTCGCGGTCCGGGCGGGCGGCAGCTTAGCCCAAAAACTCAAACTACCCTCGGTGGTCGGCGAACTCATCGCCGGTATCGTCCTCGGGCCCTATGCCCTGGGGACCCTCCCGCTGCCCGGCTTGCCCGAAGGGCTCTTTCCCCTGGCCAAAGGCTTCGCCGTCAGTCCGGAACTCTACGCCCTTTCCACCGTCGCGTCCATAATCCTCCTCTTCTCCTCCGGGCTGGAGACGGACATCAACATGCTCCTGCGCTATTCTTTCGCAGGCTCCATCATAGGCCTGGGGGGAGTAATCGCTTCCTTCGGGCTGGGCGCCGGCCTGGGAGTCCTCCTTACCGGCCAGTCTTTCTTTTCGGCCCCTTCCCTTTTCCTGGGCATCATGAGCACCGCCACATCGGTGGGTATAACCGCGCGCATCCTCTCGGACAGAAAAAAAATGGATTCCCCGGAAGGGGTGAGCATACTCGCCGCCGCGGTTTTCGACGATGTCCTGGGCATTGTAATCCTCGCTGTAGTCATGGGAATAGTCTCGGCCATCGGCGGCACGGGCAAAGGACTCTCCCAACTGGCCGTCCTGGGAATAGCGGTGAAAGCCTTCGGAATCTGGCTGGGCTTCACCGCCCTGGGCCTCGTCTTCGGCAAAAGGCTTTCGGAATTCCTCAAAAAACTGGGAAGCGAAACCCATTATCCCGCCTTAGCCTTCGGCCTGGCCCTGCTCCTGGCCGGATTCTTCGAAACCCAGGGTTTGGCCATGATCATCGGCGCCTATATAGTGGGAATAAGTCTTTCGCGCAGCGATATCGCTTTTCTGATCCAGGATAAGATAAAGCCCTTGTACGATTTTTTCGTGCCTATCTTTTTCGCCACAATGGGTATGCTGGTCGATATCAGACTCCTCCTGGACCCCCGGGTCCTCGGCTTCGGCCTGGCGTACACAGCCGCGGCCATTTTCGCCAAGGCACTGGGCTGCGGGCTTCCCTCGCTCTTCCTGGGATTCAACATGAAAGGAGCGATCAGAATCGGCATGGGCATGGTTCCCCGCGGCGAGGTGGCCCTTATCGTCGCCGGCATAGGCCTCGCGGGGGGCATACTTGAATCCTCCATTTTCGGCGTCGCGGTACTCATGATTCTTGTCACGACCCTCCTCGCCCCTCCCCTTTTCAACCAGGCCATAGCCCGTCCGGGAGAAGGCACGAGAAAACCTGTCAAAGGTTCCAGCACGGACAGTTTCAGCGTCGCTTTTCCCTCCAGCGAAATACTCGAACTTGTATCGTCCGGTTTTTTACGGGAAATGCAGCGGGAAGGGTTCTTCGTCCAGCTTATGAGCATCCGGGACGAGATCAGCCACATCCGCAAAGGGGATATATCGATCTCTCTAGCAAAAGAAGGAAGCTCCCTTCGCCTGGAGAGCGCTCCCGAGGATATTCCCTTCGCCAAGGCAGCCCTTCATGAAATCCTTGTGGCGTTGGACGCGGATTTCGACAAGCTGAAGGAAAGCCAGGACCCCGAGAAGCTCCGCAGCGATTTGCACGTGGCAGAAGGGCGCAGGGACCCGGGATTCCGGAGGGCATTGAGCCCTGACTGCGTCAGCGTGGGCTTGAAGGGCGAATCCAAGGAAAAGGTGATCGCCGAACTTGTGGACCTCTTGGATAAAGCCGGGAAGATAAAGAACAAGGAACTTCTGTTGAAGGACCTGATGGAGCGGGAGGCGCGCATGAGCACGGGCATGGAGCACGGCATCGCCCTTCCTCATGCCCGGAGCCTGGGAGTGAGCAAAGCGGTGATCGCCATAGGGATACATAAGGAGGGGGTGGATTTCGGCACGATCGATGGTTCGCCGGGAAGGATTATCGCGCTTATCGCCAGCCCCGCCGACGATACGGCCCCCCATATGCAAGCCCTGGCCAGCCTAGGAGCGGTCCTCGGCGACGAGACGCGGAGGACTAAACTCCTTGCCGCGGAAAACGACGCCGAGGCCTACGAGCTTTTGGTGGCCAAATAGACACCTATCACCGTCGCGGCCCCTCCCGCCAGCTGGGGGGGCGCAAGCCGCTCGCCCAGCACGATAAAGGATGCCACGACGGAAACCACGGGGATCAGATTTATGAAAACACTCGAGCGGCTTGCGCCCAGCTTGTCCAGGACCATCACCCACAACCAATAACCCACCGCCGAGGCCAGAACGCCCAGGAAGACCACGTTCAAAAGCACCGGAGTCGATACCCGCACGAAGCCCTGCCCCTCAAGCATTGCGAAAGGGACGCAGCCGAGCATGCCGAAGAAAATCTGCCAAAAGGTAACACAGAGAATCGGATATTTTAAGCCCAGCGGCTTGGTCAAAAAGGTATAACTCACCCAGGATACGGCGGCTCCGATCATGAAGAGGTAGCCCCCGGAGGAGGAAGATGCCGAATCGGATTCGGCGACCATTACCGCAACACCGCCGAAGGAGAGAAGAATGCCGAGAATGACCGTCTTGCTCACCCGTATGCGGTAAAAAACCATATCGACCAGCAGGGTGAGTACCGGGATTGTTCCCACGATGATCGAGGACTCCGAAGCCGACAGCCGCATGATCCCATTGTTTTCGAAAAAAAAGTAAAGCGTCACCCCGATGAATCCGCTGGCAAAGAGGAGGGGAAGGTCCCTGGCCCTCACCGATAAGGAGGTTCTGCGGATCAGGACTATCAGGGGCAGCACGGCGCTGGCGATGACAAACCGCGAAAGGGCGAGGGTCATGGGCCTGAGCTCAACCACCGCCACCTTTATCGATAAAAAGGTGAGTCCCCATATGAATGCCACGCCGACGCCCAGGACGGCTTCGGCTCCCAGTTTATGCCTGCCCATGGCGCTACTGTATATCCTTATGCGCCCGCCCTGTCCATACCGGCGATCGCTTACTATACTATGGCCATGGACGAATACCGCCTCGATGGCTCCTCCCTCGATTTGGACAAGCTCTTCTCCATAACCCAGGGCGAATGCAGGGTCTTGCTGGACGAGGGGGCCGTGCGACGCATGAGATCCTCCCGTTCGGTGGTGGAGGCCTGCGTCGAGGAAAGGCTGGTACGCTACGGCATCACCACAGGCTTCGGCAAATTCTGCGATATCGTCATCTCCCGGGAAGACAACGCGACCCTTCAAAGGAATCTCATCATGAGTCATGCCTGCGGACAGGGCCAACCACTACCGGGGGAAACGGTCCGGGCTGTCATGGCGCTCAGGGCCAACGCCCTTGCGGTGGGCAATTCGGGCATACGGCCCGAGGTCGTGCAGCTGCTGCTGGCCATGCTCAATGCCGGGGTTTTGCCGGTAATACCGGAAAAGGGTTCGCTCGGCGCTTCGGGAGACCTGGCTCCCCTGGCCCATATGGCTCTTCCCCTCATCGGGCTGGGCGAAGTTATTTACCAGAATGAACGAATGGATGCCCGCAAGGCCCTCAGCCTGGCCGGCTTGAAGCCCCTGGTGCTTCAGGCCAAGGAAGGACTCGCCCTGATCAACGGAACCCAGGTGATGACCGCTGTGGGAGCCCTGGCTCTTCACAAAGCCTGGGATCTCTACCGAAGCCTCTGCCTGGCTTCTGCTCTGAGTTTCCAAGCCCTCAAGGGCATCGTGGATGCCTTCGACCCAAGGGTACAGCAGCTACGCCGCCAACGAGGCCAGATCCGCTGCGCCGCCCAGATGAGACAGCTTCTGGAAGGTTCTTCCCTCGTCAGCCGGCAGGGCGAGCTGCGCGTCCAGGACGCCTATGCCCTTCGCTGCATTCCCCAGGTTCACGGCGCCAGCCTGGATGCCCTGGAATATGTTACAGGAGTTCTGGAAGCCGAGCTCAACGCGGTCACGGACAATCCCCTCATCTTTCCCCGGCTGTCCGGCGGAGACTCTTCCGAAACCTCAGGCCCCGGCGAAGCCGCCAGCCCGGCGATCCCCACATTCAGGGAAGATCCCGGCGATATAATCTCCGGCGGCAATTTCCACGGCCAGCCCCTGGCCCTGGTCATGGACTTTCTCGGCATAGCCACCGCCGAGCTGGCGGACATCAGCGAACGGCGGATCGAACGCTTGGTCAATCCGGCCCTTTCCGAAGGGCTCCCCGCCTTTCTCACCAGTTCCGGGGGCATCAATTCTGGATTTATGATCGTGCAATACGCCGCGGCCGCATTGGTTTCGGAGAACAAAAGCCTCGCCCACCCCGCCAGCGTCGACTCCATTCCCTCCAGCGCGAATCAGGAAGACCACGTTTCCATGGGCACCATAGCGGCGCGTAAAGCGGCGACCATCGTCGAAAACGCCCAGCGCGTCGCGGCCATGGAGCTGGCGGCGGCCTGCCAAGCCCTGGACCTGAGGGCGATTCAACTGGGCCTTCCTTCAATCGAGCCTCTGCTGTCGCCCCGCAGCGCCCCGGCCTACAGGCTCGTACGCTCGGTTATGGATCGCCTGGACGGCGACAGGGTGATGTACCCCGACCTCGATTCGGTCTACGGGCTTATTGGCGCGATAAGCCGCGAAGCCGCCCGGGCGATCGAGGACCAGGCCCCCTTGGATTGATCCGGTCGGCCGGAACGATGGGCCTGTCCGGCGATCGGCGGCCTGTCGGCCTTAATCGTCAGTACGCCGGGATGACCGTTGATTCCAGAGGAATTGTTTGACACAGTACCCACGAGGAGTTCCTATGGCGGTGAAAAGAGATTTCGGACTTGGGATGGAGCGGGCGTCGAAACCTGAGCGCAGCAAGCTGATCGCCTATATCAACATAAGGCTGGCGAGCCTCGGCCTGCCTATTTACTCCAAGGAAGGCACGGGCTTCGTGGACCTGGCTTCGGACATGCTGGAAAATTTCCGGCAGAAGGACAGAATACTCGCTGGACATCTCGCGCCGGCGGACAGGCGCATCCAGGATTTTCTCGATTCTTACCTGGGCGATATTCACGATCTGCCCACGCCGCGGCTGCCGTCCAAGACCCTCGTGCTCGACCGCTACGGGATGGCCCGGGAATTATCCCTGCCACCCGAGGGTCACAGCCACGCGTCCCCCACCCTCACCTCTTATCGTATCAAAAACGGAGTGCTCCATAACCCCGGCAGCGACAAGCGGACCACCGAAGGCGTTTTCCATATCGCCGAGGGGGGGCTCCCGGTGCCTCCCGACAAGAAGGCGGTTCCCAAGATCAGCTTCGCCCGACTTTTACAAGCCGCGCTCAACCCTCCGCCCGAACTCCTCGAATTGCCCTTTACCGCCCGGGAAAACGAAAAGGCCAGGACGATGCTTTCCCTTCTCCTGCGCCCCGTGGTAAGGCCCGGAGTACAGGGCTACTGCGACGAGCGGTCCATGGAAATCCGCTTCTTCGCCCCGGGGTCCCTGGCGGCCAGCCTGGACTTTGCGGAAAGTATCTTCGGCAATTCCGGCGACCCCCTCATTCCGGAGAACGACGCCACCCTCGACCCCCTGCATTGGACCGGGACAACAGGCTGCGTCATTCTCGCCACCCACCTGGTCGGCCTGACCAAAAAAGAACTGGGGCTTCCGAGCTGGGACAAGGCCAGCGAGCGGCAGCGCAGGGAAGGCATGTGCTGGAAAGTTGCCTCGGAAAAATACAACGACGGCAAGGCCTTTAAAATTTCCGCCCGGGACGAACGGGGAGTCATCGTGTCGATCATCGCGGATAATTATTTCGGCTACTCGAAAAAAGAGATAAAAGCCCAGATTTCCTATTCCGCCAACCTCCTCGGGCTAGCCGAGGAAGAGCACTCCGGCGGCGCCCTGGTATTCCCCGCCTACAACCTCGGCACTCGTTTTGTTCCCGACACGAACCTCAACTCCAAGGGGCACAGTTACGCCCAGGTTCTGCGACTCATGGGCGACAGACTCCTCCCCCAGGAAGCCGGCTATGCCCGGGACGCCCGCTTTCCCGACATAGTCTACCTTCCTGAAAACGCCTATATCTCCCTGGAGGACCAGAAGGCCCACTGGGTACGCGATGGCGTAGAACGCTCGCTGAGGGTCCTTCCCGACGAAGTATACGTTCACCCCACCGGTTACAGGATTCGTATGGATCGCCACCCCGGCTCCGGAGCCTGGCGTCTTATCGGCAGCACCGCCGAAGGTCTTATCTGCCACAAACCCTGCACCGTCTCGGGCGGAGGCAAGTCGGAGATCGCCAAACCCATCTCCGACGCCATTACCTATTCCCCCATAACCATTGCCGACTTCCACCAGGACATGGCGGCGGTAAAGAAAATCATCGACAAGGAGTACGGCAACCGTTTTTTGGACGATAGGGAGAATCATGGAAAGGACGCGAGAAAGATTCTCTCGCCCAAACGTTCCCTGGGATCGGTCATCAAACTGCTCACTCCCTCGCCTCTCTATACCGAAGCCTACAACAACTGGCTCAAGCGCCTTCCCGAACGAATCAAAAGTCTGGTGTTCCTGGTCAAGCGCTTCTACACCCCCGACTGGGGCGAGGAGTGGATGTCCCATTTCTCCGTGGACGTGGTCAACGGCACGACGGGCAATATTCTCAAATTCGAAAACCGGCCCGTGCTCGGCTCCTACCTCAGAGTCGGCCAGACCCCCGAAGGACTTCGTCGCAGCTTCAAGCTCAGGCAGGATTTCATGCCCGCCGAAAAGCAGCAATGGGAAGACGATATCACCGCATCCACCGTGGTCCCCGGCGCTTCCCTGCGCAACCTGCCCGAATGGGCTGCCCGGCACCTAAGCCTTAAGTTCTGCAGCAACGCCGAGGCCAGGTTTTTCCAGCGTCCCGACGACGCGATCATCCGCGGCTACGACAAGCAGACCGAAAAAGACCTGTCCAGGCCGGATAATTTCCTGAGCAATTTTGAGCCCCTGCCCAGGGAAAAAGCCGAAGAGTTCCTGGAAATGACCGTCCAATTCTCCGAGTATACGGAGGACATGAAGAATTTCATAAGCGCCGCCGCGAAGGACCGGGATTTCGAATATTTCGCCGCCCCGGACAAACCCAGAATCGTCAACGGCGCCCCTTCCAAGAATCCCCGGTATCTCCAGCTGGATCCCAACTACGTGAATCCCAGGGAGCGCTACCTGGCCGATCTCGGCCCCAGGCTGTACAGGAAGGTGGCGATCGAGGAGACGGTCCTCCATCCGGTGGGAGCCATCCTGCCCGGGCGGAGGAACAATCCTCCGGACAAAAAGGCGGGGATACGGCCGCTGGCCGTCTACGGGCCGATCCATTACCAGGAACTGCCCGAACTTTTCATGGACTTTATCTGCTCCCTCACCGGAAAGAGCCCCTCCACCACCGGAGCCGGCAGCGAAGGCGCCCTCACCAAGGGCCCCTTCAATCCCCTGGTGGCCACCACCGACCTCAACAACGCGCTGCTCTCCTACATACTCACCGGCTATTCCGGCTTTACCACCGCCGCGGGCTATATCGGCCCCAAGTATAAGGTGGAGCACGACATCTCCCTCATGATGCCCGAACTCTGGTCCCGGCTCAGCCCCGAAGAAAGGGATCCCGCATTTCTCAAGGCGGGAGGATACCTGGAGCAGGTCAAGGACTTTGTCTACCAAGGCAGGTCGATACCAGCCTCCCGACTGGGATGGCGCATCACCCCCCTCTTCGCCGCCACCTACCTGGGGCGCATATTCGACACACCCGCGGCGGTCTTCACCGAAGACATGCTCAGGCCCGAACTGCAATCCCTCCCCGATTTCGTCGATGGAATCGAGAACATCGCCCAGGCTATGGAGCGATCGGCCAAAGCCTACATCGAGGACGGCTCCATAGAAGCGGCCATACCACCCTTGAAAGCCCTGCTCTGGGTGATGGCCACGGGGAGCTACGAAGGCAGGAGCATCCACGATCCCGAGCTTCGCCGCCTGTTCGACCGGGACCACGTGCTTGGCTCGGACTGGTATGCCCAACGCCTGAGCGCGTACCAGGAACGGGAAGTATCTTATCTTAAGCGTTCGGTGGACTTTCTGAGGCAATTCCTGGAGGATGAAACCGAGGATTCCCGCTCGGCGGCGGCCCAGGCTTCCCGGGAACTGGCCAGGGCAGAGCAGCGGCTGGAGCGTCTGGTCAAAGGCGATTACGCGAAGGTTCTGTTTGGCTCCATCGGCAAGGATCCCCTGTACAAGGGAGCCCCCGCCGTATGAAGGGCGATCTTTTCATCGTCAATATAGGCCAGATCGCCACCGCCTCGGGTAAGAAAGCCCTCAGGGGACCCGACATGGGCCGTCTCCTGGTGACACAGAACGGGGCTATCCTCGTGGAGAAAGGAATTATCAGCTATGCGGGCGTCCAGGAAGGCCCGGACTACGAGGCGGCCCTTAAAAAGGCCCGGGCCGGCGCCTATCCGCTTCTGGACGCCGCAGGCAAGGCCTGCGTGCCCGGTTTTGTGGACTGTCATACCCACTTTCTTTTCGCGGGTTTCAGGGCCGAGGAATTTTTCTGGCGCGCCCAGGGCTTGTCTTATATGGAAATCCATCGCCGGGGCGGAGGCATTGGCAAGACCGCCAAGGCCACCCGGGAGGCTTCCTTCGAAAACTTACTAAGCTCAGGCGGCGCCAGGCTCTCGTCCATGCTCGCCCAGGGAATCACCACCGTGGAAGGCAAGTCCGGCTACGGCCTGGACCGTACGACGGAACTGCGCCAGCTGCAGGCCATGGCCGCCCTGGACGCCATGCAACCCGTGGATATTGTCCGGACCTTTATGGGCGCCCACTCCCTTCCGCCGGAATTCTCGGGAAGACCCGGGGAGTATATCGACTTTATCATAGCCGAAGTCCTTCCCGAGGTGGCGAGGGAAAAAATGGCCGAGTTCGCCGACATATTCTGCGAAAAGGCTATCTTCGAGCTCGAAGACTCGCGACGCTACCTCGAAGCCGCGAAAGCCCTCGGCCTGGGCTTGAAAATCCACGCCGACGAAATTGAAGCCTTAGGCGGCGCCGGCCTCGCCGCCTCGGTCGGCGCGGTGAGCGCCGAGCATCTTCTCAAGGCAAGCGCGCAAGACCTCGCCGCCATGGCCGCCGCCGGCGTCATCGCCGTCTGTCTTCCCCTCACAGCCTTCGTTCTCAAAGAACCATACGCCAACGCCCGCGGCATGATCGACAAGGGGCTCGCCGTCGCCCTCGCCTCCGACCTGAACCCCGGCTCCTGCTACAGCCAGTCCATACCCCTCATCTTCGCCATCGCCGTGCTCTACATGGGCCTGAGCTTCGCCGAAACCCTCTGCGCCCTCACCTTGAACGGGGCCGCCGCCCTCGGCAGGGCCGACAGGACAGGCTCCATCGAGCCGGGCAAGCTCGGCGACATCCTCATACTCGACGCCCCCGAGGCTTCCCATCTGGCCTATAACAGTGGAATGAACCTCGTGGTGAATACGGTGAAAAACGGAGTGCTGGTCTACCCCAGATGATCGAACACCGCTTGTCCGGCCACCCTCGACGCTTGGGCCACAATCTTCGATGCGCTAACCAGGGCTTCCCACACTACGTTTTCTGGTGAACACGTAGATTATCACCGCGGAAATAACCCCCGCGAAGGCCATGAGCAAGGCCGCCGTAGGCTTCTCCCCGTAAATCACCACACCGATAAAAAGCTGACCGCAGGGCGATACGTACTGGATGAAGCCCATTTTCTGAAGACTGATGCTATTGGCCGCCTGGGCGAAAAAGAAAAGCGGCACCGCCGTAACCACGCCGGCCATGACCAGAAGGATGGTCGTGGGGGCTCCGGCGTTCCAAAAGGCGCCGGCCCCCGTCGCCTGACGGGACAGGAGAAAGGCGAGCGCGAAGGGGGCCGCGATGAATGTTTCCACGGCGAGACTTATCAGCGGCTCGATTCCCACCCTTTTTTTGAGCGCTCCGTAAATCGCGAATGTGACAGCCAAAAGCAGGCTCACCCAGGGCACCGAGCCATAAAGTACCGCCGCGCCCACGATGCCCAAGCTGGCCAGGGCGACCGCCAGTTTCGTCCATGGGTCCACCCTTTCCTTGAAAAACAGGGCTCCCAGCAAGACCGAAACCAGGGGATTTATATAGTAGCCCAGCGCCGATTCCACGACCCTGCCGATGTTCACCGCCCAAATGTAAAGTCCCCAGTTCGAAGTGACGACGATCGAAGCGAGAAAAACGATGAAAAACTTCCTTTTCTGCCTTAAGAGCTTCCCGATCTCGGAAAAGCGTTTCCAAACCAGCATCAGAATGAGGCAAAAAACCGCCGCCCAAAGGATTCTATGGGCAAGGATCTGCATGGATTCGACATGCTTAAGCTGCTTCCAGTAAAGAGGGAAAAGGCCCCACATTCCATAAGCGACAAAGGCCGCCAGGGTTCCCCCGGTCTCCGGGGAGCGCGTATGCCGATGTTTGGATTGGTAATTGCCCTCTCGCATACCCCGCATGATATGCCTTTTTATCTTTTCTCGTCGAGTACTCGAGCCCGTAGAGGTTTTGAATATTTATACTCTGTATATTTTATATTAGATCGATAGTTTTTATACGCGGGTACCGTAAAAAACGTTACCGCCTAGATTTATTTCAAATTCTAAAACGACGGTATCAGAATTTAAGAGGGAATTGTACCACGATCCCAAGATTCTGTCAAATTTTTTTGAATAAATATTGACTTATGACCTCAGGTAGGTTTCTATCAGACAGTACAGAGACTGCGACTACGGTATAACGAAGCGCAGCTCCAAGGAGGAATCATGAAACGTCTTTCCCTCATTCTGGTGCTCATCCTCGTTGCGGCATCGATTGTCACGGCCCAGGACATTAAGGTCGGAGGCGTAGGTCCTGTAACAGGCGAGGCGGCAACCTTCGGGGTTTCCACCAAAAACGGCATCATGCTCGCCGCCGAAGAATGGAACGCCAAGGGGGGGCTATTCAACAACAGAAAGGTTCGAATCATCTTTGAAGACGATAAGGGCGATCCCGCCGAAGGCGCCACCGTCTATACCAAGCTGATTCAGCAAGATAATGTCGTGGCGATAATCGGCACAGTAATGTCCAAGGTAACCTTGGCCGGAGCCCCTATCGCCCAGGCAGCCGGCATACCCATGATCAGCCCCACCTCCACCAACGAGCGCGTCACCATGGTGGGGGACTACATCTATCGCGCCTGCTTCATCGACCCCTTCCAGGGCACGGTGGGCGCCAACTTCGCCTTCAGGGATCTGGGAGCCAGGAAAGCCGCCGCCCTTTTCGATATCGGCAACGACTACACCAAGGGTCTGGCCGAAAACTTCAGGGCTCAGTTCCTTAGGTTGGGCGGCCAGGTGGTAGCCTTCGAAGGGCACCCCGCCGGCGCCACGGACTTCAAAGCCCAGCTGACCAAAATCCTCGCGGGCAAGCCCGACGTGCTCTACGTGTCGGACTACTATAACGACGTCGGTCTCATCGCCAAGCAGGCCCGTGAACTTGGTTTCAAAGGCCCGATGGTCGGCGGCGACGGCTGGGATTCCCCCGACCTGGTCAAGATCGGTGGTACGGCGGTGGAAAACGGCTTCTTCACCAACCATTACGCCGCGGCCGACCCCAGGCCGATAGTCCAGGAATTCGTCAAAAAGTACACGGCAAAATTCGGTGCCGAACCCGATGCTCTGGCCACCCTCGCCTATGACGCCGCGAACATAATGTTCGACGCCATCAAGCGCGCCGGTTCCACCAAGGGCTCGGCCATCCGCGACGCGCTCAAGACGACCAACCTGAACGTCGTGTCCGGCCAGGTCACCTTCGATGCCAACCGCAACCCCATCAAGTCCGCGGTCATCATCGAAATGAAGGCTGGCAAGCAAGTCTACAAGACCACCGTCAATCCTTAATCACTGACGAGCCAGGGAGGGCGATTTCGTCCTCCCTTCCTTATTTCGGCCGCCTTGACAAGGTTTTTTACGACAAGGCGGCTTTGCCTTGCTCGACAAAGGGCCGATCAACAAGGCATAGTAGTACCACGCGCGTGAGTTCCAGCCATGGGATGCCGGGATTTACGGAAAGGAAAGCCCAGAATGGGAGCAATATTCAACGCCCAACAGATCGTCAATGGCCTCCAGGTAGGCTCGATCTACGCACTTATCGCCTTAGGCTACACCATGGTATACGGTATAGTCCGCCTCATCAATTTTGCCCATGGTGATTTTTACATGCTCGGCGCCTACGCGGCATACGGGGCGTTTTTCGCCTTTAATGCTCTTTTCGTAGGCAAAACCGGCCTTATGGCCTTCGTTGTCCTTATCGCCTCCATGGCGGCGGGCGGCGTCATAGCCCTTTTGGCCAATCGCCTCGCCTACAAACCCTTGCGCTATAAGCCAAAGCTGTCATCCCTCATAACCGCTATCGGCGTTTCCATGTTTTTGGAATATTTTCTCTCCGCCCTCCCCGCGGTGGGTCCCTCGTATCGCTCCTTCCCCGACATTCTCCCCAGGGTGAATATCAACCTCGGCAATGCGGTCATTTCCAATTATGTCATCATCGATATCGTCATAGCTGCGGTACTCATGGTGGGACTCACCCTCCTGATCAAAAAAACCACCCTCGGCAAGGCCATGAGGGCCGTGTCCCAGGACAAGGACGCCGCGAGACTCATGGGCATCGATATCGAAAAGGTAATCGCCTTTACCTTCCTTATCGGAGGATCCTTCGCCGGCGCCGCCGGACTCCTGGCGGGCATGACCTACCCCCGCATCGTGCCCTACATGGGCATACAGCCAGGCTTGAAGGCCTTTATCGCCGCCGTCCTGGGAGGCATCGGCAACATACCCGGCGCCGTTCTGGGCGCCTATATCATGGGCTTGGCGGAGACCTTCGCCTCGGCCTACAACTCCCTGATCGGCGAGGGCATCGCCTTCGCAATCCTCATCATCGTTCTTCTGGTGAGACCCCGTGGCCTCTTGGGCGAAAAAATCGCCGACAAGATATAGGAGGGCGGGATGAAACAACTGAAATTACCGAAACTATTGATCTTCGCCCTCATATTCTACTCTGCCATACAGATCCTGTACGGTACGGAGATACTGAACGGCTATATTCTCCACATCATCAACCAATCGTTGATTTACGTCATACTGGCGGTGAGCCTCAACCTGATCAACGGCATCACCGGCCAGTTTTCCCTGGGCCACATGGGCTTCGCCGGAGTGGGCGCCTACGTCTCGGGCACCATCTCCACCCTGGTGTTTAAAATCAATCCTTCCAGCCCCAACGGCATGCTCATCTTCATATTCGCCATTATTGTCGGAGGCCTCGCGGCGGCCGTAGTGGGCTTTCTCATCGGCTTTCCCTCGCTGCGTCTCAAGGGGGACTACCTGGCCATCGTCACCCTGGGTTTCGGCGAGATAATACGAACGGTATTCAACAATATCGACTACGTCGGAGGTCCCCGGGGGCTTCTGGGAATTCCCAAATTCTCCAATTTCACCACCATCATCGTCGCCGCTTTTATCACACTGGTCGTGATACGCAACCTCGTCGAATCCTCCCATGGCCGGGCGATGCTGGCCGTGCGGGAAAACGAGCTGGCGGCGGAACTCGTCGGGGTCAACACCACCCGCTATAAGGTGATGGCCTTCGTGATCGGCGCCTTCTTCGCCGGAATCGCCGGCGGCCTTTTCGCCCATCTTTTGCAGATGGCCCACCCCACCCAGTTCGGATTCATCAAATCCGTGGAAGTGCTCATCATGATCTACGCCGGCGGCGTGGGATCCATCACCGGCTCCACGATAGCCGCCTTCGCCCTCACCTTCCTCTCCGAGGGTCTGCGAATAGGCATCCGGGCCATCGCCGACGCCACGGGCCTTCCCATCGGAGGCGAGTGGCGCATGGTCGTCTACTCCCTCCTCCTCATCTTCATCATGCTGTTCAAAACCGAGGGCCTCATGGGCACCAAGGAAGCCAAGCTCATCAGGCTCAAGGAGGTCCAGTGATGTCGGCGCTGCTTTCCATCAAGGGCATGACCCACTTCTTCGGCGGACTCAAGGCGGTGTCCAATTTCAGCTACGACATTCCCGAAGGGGTCATCTACGGCCTCATAGGTCCCAACGGCTCGGGCAAGACCACGACCTTCAACCTCATCACGGGAATCTACAGCCCCACCGAGGGCAAGGTATTCTTCAAGGACAAGGATATAACCGCCGCCAAGCCGTATAAGATCGTCCAGTCGGGAATTGCCAGGACCTTCCAAAACCTGCGCATATTCTCCAGCCTCACCGCCTTGGATAACATAAAAATCGCCAAGCACTTCGGATCCAAATCGGGTCTGATCTCGTCGGTGCTACGCCTGCCCTCCTTCATGAACGAGGAAAAGGCTATCAAAAAGGAATCGCTGGAGCTTTTGGACCTGATGCACCTTTCGCACCGGGCTAAGGAAAGCGCCAAGAACCTCCCCTATGGAGAGCTTAGGCGTTTGGAAATCGCCCGCGCCCTGGCGACCAGACCTCAGCTTTTGCTGCTCGACGAGCCGGCAGCGGGCATGAATCCAAAGGAAGTCGACGAGCTCATGAGCCTCATCACGCATATACGAAAGGAATTCAAGGTGACCGTCTTTCTCATAGAACATCATATGCAGGTAGTCATGGGCATATGCGAATATATCAAGGTGATAGATTTCGGCGAAACCATCGCCGAGGGCCGGCCCGAAGCGGTCGCCAAGGAGCCCAAGGTCCTGGAAGCCTATCTCGGAAAGCGGGGCGTCTGATGCTAGTCGTAAAAAACCTCAAGGTCAACTACGGTAAGATCGAAGCCATAAAAGACGTGTCCTTCGAAGTGCCCGACGGCAAGATAGTCACCCTGATCGGCGCCAACGGCGCGGGCAAGACCACGACGCTGCGGGCCCTCTCGGGGCTGGAAAAAACTTCCGGCGGCAGCATCGTCCTGGACGGGATGGACATCACCAACCGGGAAGCCCACAAGATGGTCCCTCTGGGCATAAGCCACGTGCCCGAAGGCCGCAAGATATTCCCCACCCTCACGGTGCGGGAAAACCTCGAGCTGGCGGGCTGGACCATCAAAGACAAAAAGCTGGTCAGGGAACGCATCGAAGAGGTCTTCGAGCTCTTCCCCCGCATAAAAGAACGCGCCTCCCAGCTGGGCGGCACCCTCTCCGGCGGCGAGCAGCAGATGCTGGCCGTGGGCAGGGGCATAGTCACAGGCGGCAAGATCCTCTTGCTGGACGAACCTTCCATGGGTTTGGCGCCGGTGCTGGTGGACGAAATATTTTCCCAAATTCTCGCCATCAATAAAAAAGGCACCACCATTCTCCTGGTGGAGCAGAACGCCGCCGAGGCCCTGGATATCGCCGATTTCGCCTACGTGCTGGAGGTGGGCTATACCACCCTCCACGGCCCGGCCAAGGAAATCGCCAAAGATCCCAGGGTGCGCGAGGCCTACCTGGGCGTCTAGCTTGACAAATGGTATGTCGGGGTCAGACCCCAGGAATTAACCTGTTGACAAACAGCCATTATGTCTTATTATTTAAGACATAATGGCCGATACGCGACAGTTTGCCTTTCTCATCCCCGAACTGGATTTTCTTGCCGCTACAAAATTGACTGGAGAGAACGGCAATATCCGCGATCGAGTGAGCCGGTTGATGAAGTCGGGAAAAATTCAAGGGGTCGTACCTGGAATCTATATAAGCAGCGTCGAGTTCCGCAGGCGGCCAGTGTCGCTGGAAATTCTAGCCAACAAAATATACGGTCCCTCTTACGTCTCATTCGAATATGTACTCGCTCGAGCGGGACTCATTCCTGAAGCCGTCTATGGAATAACGTCGGCAACTACCAAGCGCAACCGCAACTTCGACACCCACCTCGGGCGCTTCAGCTATAGATATTTATCGCCTGGAGTCTATCCTTTCGGCTGGACCTCCGAGATATTGGCTGACGGTTCGAGCTACCTCATCGCTACCCCTGAAAAAGCGCTGCTAGACCTTTTATATAGGACCGGGGCGCTGCGTTCCAAGAAAGCTCTCGAAGCACGGCTTTTCGAGGACTTCCGTGTCGATCCTGATGCCTTCCGCTCATTGGACAAGGAGCGTTTACTGGCATATGCGATGAACATGCCTGGCGATACTTTCCGTATTCATTTACCCAAGCTTTTGGAGAACCACTTATGAATGACGCGATTCGCTCTATGATAACAAGGCGAAAACCAGAAACAGCCGCTGATTGGAATCGTACCTTGCGCGAAGTCCTTCAGGAAGCGGCTTTAGCCGGATTGTGGAGGACTGGATTTTTCGATAAAGCCGCATTCTATGGAGGAACAGCGCTCCGGCTTTTTCATAAACTGGATCGTTTTTCCGAAGACCTCGACTTCACGTTGCTGACTCCTGATTCGGCATGGACGCTGTCCGATCGCCTACTCGGTTTACGGGCAGAATTGGAGGCTTTCGGGTTTTCCGTGACGACAGAGGCTAAACATGTAGGGGCGATCGAATCAGCATTCATAAAAGCCAATACCAAGGTAAACCTCATCACTATTGATGCCCCTCGCGAGATGAGCGGGAATGCGATGTCTGATCGACTGATAAAAATCAAGCTGGAAATGGATTCGGATCCGCCTTCCGGAATCAGAACGGAAACCATGACTTTATTCGAACCATTTCCATTTTCAATACGCATTGTTGATTCCCCTTGTCTTTTTGCGGGGAAAATGCATGCATGCCTTTGCAGAGCCTGGAAAACGCGGATTAAGGGACGAGATTGGTACGATTTTCTTTTTTTTATATCGCGGGGGATTCCTTTGGATATTCCTCACCTTGAAGCGCGTATGCGGCAAAGCGGCCATTGGACTGGTGAACGTCCCCTGGAAGCGGAAGAAATCCGAGACCTTCTCCTTAAGCAAATTCATTCAATAGATTGGCAGCAGGCAAAGACGGATACCATACCTTTCATACGGGATCCGCGTTCTTTGGATCTATGGAGTGCGGAGCTTTTTACCGAAGCGGCACGTCGAATACAGTGGAATAGGTAAAAACTGGTTATTCCGGGGCGGGCGCCCCAGATAAAAACTTAAGTTTTTATCTGGGGCGCCCCTTCGCAGGGCAGTTCCACAAAAAACACGGTGTTCCCCGGCTCGCTTTCGCACCAGATACGACCGCCGTGCACTTCGGTGATATGTTTGCATACGGACAATCCTAAGCCCGCATGACCGCTCCCGTTCTTGCCGCTCTTGAAAGGAGTGAATAGTCCGGCGATCTTATCGGGGGAAATACCCGAACCGGAATCCGTCACTTGGAGCAAAGCCTTGCCGTTCGCCTGTTTTCGTAATTTCACCACGATGCTGCCGCCTTTTTCCACCGCGTCGAAGGCGTTCATGAGCAAATTGATGAGCACCTGTTTTATTCGGGCAGGATCCATTCTCGCCATCACAGGCTCCAAAGGCACATCCGAGCCGAGGGAAATTCCTCTTCTCTCGGCTTCGTACTCCAGCAGCACCAACGATTCCTTTATCACAAGAAGCAAATCGCCGGGATGCAGGGCTGATGAATCGACGGCGGAAAAGGAAAGCAGGTTCTGCATACTGCCGTGTATCCGTAAAATTTCGTTGCGGATGATTTCCAACCTGTCCTTCACGTAAGGATCTTGGGTTTTCATGAGCAGGAGCGTCACGTAATTGGAGATAATGCCCAGGGGGTTATTCACCTCATGGACGATGCCCGCCGACAGTTGGGCGATCGACGATGTGCGCTCCATCTTGGCTAAGTAATCCCTGGTCACGCGCTCTTCGGTCACATCCTGAAGCACGAGAATAGTGCCGAAAAGCTGCTTCAAGCTATCGTGGAAGGGATAGATCATGACATCGACGAAGCGTCCCTTTGTGGTGGGCCACTGTTTCCATTTCGCGGATATGCCGGATTTTATTGCATCGATTAATAGGCCGTATCGATCCTTGCCGAATCCATCCCGCAATTCCCCGACCATCAGCGGGTTTAGAATGGGAATGTCCATCCCGTCCAGCCGCGCCACCGATTCCTCCGGTCCGGTGCATAGGATATCGTAGGCCGACTGATTGGCCAGATAAATTTTACCCTCTCCATCGAAGAAGACCGTGCCCAGGGGGAGGTTTGACACTATCTCCTCGTTGTACTTCTTGTATTTGAGCAAACGGATGTTCTTGCTTACCAGCTCTTCCCTCGATTCGCTGAAGGAGTAGGCCAAATCTACCAGATCCTCCCTATCCAGGCTGCGTACCGGTTGCGTTTCCACAATCTTTCCGGCTTTCATGATCGAGAGAATATCCGCGATCTTCAATACCTCGTCCACGTTGGACGCCGCATAGAGGACAGCCTCGTCGTCGCTCCTCTGCTCCGCGAGCACCGTATAGAGAACCTGCATTTCGTCGGCGGTAAAACGCCCCGCCGGTTCGTCGAGTATGAGCACCGCGGGTTCGAATGCCAAGGCGCGGGCTAGCTCTATAACTGTGGACTCGATTCTGCTCAGTTTATGAAGCGGCCGGCGAAGATCGGGACGAAGGTTCCATTTTTCGCAGAGCCTGAGAATGGAAGCTTCGATGTCATCCCTCATGTGCCTGGATGAAAAGCCGATTTTCATGCGGCCGGCCATGATATTTTCCCAGGGCAACAGCGTGGGGATGATATTCGGAGCCTGGTGAAAAACGCCTACGCCCGCCTGAACCATCGTTTGAGGACTCATTCGAGGCAAGGGATGACCCTGTACGAATACCTCACCCTTCGAGAGCGTTATCGTGCCCTCGAGAAGCGAAACGATACTGGATTTTCCGGCTCTGCGCTCCCCTATTATCGCGTGGATTTCCCCTCGGGAAGCCTGGAGATTCAACCCATCCAGGGCGATTATCGTGCCATGGTGGGCCGTGACATTACGCAGTTCAAGACCGCTCATCGCCGCCGAAACCCAGCTTTTCCAGTTTGTTGTAAAGGGTTCTCCGAGGAATGCCCAAAAGCTTGGCCGCCTCGGTGCGATTTCCCCTGGACTTTTCGATCGCTTCGAGAATCATCGCCCGCTCCAAATCCTGGCAGGCTTCATTTATCGACAGGGCGCCCGGATCGGAGCTTCTGTTTTCGCCGCATACGCCCATCATGTACTGCTGAGGCAGGTGCTGTGGTCCGAGCCTGCGTCCGTCGCAAAAAATAATCGCCCGTTCTATGCAGTTCTTTAGTTCCCGCACGTTCCCCAGCCACGGCTGTGCCTTGAGCAGCGCCAGGAATTCGTCCTCGACCAAGGGTTCTTCCTTGCCGTAGGATCTTGAAAAATCCGCGACGAAACGCTTGACCAGGAGAGGAATGTCATCGATATGATTCCTGAGCGAAGGAGTCTGGATCGAAATCACCGAGAGGCGATAGTACAAATCCTCCCTGAACAATCCCTTCGCGATGAGTTCTCCCAGATTCTGGTTGGTAGCCGAGATTATTCGCACATCGGTGCTCAAATCCTTGGTGCCGCCGACCCTCCTGAACTCCCCGCCCTGCAGTATGTGGAGCAATTTGGATTGCAGCTTGACATCCATGTCGCCGATTTCATCCAGGAATACCGTGCCCTTCTCCGCGCTCTCGAAAAGCCCTTGTTTCCTCGATACGGCTCCCGTAAAGGCTCCTTTTTCATACCCGAACAACTCGCTTTCCAACAGGGTATCGGGTATGGCGGCGCAGTTTATTTTCATGAAGGGATGCATGGACCTCTGGGACTGGCTATGGATCGATTCAGCCACCAATTCCTTCCCCGTGCCGCTTTCGCCCATTATTATCACCGAAGCATCGGTAGGCGCCACGCGCCTAATGGATTCCCTGAGTTCGCGAATGGCGGGACTCTCTCCCAGAATGCCATCCGCGGCCTGGCCAGCCTTGTATTCCCCAGGGGCATGGGCACCGAAGTCCAAAAGACTCAACTGTCGACGCAGTTTGGGAAAATCGAGGGGTTTGGTGAAAAAATCCATGGCGCCGTATTTCATGGCCAGCACGGCGGTATCCACCGACGGATATCCTGTCATCATGAACACCCTGAGATTGGGCGACAATGCCCGCAGATCTTTAAGAAGTTCGAGGCCGCCGCGCTCGGGCATTCTGACATCGAGTATCGCGATATCCGGCGCACTGCGGTCCAGGAGTTCCATGGCCGAGGCCGCGCTATCGGCCAGCAGCACCCCATAGCCTTCGGCTTGCAGAAGCTCGCCGAGGGACGCGCGCATCCATTGTTCGTCGTCTACTATCAGAATAGTCGGTTTCATCCTATCCATGGATTGTATACCATAGATGCCTCTTTTCAGCGAGGGCGCTTTTTCGTGTACGAATCGATGCCCACGACCACGAGAATTATCAAGCCCTTGATAACGTACTGGATGAATACAGGTACTCCCAGGAGATTGAAGGCGTTGGTGACCACGGTAAGGAGCAGCACTCCTATCATGGCGCCCAGCACCGTGCCCTCCCCTCCCGACACCGAAGTACCGCCGATGACCACCGCGGCGATGGCGTCCATGTCGTAATTCTGCCCGGCGAGCGGAGTGGCGGAGGATAGTCGCGCCGCGTAGACGACGCCGGAAATAGCCGCCATGAGGCCGCCGATTATGAAGGTCATCATATGGTAAAAATCGACGGATACGCCCGCCAGACGGGTAGCTTCCTTATTCCCGCCCACGGCGCAACAGTAGCGTCCCAGCTGGGTTTTGGAGAGAACGAACTGAAAAAGCGCGACGAGCACGACCATTATAATCACCGGCACGGGAATGCCCCAGAGATAGCCCGAGCCTATGACCTCGAATTGCGGTACCTGTCCGTTGATGGGGTAGCCTTTAGTATAAAGATAGACCAGGCCCCGTATGATCGTGGAAGTGCCCAAGGTGGCTATCATGGGAACGATATGGATCTTAGCCGCGAGAAATCCGTTCACCGCGCCGATGAGCACCCCGGCGAGCACGGCAAGAAGAGCCGCCAGCGCCCAATGCATGGAACTCTGAAGCCCCAGCGCCAGAGCCGCGGAGAGCGCCAGGGTGGAGCCGACAGAAATGTCGAATCCTCCTCCTATAATCACGAAGGTGGTTCCTATGGCCATGATGCCCACGATAGTACTCTGCCTAAGAATATTCATGAGGTTCTTGGCGGAAAGAAAATTGGGCGTCAAAAAGGAAATGCCCAGGGAGAGCACGAAAAAGCTTATGAGCAAACCGTAACGTTTTACGATTTCCTTGTAGTGTCTTGCCTTGCTGCTCTTGATGTTTGCGATGGTTTCACTCATTGCTCACCTCGATCATTTCTTTTAAGAGGAGGTCCTCTGTCGGTACCGTGTCGAACACGCGCTTTATCCTGCCCTTTTGCATCACCATGATTCTATCGGCCACGATCAAGACTTCCGCCGGATCGCCTGAAAGGTAGAGTACCGATTTCCCCTTGGCGGCCAGATCGCGGACAATAGCGTAAATCTGCTCTTTTGTGGCCACATCAATTCCCCTGGTAGGCTCATCCAGCACGAGAACCTGCGGCGATGCCAGCAGCCATCGGGCAAGCACGCATTTTTGCTGGTTCCCGCCGCTCAAAAACTTGATTTTCTGTTTCAAGTCCACATATTTGATGGATAATCGGCTGGCCACATCGGCAGCTCGGTTTTTCTCCTTATTGCCGTTTATAAAACCGTAACGCGCGATATCGCCCAACGATGAAAGGGAAATATTGCTCTCGATGTCATGTTCCAGGATCAGGCCAAGGGTTTTGCGATCTTCGGGAGCCATCCCCATACCCTGTTTTACCGCCTGGGCCGGGCTCTTGAACCTGAGCTGCCTGCCCTCCAGTCGTATGGTGCCGGTATGGCTTTGGCTCGCCCCGAAAAGCGCGCGGGCCAGTTCCGTTTTGCCGGAACCGACAACGCCCACCAAGCCCAGCACTTCGCCTGCCCGAAGCTCGAAACTCACGTTCGAGAATTCATTGCCGCGCGTCAGATCCCTGACTTCCATCATTACCGGTCCAGGGCTCGCCTTCGCGTAGGTCTGGCGCTCCGAAGCTTCCTTGCCAAGCATCAGTGCCACTATATTCCTGATCGGCGTGGATGGGGATATATGGTCAGCCACGATCCTTCCATCCCGTATCACCGTGGCGCTGTCGGCGATGCTCTTGACCTCGTCGAGAAAATGGGTGATGAAAATGATGCTCATGCCCTGGCTTTTCAGCTCACCTACTATCGTCTCGTACTCCTTCAGCATCGCCGCTTCATCCAAAACGCCGCCCGGCCTGGAGTATTCCCGACCTAAGAATAGGTTCTCGATTATGGTCAGGGTGGGGATGAGGCTGGATTCCTGGTGGACAACGCTTATTCCCGCGCCATAGGCCTGTAAAGGATTATTGAACGATGCCTGTTTTCCGTCCAAAAGTATCCTGCCTTCATCGGCGTGGTACACTCCGCAGAGAATCTTCATCAGCGTTGATTTTCCCGCGCCGTTAGCCCCGAGGAAAGCCACCACCTCGGCGCGTTCCATGGTAAAATCGACCCTATCGAGAACTTTTACGCCGAGAAAACTCTTGGATATATTTTCCATTCTGAGCAAGGGCGGCTTTACGTCCAGGTCTTTTTTCGCGCCCGATCTTTGAGATGAGTATTCAATCATTGGAAATCCTTGCGAAGCTTCGCGACAGCCATTATGTGGTTTCGGGGAATATAGAGGATATTCCAGCACAGGGCGATATTTTCCCGGGACAATGCTTCGAGATACGCGTCCCGGGCCGCCTCGTCGATCTTCGTCGCATAATCCTCATGATCGACCAACTCTATGCCGGCATACACATCGGCCCTATGATCGTTCCGGCCATCCGCTTCGCGCTTCGCTCGGGACATCTGGGAAGCCGCGAGGCCCGCGGGGAAACTCCCTCCGAGCTGCACCGCCTTCAAGTGCTCATCCTCGATTCCGGAAAGCTCGGCGACAAACTGCCTTGCCCGGGAGGTTTCCACTCCTGATCGGGATAAGCCCTCCATGAGCAACCTGAACTCCAGAGGCAATCCTGCAGGTGCCGAAGCCTTGCAATAGAGCATCGGCTTTATAAAATCGGCGTTACGCGAGAGCAAAGCGTAATCCTGCCCGACGATGTCGCTCAACGCAGGGGCAAGAAGATCGAGACCTACGCGAAGCCCCGCGCCATGAACCGCTTCGGAATAACGCGAGACCGCCGTGGCGACCATTTTCGCGCGAAATTCGCGGGCCAGCTTAAAGGCATTCCGGAATTTCACCGCCCCTTCTCTTCCGTAGGCCGCCCAATTGACCATTTCCCTCACCAGATCCGGCCAATCCATGCCGTTATCGCGATAAAAGGCTTTTGTACAGGCGGAACAGGAACAAGCACCCAGGTATTCCAAGCCATTGGCCGGCGAAGGATAACGGATTCTATCCAGGAACACTCCCTGGGCGCCGATTTCTTGGGCGGCTTCGACGGCCCGGAGTATGCCTTTGTCATCATCCAGCATTGCCGACGGACAGCAAAAGAGAAATTTCTCATCTCCTTTGCCCATTCCGTTCCAGGCCGCGATGGCGCCGTAGCCTTCCCTGCCTTTAAAATCCCTTACGAGAGGCAGCCGGGACAAGGATGCGGCTCTGTCGGCAAAGACCATTGTCCACAAGGATACATTTACATTTTTCCCACCGCAGTGTTCCACGATTTTTCGCGCCAGATCGCCATAGTCCTCATGTATGGACAAAATGAGCTCATCCGGCTCGAGGGCTTCGAGGGAAAAATCCAGGCGTTCCACTATTTCGTTTTCGCTGAATTTTTCCATCTGCCCGGGACCGATCATCAGCTGAATCGCAATTTTTTTCGATTTTCGTGCAGCGTTTGCATACATAGGCTTTCTCTCGAAAGACCGGGGATTTCGAAGAAGATCCCCGGTCTGTAGTGTGGTTATGGTTTACATTTCGGGAACATGCTGACTTACATTGGATTTGTCGACGAAAACCGGAACCACCTCCACGAAGGGAGGCACTTTCTGGCCGGAAAGATACTTGGCCGTGGTTTCGACGGCCAGGAATCCCATATTGATGATCGATGCGTATGCTGTCATCTGGATATTGCCCGCCTTGATCTCCGCTTCGACTGCCTTAGAATATTCCAGGGCCGTCACGAATTTCCCCTTCAGGCCGGCTTCGCGGATGGCCTTCGATGCGGCGACCGCTCCATCGGTCCATTCGGCGGCGACCAGGTCGAAGCTCTGTCCCTTCTGGAGGAAGGCTTCCATTGCGGCGAGGGATCCTTCTTTCGTCCACCCGGGAATAGCCTGGCTGTAGATGATTTTGAAGTTGGGATTCTTTGCCAGCTCGGCCCTGAATCCATCGCTTCTCTGCCGCTGGGCGCTCGTCCCAGGCTCTCCTTCGATGAGAACGATATTGCCTCCCTTGCCGCCCAGGAGTTTCTGAGCCATCTGGCCCATCATGGTGCCGTAAGCGGTATCGTTGATCCCGATAAAGGTGACGACGCCGGGATATTGGCCCATCGGATCGGGACCGAGGGTATTGGTGAAGGTGATGAGGGGGATTTTCGCTTCGTTGCACATCTTCACCGCGGGCAGAAGAGCCTGGGGATCGCGGGCGCAGAGCATTATCGCATCAACGCCCTTGGCGACGAAATTCTCCACCTGGTTGAGCTGTTTGCCCGCATCCCATTCGGCGTCGGAGTAGGTCAGGGCGATATTGTATTTCGCCGCAGCCTGATCCATACCCTTACGCTCCACCGCGAAAAACTCTACCGATCCCGGCAGGCAGACTGCCACCTTCCATTGCTTGGCCTGGGCCGAGACGCCACTGACTATGGCCAGGGCACAGAGGAGAACTACTACGACTCGTTTCATGAAAAACCTCCATTGTTTGGAAAAGCGTTCAGCGACTCTTCGCAACTATCATGCCAATGGAGACGGCTTGCAGTCGCGTTTGACTATCATTTTGTTATAATATAGTATATTAACAAGCAGCATGTTTCCAGATTCGCCCATTCGGCCCCCGGGTCAACGCGGCTCTAAACAGCCCATTGTACATCGATTGGCACAGGGCTTTTGCCCGAATGTGCCAAAAATGGCGCATTCGGCGACTCACCGTGGAAAGGCTTTTGAAACTCCGAAGAACAGCCTGGCAGCTGATGCCGAACAGGGCGAAAAAATCGCGATCCAACGGACGGTGCCGATTCCTCCTGGTATCACGAGGACCGAAAGCCAGGGGCTCCTTTCAGCCACATGCATAGTTTCTCACTTTAATATCCTCACCTGGCCTTGTATACCGTACGACCGACAGCCCAGCCGAACTTGAGCTTTTGTTCGGTTTTTTGTGCTGCGGACGCAGTTTCGTCGCCGCTATCCGCCAGGCTAAGAGCCCGTCCAGGACAATGCTGAACACAGGCCGGGAGCCTGCCGGATACCTGTCTGGAGACGCAGAGGTCGCAAAGCCCGGCTGTACCCGATTCGGGAAGGAGGATGAGCGCCCCGTAGGGACAGGAGTCTTCGCAGGCCCCGCAGCCGATGCATGCCTCGGGATTGGCCCGCACGATTCCGTCCCCGTCTTTTACCAGGGCCCCGGAGGGGCAGGCTGACACACAGGCCGGATCGTCGCAGTGCTGGCAGAATACGGGGATAAAGCTCTTGCCCTGCGGGGAGCCCGGGATCGGTGAGCTCTCGCGTTTCTCCTCCACATGTATAAAGGAGAGATCGGGAGCGAGCCTATGCTCCAAAGAACAGGCCACTTCGCAGGTACGGCAGCCCCAGCATCGATCAAGATCAACAACAATCGGCGCAAGCGCTTTATCGCCCATCGCTCACCTTCCTTATTCCGCAGCGAAGGCCTCGCATCGGCACGGTACCGATCCCTTCTGCGAAATTTTCCCAGCCCAGGGCATAGTTGATGTTTCCCCGACCTTCCCAGCCCGGGACGGCTTGGACAAAATCCGGGGCGACCTCCGGTTCCAACTTCGCGTACATAAGCGCCGAGCCAGTGGAAGTGAATACCTCCACCGGCTCGCCTTCCGAGATGCCCAGACCGGCGGCGGTTTCATCGTTGATATAGACCAGCGGGCGCGGTTCCCTGGCTATGAGCCAGGGATTTCTTCTGTTTTCCGTATGGCGGAAGAAAATAGACCGCGCGCCGGTGCTGAAAACGAAGGGATATGGTTCAAAGGAGGGTCCGCCGACAACCCTTGCGACCTCGCCGTCGCCCGAGGCTCTCCCCATAGCCTCCTCCTTTGCGGTGCCCCTGGGAATCGGATCGACGCCCTCGGCTTCCAGGAGGCTGGAATACAGTTCGACCTTGCCCGAGGGGGTCTTGAAACCGGTTTTTCTCGAAGTTCCGAAAACCAGGGGGGCGTATAGTCTTCTTTTTTCCAGGGCCTGGCCGAAACTGAGGCCCGTGGGGCTCAAGAGATAGTCATAGAGATCCCGGGGATTCTTCCAGAACAATTTCCCCAAACCCAGCCGTTCGGCCAGGTCGCCTATGATAGCCACATCGGAACGCGATTCTCCGATCGACGCGCAGGGCTGCTGGAATACCGTGTACTCGTTGGCCGTCTGGAAGGAAGAAACGACATTGTCCCTTTCGAGCCAGGAAGAGGCTGGCAAGACGATATCGGCCATCCGGGCCGTTTCGGTCATGAACTGGTCGCATACGACGAGGAACTCGAGTTGTCCTATCCCATCCCGCACCCGCCTCGAATTGGTATAGGACACGGCGGCGTTAGAGCCGAAAATCAAAGCCGCCTTAATCCGGTAAGGCTGCCCCGAAGCCAGCTGCTCCCAAAAACCGGGCATGTGGTCGGAGGGTACAGGACTCAAAGCTCCGCAAAGCAGGGGGTAGGTGTGGTAACCAGCCCGGTCCTTGAGGGATTCGGGTCCGATCTGGTCGGCCAAAATGAATTCGTGGGTGTTCTGCGACCTTTCCCCCCGAAGCGAGACCGCCACATTGCCCCCGGGTACATCGATGTTTCCCGTTACGGCCGCCAGAATGGAAAGGGCGCGGCAGGTCTGAATGGAGTCGGCGGTCTGGTCCACCGAGACGCAGCGGCTTATGCAGGCCGGGGATGTGGAGGCGAAAAGCCGGGCAGCCGCCAGAACCAGGCCGGCCGGCACGCCGGTCAGCCGCTGGGTGACCTCGGGGCTTCTCCAGCTGATATCTTCAGCCAGCGCATCGAACCCGCTGGTCCAGTTACTGACAAAATCCCGGTCGTACAAGTTCCCCTTAAGGATAACATTCAGCATCCCCAGGGCGAGATCGGTATCGGTCCCGGGTCTGAGCCTCAACCACAGGTCGGCTTTCGCAGCGGTCTCGGAGAGCCGCGGGTCGACGACGATAAGCTTTGAGCCTCTTTCCACCGCGTCCATAATGTCGGCGCCGAGAATAGGCCAGGTCGAAGCCGGATTGGAACCCCAGACGAGGACGCAACGGGTGTTGGGAAAATCGCAGGCTTCGGAGTATTGGGCGCCGAAGGTTACCTTGCAGTCCACCAGCCGCGGCCAAAGACACTGTGCCCAGCCCGCGGCGCCGTGGTTGGGGGTACCGAAGGCGTTCGCCAGGCGGGAATAGACGCGACTCCACCCTCTCCGGGTGCCTTCCAGAAACGCCACCGATCGGGCGCCTTCTCGTTCCCTAAATCCAAGAATTTTGTCCGCCACCTCGTCCAAGGCATCATTCCAGGAAACCTCCTCCCACTGGACGGGTTCCATGGAATTCCTGTCCTTCGGGCCTATTCTGCGCAGAGGTTTTTTCAGCCGTTCGGGATTGTAGAGCAGATCCACCGCCGCCAGCCCTTTGGGACAGAGAACCCCCTTGGTAACGGGAGAGGAGGGATCGCCTTCGATCTTCATCACCCTGCCGTCGCTTTTGCGACGAAACACCAAAAGTTCGCAGGCGGTATTGCAGGAGAAACAGCAACTGGGGATGATCTCCATGCCCTCGGAGCCGGCCCAGGCCCGGGCCGCGGCCAAAAGCGCCTGGCCGTCCGGGCGGGGCGCCGATCTTCGTACCTCCGCCTTGTCCGGCTCTTCGTTCCCAGCCGCGGATGGCGCCAGGCCCGGCGGAGACGATGCGGGCAGCTCCGCGCCGATCGCCCCTGGGCCCTTCGCCCTCCCGCCGGCCGCCCCCCGGGCAGCCAGGCCCCGGATGACTAAAGCGGCAAAGGCGGCTCTCTTCTCCTTGCCCGCATCCATCGTCTTATTCCTCGACCAGGGCCACGGCGCGGACGGGGGATCCGGTGCCGCCCCGTATTTTAAGGGGGAGGGCCAGGAACTTGAACCGCTTGTACTTTAAAAGGAGATGGAGATTGATGACATTCTCGTAATGGGGATAGTTGAGTTCGCCGCAGATAGTGTGGATTTCCTTATTGCCCTTGCCCAGAACGCCGGGCGAACGGGTTTCCACCCCGAAGCCCGCCACGCCGAGAGAGCCCAGCCAGGTGGCCACCTCGGGCGTAACTCCAGGCCCGTTGTTCCACTGGTCGGTTTCGTAGTATTTCCGGTAATGATCGGTATAGATCAAAACGGTGTCGCCCTTTCGTATTTCCTTGCCTTCCTTTGCCAGGGCATCCCTGATTTCCTTTACATCGATCAGTTCCAGCGGTTTTTTGTGGGAGAAATCCAGGCAGATAGCGTCGGTGAAGAAAGTCTCCAAGGGCATGGTGTCGATGGATTTTCCCACGAAGGACTTGCCGAAATGGTTGATCGCATCCACGTGAGTTCCCGTATGCTCTCCCAGGACGATTTCATGAACCACCGGGGATACGGTGCTGGGATTTTTCTCTCCCGCCCTCTGCTCGTGGGTGACGGCGGGTCTCATCCTCACTTCCGGATGCCCGTCGAATACGGGCATCCCCGGATATATTTCCTGGCTCAAATCGATAATTTTCATTGTCCCTCCTTAGCCCGCTGGGCCGCCACAATCTCGGAGAATTCCGCATCGCTCAAAAGACTTTTCGCTTCGTTCCCCCTGCGCTTCACCTCGGCGAGCACACCGGCCACCGCATTCTCGCCCAAGCTACCTAAGCCCAGTTCCTTAAGCTTGTAAACGATAGAGGGCTTGCCGCTCTTCTTGCCCAGGACGATTTTTCCCTTTCTTCCCGTGATTTGAGGATGGGTGGCGAACATGGCCAGGGGATTCTCCACGACGAGGTTCACGCCGATCCCCGATTCTCGGGTAAAATTCTCCTCACCGACCACGGGCTTGTTCTGGGCTAGTTTTACGCCGCTCAAGGACTCCACCAGGAGGGAGAGTTCCTTGAGGGCGCCGATGTCGTATTTCGTCTCGTAGCCGTACAAAAGCTCCAGCCCGAGGATGAGTTCCTCCAGGGCGGCGTTGCCCGTCCGCTCGCCCAGGCCGTTCACGCAGGAGTGCACGACATCGGCGCCCGCTCCCACCGCGGCCAGCTCGGTCGCCACCCCCATGCCGAAGTCGTTGTGGGTATGGATCTCCACGGGAAGCCCATTGGTCAAGGTCTTGTACTTGCGCACCAGGTAGGCTATGGCTTCCGGGGAGGCGCAGCCCATGGTGTCCACGAGTCCCACGGCGTCGGGAGGGGATTCGCGCATGATAAAATCGAACATGGCATCCAGGTCCTCTTCCCGGGCCCTGGTGGCGTCGTAAGGAAAGAAAAGGGTGTAGAGCCCTTTTGACTTGGCGTAGTTGATCACCGGCGCGGTCCTGCGCACCACGTCTTCCCAGGTCCATTTGAACTGGTGGACAAGTTTTGGGTAGCCGATTGGAACTTCGATCACCACACCATCTGAACCGCAGGCCAGAGCCTTATCCACGTCCTCGGTCAGGGCCCGGGCGAAGGTGAAAATCTTAGCCTTGAGCCCCAGGGCGCTGATTTCACCGATGGCCTCGAAATCCTCTGACGACACGGCGGGCATACCGGCTTCGATCCTGTCCACGCCCACCCCATCCAGGGCTTTGGCGATCCGTATCTTGTCCTCCTTGCGGAAGACAACCCCGGGGGTTTGCTCTCCGTCCCGCAGGGTCGCGTCGTGGATCAGGACTTTTTTCGCCGCCTGGGGGCGCGCGGCGAGGACTTCGGGTTTGAAATTATAGGGACTTACCCACCACTTTCCTTCGTTATGGTACTCTTTTGACATCTGCATTCCTCCTTGGGTTAGGCGGCCTTAGGTTTCAGCTTGAGATTGACGATCAGCAAACAGACCGCGAACAGAGCCGCCCCGATCACGTCGGTCAACAAACCCTCGAGCACCATCAGGGCTCCGGCGAGGAATAGCGCGAAGCGCATCCACAGGGGAATGTTAGTCTTCAGATAGCCGACCAAGCCGGCCGATATGACGTAGACGCCGAAAAGGCTCACGATGACTGTCCAGACAATCTCCAGCACCGTGCCTTGCATGAGGAGCCCCGGTCCGTATACGAACATAAAGGGGAGAATATAGGTGGGCAGTCCATAGCGGAAGGCGGTCCAGCCGACTTTATTGATGTCGGCCCCCGCTATGCCCGCGGCGACGTAGGAAGCCAGGGCGACAGGAGGCGTTATGGTGGAAAGGCAGCCGTAGAAGAAGACGAAGAAATGGGCCGTCAGGAGCGGTATGCCCATCTCGGCCAAAGCCGGCGTCACGACCGTGGCCAGTATGAGGTAGGCTGCGGTGGTAGGCAGTCCCATGCCCAGGATAATGGCCACGATGGCTGTATACAACAAAGCCAGGAAGGGTATTCCCATGGAGAGGGATACGATCATTCCGGAAATCTTCGATCCGAGGCCTGTCACCGAGAGGACGCCCGAAATGATGCCCGCCGCGGCGCAGGCTATGGCCAAGGGAACGGTCGCCTTCGCTCCGTCCTTGAGCGACCTGATTATTTTAGCGAAGAAGACCCGATCGATCTTCCTTCTCCATATGATATTCACCGCCAGAAGGGCGAGTATCGACCAGTACGCGGCCTTGAAAGGCGAATAATTCATGAACATCATGACCAGGAGGGTGAGGAAAGGAACAAGGAAGTGAACGCCCCCCTCCAAAACCCCCGCCTTGGTCTTCGGCTCGGTGTCATCGTCAGTCTTCGACCGCAGACCGTTCTTTTTGGCCAGGAGATGGACTATGACCATGGTCGATGCGAAAAAGAGCAATGCGGGGATAATGCCGGCCTTCATGATGTTGGTGTACGGCGTGCCGAGTATTTCGGCCATGATGAAGGCGGCGGCTCCCATGATGGGCGGCATGATCTGCCCGCCGGTAGAGACCAGGGCCTCGATGGCGCCTGCTTCGTAATCCTTATACCCTTCCTTCTTCATCCACGGAATCGCGAACACGCCCGCGACAGCCACGTTGCCCGCCGCCGAACCGGAGATCATACCGATCAAGGTGGAAAATATGACCGCCGTCTTCGCCGATGCCGCCAAAAGTCCCTTCGTAGCCTTCTTCGCCACCGCGTAGAAGAAATCGCCGGCGCCGAATTCGCTCAAAAAAGCGCCGTAGATACAGAATAGAACGATATATGTGGAAGAAACCCCTATGGGGATACCATAGATCCCTTCGCTTGTCGTGAAGAGGAAGGTGAAAATCCTTTGAAGGCTCGTCGCCCTCGTCCTGAGCATCCCCGGCAAAAAGGGACCGATAAAGGGATAGATCAGAAAGACCACGGCGATGAGCGCGAGTGCGAGACCGACGCTTCTTCTGGTAGCTTCGAGCACGACGAGGATCATGATTATGCCGACAATGGCGTCCAGCGACGAGGTCATGCCTCCCGACATGGCGATGGCTTCCCAGCGGAGCAGCATGTAAAGGCTCCCCGCTATGGTGACCAGGGCGAAAGCAACCCGGGACGCGAAATCCAGCCCCGAATCCTTTAAACCCTTTCGTTTCGATAGGGGAAAGCTGAGAAAGGCGATGGTCATCATGAAGGCGATATGGACGATTCGTATGATCATGGTGGAAAAAACCATAACGCCGGAAACGTCGAAAATGTGAAAGGCGCCGACTACGAGGCACAGGGCTGTAGCGAGGACGCCAAGGCTTTTTTTAATTCCCGAATTCTCTTCCATGACGGGCTCCTATTAAGGCCTGGTAACGATATTCATTGAACAGGTATGGATATGAACAGACTTTGTCTTGCGATCCGGGGAATCGCGAAACGATTGGTTTCGCGATTCCCCGGCCGCTCTACGCACTATCGCGGGCAAAAACGGAAATTACTTTCCCGCGTAGAATCTCTCTGCGCCGGGGTGCAGGGGGATGGGTACCTGCGAAGCCTTCTTCACGTCGATCTGCTTCGCGTTGGCGTTCGCGGCGGCGAACTCCGGCAGGTTGTCGAAGAGGGCCTTGGTTATCTGATACACAGCCTCTTCCGAGAAATTCCTCTTCACGATGAGCACATTCTGGACGCCGATCACCACAGGGTCTTTCCTCGTTTTGTATACGTCCTTCCCGATGGTGATATCGGTATAATAGGGATACTTCTTCATGATGGAAGCCAGTTTATCGGGCTGCACCTCGATGAACTTGATTTCCTTCGTGGCGATGGTCTGCATGACCGCCGCCGCGGGATAGCCGGAAAGCGCGAAGGCCGCGTCCACATTGCCGTCGGCCATCTGGCTGAATCCGTCGCCATAGGCCAGGTAGCTCGGGGTGATGTCCTTCATGGTCATGCCATACTCGTCCAGGAGCACCTTGAGAATATCCAAGGTTCCGCCGCCGGCCGGACCTACCGCGACCCGCTTGCCCTTGAGATCGCCGAAATCGTTGATCGACGAATTCACGGGGACAGCCATATGAAGCACGCTCGGATAGAGGCTGGCCAGGCAGGTTATGTCGATTTTCTTGGTGTACGGGGAGGTTCCCGCCCAGGCGAAGTAAGCGATATTTGCGTTAGTGATCGCTATATCCACATCGCCGGAGTCCAGAAGGCGGGGATTCTCCACTGCCCCGCCGGTTACGACGGGAACCATGGAATAGCTTTTGGAATATTTGGTAACCAGATTGGCGATACCCTGCCCCACCGGATAGAACGCTCCGCCCATGCTCGCGGTTCCCATAAGAAGCTCGGTCTTGCGCTGACCGAAGGCGGGGAAGGCGACAAGAACGGCCACAAGAATGAAAAGTACAAGTTTCTTCATACCGTACCTCCTCAGGATTATAAATATCTTTATAAAACCTGAGGCGGCAGATGTCAAGTCATCCTACCACTTTATTGCAGCAGCTTCATCCTGTCGGCGACGGCGGCTATGTGTTCCCGCATAATATCGGCGGAACTCCGGGAATCCCTGGCGTCTATGGCGGCGATGAGTCGTTCGTGAACCTTTACCGTTTCGGGGGTCACGCCGGTATGGGGAACGGTGGCTTCCCGGCTTTCCTTGAGGATTTGCTTGAGGGAGTTCAGAATTTTTTCCAGCACCGAGTTGTGGGCGGCCCGGGCTACGATATTGTGGAGTTCGATTTCCAAGGCTATGCTCTTCGGTCTGTCGGTCCTCGACTCGCAGAGTTCCTGATACGTGCGGTGCAGCAGGGCGCGCTCGCTTTCGCTCGCCCTCAAAGCGGCCAGGCTGGCGCATTCGGTCTCCACCACCAGTCGGGCTTCGAAGAGTTCGTTCATCTTTTCCCTATTCATAAGAAGGGCGAAGGTGAGGTGTTTCGTAACAGCGTCGGAAACCCGGGACGAATCGATCACCATGCCGCTGCCCTGGTCCACCCTGACAACGCCCAGCATATCGAGGACCCGTATGGCCTCCCGCAGGGAGTTCCGGGAGATGCCCAGCATTTCAGAGAGCTGCCTTTCGGGAGGGAGCTTATCGTTTTCCTTCAGGTTCTGGCTGAGGATGAGATCGTAGATTTTCGAAATGGCCTGTTCCACCACGGAAACACGCTTGATCGGTTCGACGGACACCTGGGTACTCCTTTCCCATCCAGCCGCGACGAGCCAAGAGTACATTTGCATCGCTGTCGCGGGGCTAGCGGAGTCATCCTACCACTTCGATCGAAAAAAGGGCAAGCGTTTTTGAATAAAGATGCCGCAAATTACGGATCGTCCCAGGGGCTAACGTGGTATCGCCCACGGGCGATCCGCTGGGTTATTTACTTCTCACGACGGATGCCAGCGAAAGCTTGCGATCAAGCACCAAGCAAGCTCCTCCCAGCGCGCCAACCGATTCCCCCAGGGCGGCACGTTCGATTTTCACGGCATCGAAGGCGTGCGGCATCGCCCAGCGCTCGGCTTCTTTTCGCACATATCCGATCAGAGGACTATCGATCGATCCGATAGGGCCACCGATGATCACTTTATCCGGGTTGTATATGGTTATGATATTCGCGATGGCCAGGCCGAGCTGCCTTGCCGCCTCCCCCAGGCATTCAAGGGCTAACCGATCCCCTGCCCTAGCCGCGAGGCACACATCCTCGCCATCGATTGGTTCCCGCTGGTTTTTTTTGTTCTTTAGCCCGGATTCCTTTCCTTCCGACAGCAACGCGGCCGCCATCCTCGCCATGGCGGTACCCGAAGAATATACATGGAGGCAACCGCGCTTCCCGCAAGCGCAGAGCGGACCCGCTTTATCCATCGTAATATGCCCGATTTCGCCTGCGCTGAAGGAAGAACCATGGATAAGTTCCCCGTCGACGATAAAAGCCGCGCTTATACCCGTTCCAATGCCGATATATACAATTTGGTGCGTTCCCCTGCCTCCGCCGAACCGGGCCTCCGCCAAGCCGGCGCCCCTATTCCTGTTTATGACCAAGGCCTTGCTTTTCAGCTTTTTCTCAACATACTCGCTCACGAGCACGTTTCGCCAGCCAAGATCATCGGCCCTTATGATTAATCCCCGGTCACAGTCCACCAAGCCGGGGACGCCGATCCCGAAGGCAGGCAACAATTCGCCACTGACGTTCCGCCTAAATTCCGCCAAACCTTGGGCCAGACAGTCGAGAAAAGCATCCGGGCCCCTGCCAGCGACCTTAAGCGATCCAGTCCTCAGAATGGAACCCCGTAAGTCGGTTTCAACGAAGGCCCAGGAACCGGAGTGGTATTCCGCCCCCACGGCCCGCCAAATCGAGCTATCCAGATCGAGAAGTATGCCGGGTCTACCTCTGCCTTCCCTGAGCAAACTCTTTTCCTCGAGCAAGTTCAGATTGATCAGCCCTGAAACGATCGTCGAAGTGGTCGTACGGCTCAAGCCCAGATGCCGGGCGAGCGATGCCCGCGATTTGGCGACACTGTTCTCGATCGCCTTTAGGACAGCGGTTGTGTACTCGCCTTCGGAAAAAGAGTGGACGTTCGCGGTTTCGGCGTTTTTCTTCATTCTTGGCTGTATAATACTATGAATATTCGATTTGTACAGATATTTGTAAAGAAACTTGACAAAATGCAGACTCGTGCTATCGTTGGATTATGGGATTCAACCGGGATGTGCGAGTGGATGGCCTTGCTCTTTATTTTCTACCCTTGAAGACGAGGATCCCCCTAAAGTTCGGACCCGAGACGACAACTTACGCGGTCTGTGCGCGGGTTAGGGTCGAAGTTTCGTCGAGGAGCGGGGATCGGGCGGCCGGCTGGGGGGAAACGCCGCTCAGCGTCGCCTGGGTATGGCCCTGCGATCTGCCCTACGATTCCCGACTTTCCGCCATGCAGGACTTCTGTCAACTTCTGGCCCAAACCTGGAACGATTTCCCCCTATGGGGACATCCTATGGAAATCGGGCATGCCTTCTCGAAAGAAGCCTTGCCGCCATTGCTGAACGAGTTCAACAAGCGAAGGGAAGCGCAGCTCCTTCCCAAAATGCCTTGGCTGGCCGCCCTAGTCTGCTCGGCATCCTTCGATGTGGCATTGTTCGACGCTTATGGAAATCTCCATGGCATCCCGGTCTTCGATTCCCTCGATAGCGACCACATGAACCGCGATTTGTCCTGGTTTTACGACCATGGGTACTCATCGCTTTTTAAAGGACGTTATCCGCAGGAATTTCTCGTCCGCCCCGCTCCGACCTCGCTCCCGGCCTGGCATCTGGTGGGAGGCAAGGATATTCTCAGGACCGAAGATCTCGACGGCAAGGAGCCGAAGGATGGGTATCCGGTGGTGCTCTCCGATTGGATCGTTCGCGACGGGCTCAAGTGCCTAAAGGTAAAGCTCACCGGCACCGATCCGGAATGGGATTACGCCCGCATAGTCGAAGTCGGCCGTATCGCAATCGCCCACGACGTCGACTGGCTGAGCGCCGACTTTAACTGCACCGTCCTCGATCCGGCCTATGTATGCGGTATTCTCGACAAGCTGCTCGGGGAAGCGCCGAGAATATACGGGATGATCCTCTATATCGAACAGCCCTTCCCCTACGACCTGGAGCAATATCGCATCGACGCCCACGCGGTGAGCGCCCGCAAACCGCTTTTCATGGACGAAAGCGCCCACGACTGGAGTTTTCTCGCCCTGGGCAGAACCCTCGGCTGGACAGGCGTCGCCCTCAAGACCTGTAAAACTTTTTCAGGGGCATTGCTCAGCCTTTGCTGGGCGAAGATGGCGGGGATGACGCTTATGGTCCAGGATCTGACCAACCCTATGCTCGCCCAGATCCCGCACATTCAATTGGCCGCCCATGCCGGGACGATCATGGGGGTTGAAACGAACTCGATGCAGTTCTACCCCGATGCGTCGATTCCCGAGGCCGCGGTGCACCCCGGTCTGTTCAGGCGGATCGACGGTCGCGTGCGGCTCGATTCCATCGGCTCCTCGGGTTTTGGGTATAGAATTTCGGAAATCGCCAGGCGACTCCCTTTGGCGGCCTGGGAAGGCGGCAGGGGATGAAACGAAAACCGACCTTGCTGCATAAGGCCCTGCCGAAACTCCTCTATATCGTGTCGGCCATAGCCCTTTGGCAAGCGTTGATAATGATTTTCAAGGTAAAGGAATTTGTCGTTCCATCGCCCATTTCGGTATTTCAAAGCCTGTTTTCGAAGGAGCTTGTCGCCGAGAATACCTGGTGGGTTCATATACGCACCACCCTGGTGGAAATAGCAGTCAGTTTTTCGCTGACAGCCCTCGTCGGCTTTTTTCTCGCCCTGTTCATCTCCTGGTCCAAATTGCTGCGGGGTATTTTCATGCCGGTGATCGCGGTTTTGAATTCCCTTCCCAAAATCGCTTTGGCGCCCCTCTTTCTGATCTGGCTCGGTTACGGTTTCACGGCGAACGTGACCATCGCGATCATCGTGGCTTTTTTCCCCGTAGTCCTCAACACCATCGCGGGTCTGAATTCGGTGGACGAGGATCTTCTCGACTTGATCCGCTACCTGAACGCCTCAAAGCTGCAGATATTTCTTAAAATCAGGATCCCGAACTCCCTGCCCTACATTTTTTCCGGCCTGAAGGTCAGCGCGACGATGACGGTGGTGGGGGTGATCGTCGGAGAGTTCGTGGCATCCAGCCAGGGCCTGGGTTTTCTCATAAAAGACTCCCAGGCGATGATGAACACCCCTCCCATGTTCGCCGCGCTTTTTCTCATCTCGGCGATGGGGCTTGGCTTGTTCGCATTGATAGATTTTCTCGAGCGGGCGCTCATGCCATGGAACACTGAAAAAACAGGGAGCGCGACATGAAAAACGCCCCTGTCTTTACAGTGCGTTCGCTTTGGTCCCGCCTAAAAACGCCGGTGGTCATTGTCGTCCTTCTCGTGATCTGGGAGCTTTGCGTCAGGATTTTCAAGGTGAAAGAGTATATCCTACCTTCCCCTATCGTGGCGATCCAGCACCTTCTCCTGCCCCAGCCCGACGCGAATTACAGTTGGATCGTCCATATACGCATCACGCTGAAAGAGCTGGTGATTTCCTTCCTCGTAACCTCGATACTCGGCATAACGATCGCGATCGGCCTGGCCTGGAACGCGACCATCAAGAAAATCATCATGCCGGCTTTTGTCTTCCTGAACTCCCTTCCCATCGTCGCCATAGCGCCACTTCTCGTGCTGTGGTTCGGCTACGGTTTGAAGACGAATATATTGATCGCCTTCCTCGTTTCATTTTTCCCTGTCGTGATCAATACGACAGTCGGCCTGTTCGAAATAGAAGACGATCTATTGGACCTGGTAAAGTACTTGAACGGGTCGAAGCTCCAGATATTTCTGAAGCTCAGGCTTCCCAACTCACTTCCCTATATTTTCACAGGTCTGAAAATCAGTTCGACGATGTGCGTCGTAGGTGCGATCGTCGGAGAATTCGTCGCGTCGGACAAGGGTTTGGGATATATAATCATCAACTCCCAGTACACCATGGATTCCCCGCCGATTTTCGCCGGCCTCATGCTCGTTTCTTTGTTCGGCGTCGCGTTGTTCGGCATCGTATCGGCCATTGAAAGGCTCTGCATGCCCTGGCAATTCCGGGGAAGGAATGACCACTGATTTACGCACTTCATACGGGATCGCTTGAGCGATCCTGCGGAATTCATCGGATTCTCATGTAGGAGGTTTTACAATGAGGAAACGGATCATCGCAACAATCGCGTTCGCTCTACTTGTCCTGGCGGGGATTTCCGCCCAGGCGACCAAGATCAACTTCCAGCTGAACTGGAAAATTTCCGGCGACCACGCGCCCTACTATGTCGCAATGGAAAAGGGCTGGTTCAAGGAAGAAGGATTGGACGTGAATGTCATGATCGGCCAAGGTTCGGGATTCACCGTGCAGATGGTGGACGCCGGCAAAGCCCAGATCGGCATTTCCGACGCCCCCGTCCCCATCGAGGCTCGAGCGAAGGGCGCCAATGTGAAGATCGTCGGCATTATCTTCGACAAGCACCCCAATTGCATGTTCTTCTGGAAGGATTCCGGTATCAAGGCCCCCCAGGATCTGAAAGGCAAGACGGTGGCCGTGCCGGCGTCGGACGGGCATAAGGTGATGTGGCCGGCCTTCGCCAAACTCATCGGCCTCAACGCCAGCGATGTCAAATTCATAAACATCGAACCGACCGCGAAACCGGCCGCCTTGGGGTCCAAACAGGCCGACGTGGTGTTCGAGCTCTTCACCGGCAAGCCCTTCATGGAAAAAGCGGTTCCCGCCGATCAGCTGGGGTGGATCATTTGGGCGGACTATGGCTTCAACGCCTACGCGCACAGCTACATCGCCAACGCGGACTTCATGAAGAACAATCCCGAAGCCCTGCGCAAGTTCCTCAAGGTGTCCTACAAGGCCTGGCAATATACGCTCAACAACATTCCCGAAGCGATCTCTATTCTCTCGAAGTACCATCCCATCAATACCGACGATTTTATCGCCAATTTGACCGCGGTTAAGGAGTTCTTCAAAACCGATCGTTACAAGAACTACGGTATCGGTTATATCGATCCGTCGAGGATGCAGGATACGATCAACACCGTGAAGGAAAAAGGCTTGGCAATGAATCCGGATCCGAATTACTACTATTCTTCGGAATTCCTTCCCAGCCCGCCCTTCAAGTTCAACTTCTAGAAATCGATACAGAAAATCAGCCGCGGGCGCGACCGGAAAAACCGGCCGCGCCCGCCCGATTTGATCGTACTATCCTTACCGATAATTAAGGTGGTGGCCAGCGATGCAAGACGAAAGGAAACCTTTGCTCTCCCTCAAAAACGTCAAAAAGACTTACACAACAGGCGGCGGCGAGCTTAAAGCGCTCGGCGACGTCACCTTCGATATTTTCCCAAAGGAATTCGTCTCGATCGTAGGCCCTTCAGGCTGCGGTAAAACGACACTTCTCAAGATCATCGCTGGGCTTCTGCCGAAATCTTCGGGTGAAATCATCATCGACAAGGAGGATTTCGACATAAGCCGGGAAGTTGGTTTTGTTTTCCAAAAACCGCTTCTCCTTCATTGGAGAAAGGTGATCGACAATGTCCTGTTGCCCATCGAAATTTTAAAGAAAGACCGAAAGGCGATGGAGGAACGGGCGCGATACCTATTGGCGCTCGTGGGCCTGGAGGGTTTCGAGGACCGATATCCCGGAGAACTCTCCGGAGGCATGCAGCAGCGCGTTTCCATCGCCCGGGCCCTTGTCCATGATCCCAAGCTTTTGCTGATGGACGAACCGTTCGGGGCCCTGGACGCGATAACCAGGGAACGACTGAACATCGAACTTTTAAGGATCTGGCAGGAAACCGGCAAGACCATTCTTTTCGTAACCCATGGCATCAACGAGGCGGTTTTTTTATCGGATAGGGTTATCGTGCTCTCGGCCCGCCCTTCGAGAATGATAGAATCCCTGGATATCGAATTGCCGCGCCCACGTCAGCAGGAGGTGCGGGTACAGCCGGAATTCGGGGCTTACGCGCTGGAAATTTACAAAAGCCTGGAAATTGGCTGACCGGAGGAAATGGATGGATCAAGAAGGACGATTATGCGTGGGCATCCGGGGCGCGGGGCAGGTGGCCAACCAGCACGCCGCCGCTATTCTCGCCAACCCTCGGCTACGGTTGGCGGCTATCAGCTCGCGTTCCCGCTCAAGCTCGGAAAAGCTCGGGCGGGACTGGGCGTCCGCGGGCAAGGCGGAAGAGCCGATCCGCGTCTATGATCGTTATGAGGAACTTCTCGATGATCAGACCGTGGATATCGTATCCGAATGCATGCCGAACTATTTGCACGCAGGCGAGGCCATCCTGGCGTTCAACGCGGGCAAGCACCTGATACTGGAAAAACCGGCGGGCATCAGCCGCGAAGAACTGCAAGCGTTGCGCGACGCCGCCGGACGCTCGGGACGTAAAAGCGTCGTCAGTTTCGTATTACGCTGGCACCCGCTGGTTGCGAATTTGAAAAACCTTCTCGATGCTTCGGCCATCGGAGATGTCTATTACGCCGAGATGGATTACTGGCATGGGATTAAGCCGAGTTTTTCCAGCTACGACTGGATACGCCGCAAGGAATATGCCGGCGGCGCCATGATAACCGGCGGTTGTCACGCGACGGACCTCGCCAGATATCTTCACGGGGAGATCGACGAAGTGTCCGCCTACGCCACCAGGGTGCGCAAGGATTTCGATTATCCGACCACGATCGTCGCGGCGCTGCGATTCGCGGACGGCTCGGTGGGGAAAATTTCCGTATCCCTGGATGGGCTGAACTTTCCCTATCAGTTCAATATTGATTTGCTCGGAACCAAGGGCGCCCTGAGGGACAATAGGATTTACTCGAAGCGGCTGTTCCCCGCGCAAAAGGACTTTGTCGTCCTTCCCTGCGACACGCCGAATTCAGGATCCGTCGAACATCATCCATTCAAGCAGGAAATCGACAATCTCGTGGAATGTATCGACAAGGGCGCCCCCGTGCTTTCCGACGTCGCGGACGCGTGCGAATCGATGGAAGTGGCGCTCGCTATTACCGAATCCGCGGCGAGCGGAAAACCGGTAAAGGTCCACGGGAGCTGAACCATGCAAAATCCCGTCGGAAGCACCCTTGCCCCAATGACGCGACGTATCGACAACATGACTTCTCCGCGCTTCGCAGAGGCGATAACTCGCTGCGATACCCTCATTCTTCCCCTGGGATCGGTGGAGCAGACGGGAAACCACTGCCCGCTGGGCACCGACCTCTATGTCGCCCAGGCCGTATCCGCGCTGCTCGCCGAAAAGGCGGATTGCCTTACCACTGCCCCGATCCCCTATGGCGATACCTTCGAACTGGAGTTCTGGCCAGGAACCATCCATGTGGATTCGCCTGTTTTGGGATCGTATCTCGAAGCCGTCGCCCGGTCTTTTTTAAAACAGGGCTTCTCCAACATCGTGTTTCTCTCCTGCCACTCCCTCAACATGAAAACCGTGGATTTGCTGTGCCGCCGTTTGCACAGGGAAGGATGGGGCGTTTGCGCGATAGACTGGTGGAAGGCGGCGGGCGACGCGGCGAGGGGAGAGACAAAATCGAAGGAACCCTTCGGCCATGGAGGAGAAGTGATAAGCTCCATCATGAAGGCCCTGGCGCCGGATCTGGTGGATTTGGGCAACGCGGATGATAAAGCGTCGCTGCCGGGTTTGGGCAAGGTCGTCGCCCACCCTCCCGGCTCGGCCTTTGTCGCCTATGGGGATTTCAGGGACTACTGCCTGACGGGGACCTGGGGGGAGGTGAGCGGTACGGCTTCGGCGGAGATGGGAAAGAGGTGGCTTACCAAGGCGATTGAATTCTTGGCGGAACTGATCATCGAATGGCGGAAAAATAACAAAACTTCCGCTGCGCCCCGCAAGAGCTAAAAGCGGTACGGGATTATTCCCCCCCGCCCGGTCCGCCGTCGGAGGATTTTTTCCGACGGCGGACCGCTTCGCTCAAAAGATACTCGATCTGGCCGTTTATCGAGCGAAAGTCGTCCTCGGCCCAGGCGGCGACATCCCGCCAAAGCTGGGGCGAGAGCCGCAGCAGAATTTGTTTTTTATCCTTTTCGCTCTTCTGGTCCATGAATATCAGTAGATAGATCCCGAGTTGACGATGGGCTGGGCGTCCCTGTTGCCGCAGAGCACCACCAGCAGATTGCTGACCATCGCCGCCTTCCTTTCCTCGTCGAGGTCGACGATGTTGTTTTCGCTAAGTTTGGCCAACGCCATTTCTACCATGCCCACGGCTCCGTCCACAATCATCTTGCGCGCATCGATTATGGCCGTCGCCTGCTGGCGCTGCAGCATGACGGCGGCGATTTCCGGGGCATAGGCAAGGTGCGTTATACGCGCTTCGAGTATTTCGATACCGGCGATCTCCACCCTGGATTGAATCTCGGCCTTCAGTTTTTCCGCCACGTCCTGGCTGGACCCGCGCAAGGTCATCTCTTCCCCCCCTTCGGCGATATCGTAAGGGTACAGCCGGGCTATGTTGCGCAGGGCCGAGTCGCATTGGATCGAAAGGAAGGCCTTGTAGTTATCCACGTTGAATACCGCCATCGAACAGTTGACGATTCGCCAGATGACGACGATACCCACTTCCACCGGGTTTCCCAGCGCGTCGTTAATCTTTTGCTTGTTGTTGTTCAAGGTCATGGATTTCAAAGAAATGGTTTTCGCGGAAAGACTGGTTTTAGCGGAGCCGCCCGCTTTTCCAGCCTGGGGCAGAGGGTTCTGATCTTCCGTGGCCGTGGCGGCCCCTGCGCCGGTAGCGGGATTGACCGCCTGGACAAAGGGATTCACGAAGAAGAACCCTTCGCCTTTGAGCGTCCCCATGTATTTGCCGAAAAGGGTGAGCACCAGGGCTTCCTGGGGCTTTAATATTTTCAGGCCCATGAAAGGAATCCAGCAGATCAGGGAATAGAGTATCCCGGCCACCAGGAGCGTCACCCCCGCGGCCGATGATCCGTTTTCGTCCAGGATGATACCGCCGGCTCCGATCGCCGCGAAACCCGCGATCATCAGGATGAGGGACAGTATTAGTACAGCCATTCCGTTCTTAGCCTTCATGACAGTTTCTTTAGAATACGGGTATTCCATGGATTTCCTCCGATATTTTTATGATATCATTATGATATTGGAACGTCAATAGAGCTTTTACCCAATTCATTTTCGTCGTGGGGGCGGGCGATCTCAGAATTTACGTGGCCGGGGATACAGAACCCATCCCCGAGATGGCCCTGCTCGGGGAAATCGACATAGCCTTTCTTCCCATGAATTTGCCCTTTACCATGACGCCCGAACAGACGGCCGAAGCGGCCCGCATCGTAAAACCCAAAATTCTCTACCCCTACCACTTCGGGAATACGGATACGAGTCTTCTTCTCAAAGAACTCGCGGGCGAATCGGGCATCGAAGTAAGGCTCCGGAAACTCCAATAGCGGCCACCGCGGCTTACATCGGCGCCGCTCAATTTGAACAGGAACGGCTGTCTCAGGCCATGTAAATCCCTCCGTTGATGTCCAGGGTGGCGCCTGTTATGAAGCCGTCGTATTCGCTGGCGAAAAAGGCGACCGCCCTGGCCACATCTTCGCAGCCGCCGGCTCTCTTAAGCGGAATCTGCGCGATAGTAGCCTGCTTGGATTCCTCGCTGCTGTGGATGGCGTGAAAAGATGATCCGAGAATAAGCCCGGGCGCTACCGCGTTCACCCTGATGCCGTAGGGAGCCAACTCGGTGGATAACGCCCGGGTCAGGGTGAGGATGGCGCCCTTGGCTGTCGCGTAGAACACCGAACCTCCGTGGCCGCCCTTTCTGCCCGCCAGGGAGGAGAGGTTTACCACCGAGGAGGAGCCCGCCTTCTTAAGCAGGGGCAGCAAGGCCTTGGTCACCAGGACATTGGAATCGAGATTCACCGCCATCACCCTCCGGT